>DBYC01000036.1:0-2789 GCA_002310035.1 bacterium UBP6_UBA1196
ATTTTCAAAAAGTTTTTTGGTTTCTTTATTAAAAAGTTTTAGCCCTCTTCCGAAAATTTTTTCCGATTCGATCAGTTGAAATTCATCCGCCAGACCTGCTTCCATAAAGGCTTTTACGAGGTTTGCGCCACCTTCAAGAAGAACGGAATTGATCTTATATTTTGTGTAAAGAATTGAAAGGGCAACTTTTAGTTCAAAATTTTCGGGCAAAATTTCGGTTTTAGGCCCTTTCGAGCTGATTTCACGCGCTTCCCTGGCACTTGTAAAGATTATCGGATCTCTTTTCAGCACCTTTGAATCCAAATTAAGCGAGAAATTCCTGCTGAAAATAACCGGCTGCGGGTCGAAGCCCTCTACCAGCCTTACTGTCAGCATTGGATCGTCGATATTTACGGTATTCGCGCCGACTGCGATCGCGGAGTGCTCGCTTCTGAGTTTATGGACATAGATTTGTGCCTCTGAGCCGCTGATGATGCACCTTTCGCCCACTTTTTGCGTTATAAAACCGTCCTTACTTATGGCAACTTTCACCGTTATCCAGGGCAGATTCGTTCTGATCCCCTTGAAAAAGAAGCGGTTTATCTCTTCGACTTCTGCTGCAAAACCCTTTATCAATGCACCTTTAACGCCATTTTGGATCAAAAAATCAAGTCCGCCTACGGCTTTTGCGTTTTCTTCCTTTTTTGCTACAAAAACTGCTTTGATACCCGCTTCCAGTATAGCTTTTGCGCAAGGTGGAGTCTTTCCGTAGTGGTTGCAGGGTTCAAGTGTGACAGCCATGTTAAGTCCGGGCGCCTTGAAACCGATTTTTCTGAGTGCATCTGCTTCGGCATGGTCACGACCGTATTCCTGTGTCCAGCCTTCCGAAACGATCTTTCCCTCGTCATCAAAAATTACGGCCCCGACTTTCGGATTGGGATAGGTTTTCACCGTCGCCAGTTTTGAAAGCTCGACCGCTCTTTTCATCATCGCGGAAACGATATTTTCTGGAATTTCACTCAAAGCATTCTCCAACGAAAAAAGTCCCGCACTTTTACGGGAATAAATATTACTGTCAAATTTTTGAGAACTTTCTCACCGCAAATAATTACCTGTCACCGCCGCCTGTCCGCGGAAAAAGATTTTTGGTAATGCTGAGTGCCTCACACCTGTTACGTTCGGCTTCGGCAAGGATCCTCTTTCTTGTAAATTTAAAAAGCTTGATGCAGAAAAAAACAAAGGCTGCCATAATGAGGAAAGACCACATCGTGGCGATTTGTGACGAGAAAGCAAGCGTGTCGTAGGTTCCATGAAGAAAAACAGGAATCAGCCAGATTCTCAACCTGCTCCAAAATGTGCTCTTGTGCCATGAAAAGTGGTTTTTGGAATAGTAATATCCCATCGCTATCGCAAACGCAAAATGTCCCGGCACAGCAAACAATGCACGGGAAGCGCTCATGGCAAACCATGCGGAACCGGAAGTAAGCACATACATGAGGTTTTCGACACAGGCGAAACCCAATCCTACACTGGCAGCATAAACCAAGCCGTCGTAGCGCTCGTCAAATTCCGGATTTTTGCGAAGCAGAAGCCAGAGCATCAGCAGTTTTGCACTTTCTTCGGGAACAGCCGCTCCGAAAAAGGATATTTTGGCAGCCTCAGCCAAAGTTCCGGGATCTTTCGTAAACAGCCCGAGGAACATCAGCGGCGTTGAAATCACGGTTGACACAAAAACCGACAGAACTCCGTAAAAAAATCCCTTGAAAACCATGCGTTTAGGTTCAGGATTGAAGTCTCTGCTGTAAACATAGTAAAGCAGAATCAGTCCCGGCAATATTGCTGCCAAAACAATAATCCACATATCAATCTCCCTCACAGCTTTCAGGCTGTTCGTTCATGTGTTAAAAACAACTGACAAAGCATACTTTTTATCTGCATATTGGCAAGTGAAAAAATGTAAAAAATGAATTTTGAAAAAGAGAGAAATTCATACTCGGAATTATTCTGTCAAATTTTTCAATTATATATATAATCGCCCGTTTTATTGTCTTTTTTTGGGAGAAAAAGATGCCGACATTACTTAAAATCATTGCAATTATGCTTTGCGCCGTGCTGATCGCATGCGGCGGAGGTTCATCGGATAACGAAAGCGATATTCCGGATGAGAACATTCCGGCTGAAGATTCCGATGCTGTTGAGCCGGGTGAAAATGATGAAGATTCTGTGCCGGTTTCCGATACGGACAACGCGGTTGAAGAAACTGACGAAGCTGTTATTCCTGACGAAAACACCGATGAAGACAGCGCTGAAACTCCAGATGAAGACACTGATTATGAAGAACTTCAGACCGGCGGGATCTACATTTTTTCAGATTTCGACGAATTGGGGAATGCCCAGTCGAGAGAGATTTTGGGAAACGGCGGATTTTTCGGTTTTTCTATTCTGACGCTAAGCGACAAATACTGGGCTGTGAGCGCGATCCACGAGTCTATCCCGGCTTTTGACTGGGACAAGGCGACCGGAAAACTCTACATTTTCGAAAAAGAGAAAAAGGTCGAAAAACTTGAAGATGCCGCTTTCGTGCTGAATCACCCGGAAAAATCGCTCAATGTCGGCTTCGGATATACCGCCGCGGAACTTTGCGATATCAACGGCGACGGTTTTGACGATCTTGCGGTTTCATCGCATCTTGCACCGTTCGGAGAGCTTTACGCGGCAGGTGAAATCGTCGTTTTCTATGGCGACGCTTCCGGCTGGAATGAGGAAAACACTTCGATTTCACGCCTTTCCTCCACATATATCCAGAAAGC
>DBYC01000036.1:2942-4307 GCA_002310035.1 bacterium UBP6_UBA1196
ATTCGGTGCTTCTTCCCGAAGTTGAAGAAAAAGCTCAGTATTTCGGCAGTTCTATGCTTGCAGACGACCTCAACGGCGATAGTCTGCCCGATCTCATTGTTGCAGGCTGGGGATTGAAAGAAAGCGGAAATTCCGCAAATTCAGGCGGAATCTACATTTATTTCGGCGGAGAAAACTGGTTTGCAGGCGCTTCGGAAAAGTTTTTCGGACTGCAGGATTCTCAGTTCGGAAGCATGGTCAAAATCGTTGAAATTGCCGGCGAAAAATATATCGGCATGCTTGCTCCGAAAGCCGGAAATTCAGGTGCAGTTTATTTTGATAGAGCCGCAGATTTCCATCAGGGAGGAGCACTCAGCGTTCCTGAAAACCAAGGGTACGGAGAAGGAAATCTCAGCGATTTCGACATGATAAAAATTTCAGAAACATCAGACCTTTTTATCGCAGGCGGAAAAACTTTTGGTACCGGCGGAATGATTTTCTGCGCGAAAGCCGAAAACGGAGAATTTATCGAAGCCCTTAAAAAATGCGCGTTCCAGCCCGATTCACCGGAAGGAGGTTTCGGATATTCGGTCAAAAACATCGGAAACGGTGAAATCGTTGTCGGAAAGCCTGAATATATCCACAGATTTTAATAGATACGATTTTCCCTCCGTTTTCCTTGCATTGAATATTTTTTTTACTATAAACAACCGATTTTTGTTTTCTTATAAATTTAAGAGAGGGAACTATGAACAAGACTCCGTTATTTGAAAGACACGTAGCAATGGGCGCTACAATGGCTGAATTCGGCGGATGGGACATGCCGCTGTGGTATAAAACCGGTCAGACTGCCGAGCATAAGGCAACGCGTGAAAACTGCGGTCTTTTCGACATCTGCCACATGGGTGAATACATCATCACCGGAAAGGATTCTTTCGCTTTCTGGCAGAAGATCCTCACCAACGATGTAAGAGCTATCGAGGACGGTCAGGCTCAGTACAACTTCATGCTCAACGAGAAAGGCTGTGTAATCGACGACTGCATCGTTTACCGCTTCAACGAAGAAAAATGGATGCTCGTTGTCAACGCTGGAACTCAGGACAGCGACTTCGAATGGCTGAAAAAGAACGCTCTTCCCGACATGAAACTTGAAAATATCAGCGCTTCTACCTGCAAACTTGACCTTCAGGGCCCTGCTGCTCCGAAACTTATCGCCGAGATCGCAGGAAGAGAAGCGATCGAAGGGCTTAAATTCTTCCGCTTCGCAGACAACGTAAACCTTGACGGGATCAAAGTTCTCCTCAGCAGAACGGGCTACACCGGCGAGATCGGTTTCGAAATCTACTGCGACATCAAAGAGACTGTAAAACTTTGGGATCTCCTTCT
>DBYC01000036.1:4324-4527 GCA_002310035.1 bacterium UBP6_UBA1196
CTTGAAGCAGGTCTTCCGCTTTCGGGCCACGAAGTACGTCCGGACGTAGTCGCAGCTGGAACTCCGTGGGAATTCGCGATCAGCTACGAACACGATTTCATCGGCAAAGAGCCGCTTATGGCTGCAAAAGGAACGATCTTCGCTTACGCGATCACAGTTGAAGGCAAGAGAAAACCCGGCGACCACTCGAAAGTTCTCTACAA
>DBYC01000036.1:4615-7802 GCA_002310035.1 bacterium UBP6_UBA1196
ATCGAGCTTCTTAACGAAAAAGGCAAGACTTTCAAGGCTTTCGTCAAGGCGACCCCGCTTGTAAAAGGCACTTCAAGAAAGAAAATGGCTTCTATGTTATAACTTTTAATAACTTTTTTTGAGGAGAAAATCATGGCAAACTACAATGTTCCTTCCGAACTCAGGTACTCGGAAACCCACGAATGGGTAAAGGATCTCGGCAACAAAAGATACCGCCTCGGTATCACCGATTTCGCAGCTCAGCATGCCGGCGACATCACCTACGTCGAACTTCCGGAAACTGAGACCGTTATCGACAAAGACGGCGTTGACTGCACGATCGAGACAGTAAAAAGCTCCGAAGACATCTGCAACCAGATTTCGGGAACGATCGTTGCTGTAAACGACATGCTTGAAGACAGCCCCGAGACAGTAAGCAGCGACTGCTACGGCGACGGATGGCTTTACGAAGTCGAAGCGGAAAGCGACGAGGATTTCAACTCGCTTATGACCGCTGAAGAATACGAAGAATTCCTTGCAACTCAGGAAGACTAAGTGTTTCAGAGGATTTTTGATTCGGGGGAGCGTTTTTCGTTCCCCTTTTTTTATTAAAAATTTGAGAGGTAAAAAATGAGATACCTTCCGATAACGGATAAAGAAAGGAAAGAGATGCTCGATAAAATCGGCGTAAAGTCGGTTTCCGACCTCTTCTCCCCGCTTCCGCAGAATGTTCTTCTCAAAAAAGAGCTGGACATCCCCTCTGCAAAAAGCGAACCTGAACTTGAAAAAATCATGGACGAACTCGGCAAGGAAAACACCGGCGCAAACATGCTTTCCTTCCTCGGCGGCGGCTGCTACAAACACCACTGCCCCGCTCTCGTTGACCAGATGATCTCGAGAAGCGAGTTCTACACTTCATACACTCCCTACCAGCCCGAAGTCAGCCAGGGAACGCTTCAGGCTATATTCGAGTTCCAGACGATGATCGCGAACCTTTTCAAAATGGATGTTGCGAACGCTTCGATGTATGACGGCGCGACCGCTGCAGCTGAAGCTGTTCTCATGTCGCACAAGATCCAGACGAAGAGACACAAAGTCCTCATCGCTTCTACCGTCAACCCGCAGTACATCCAGACGATCAGGACCTACACAGGCTTCGTCGTAGATTCTATCGGACTTCTTGAAATGGACGGTGCTACGGGCTGCGTTGCAGAAAAGGAACTTGCAAAAATCGACGAAGACACGATCTGCGTAGTTTTCCAGTATCCGAACTACTTCGGAATGATCGAAAACATCCGCAAGATTTCCGAAGTTACGCATGAAAAGGGCGCGTTGCTCATTCCGGTGATCACCGAAACAACGGCTCTCGGAATCCTCGCGACTCCCGGCGACATCGACGCTGACATCGCTGTCGGCGACGGCCAGGCACTCGGAATCCCGGTAAACTTCGGCGGTCCCGGCGTAGGTCTTTTCACCTGCAAGGAAAAATACATGAGAAAGATGCCCGGCAGACTTATCGGCCAGACAGTCGACAAGAACGGCAACCGCTGCTTCGTTCTCACACTTTCGGCCAGAGAGCAGCACATCAAACGCGAAAAAGCGACCTCGAACATCTGCTCCAACCAGGGACTTATGGCGACGGCGGCTTCGATTTACCTCGCTACGATGGGCAAACAGGGTATGAAGGAAGTCGCGCT
This sequence comes from bacterium UBP6_UBA1196, assembly GCA_002310035.1. Classification (GTDB taxonomy): domain Bacteria; phylum UBP6; class UBA1177; order UBA1177; family UBA1177; genus UBA1177. Next base: position 6,292 of record DBYC01000036.1, read on the forward strand.
CATGAACCTCAAACGCGCAGACTACCTCAAGAACAAAATCGAGAAGGAAACTCCGTGCAAAGTCGCTTTCAAAGGAAGCAACTACAACGAATTCACGATCCTCACCCCCGGCTGCGCTTGCTGCGCACTCAAAGCACTCGCTGAGAAAGGGATCCTCGGCGGAATCGCTGCGAAAAAATACTATCCGGAACTTGAGAACGCAATCATCGTAAACACCACGGAGATCCACAGCTACGAAGAGCTCGACAAATTTGTCGCGGCACTTAAAGAAGTTACAGGAGGTGCAAAATGAGTTACCCCGGAATGAAAGACCTCAAACTCAAAGAATCGGTAATCTTTGAAAGAAGCCGCGAAGGAAGACGCGGTTACTCGCTTCCCGAAGAGAATCTCGAAGGAGCGGAGAACATTCTTCCGGCAGAGCTCCGCAGAGCAGACCTTGACCTTCCGGAACTCAGCGAAGTCGATGTAGTCCGCCACTACACAAGACTTTCGACCTACAACTACAGCCTTGACCACGGTTTCTATCCGCTCGGCAGCTGCACGATGAAATACAACCCGAAGATAAACGAAAAACTTGTCCGCAACCCGCAGTTCACGGAACTTCACCCCGAAACTCCGGCACCTTACGCACAGGGAACTCTCAAGATCATGTTCGAAATGCAGAGAATGCTCGCTGAAATCGGCGGATTCGCGGCTTGCACGCTCAATCCTTCGGCCGGTGCTCACGGTGAATACACCGGAATCGGCATCATCAGAAGCTATTTCGACAAAATGGGCGACAAGAAACGTAAAAAAATAATCATCCCCGACAGCGCACACGGCACGAACCCCGCAAGCTGCGCTCTCAACGGATTTGAAGTTGTCGTCCTTCAGAGCGACGAGCACGGAAAAGTCAACCTTGACACGCTCAAATCGCTTCTTACCGACGAAGTTGCAGGCATCATGCTCACCAACCCGAACACACTCGGCGTTTTCGAGAGCGACATCCTCGCAATCACGAAGATGGTCCACGACGCAGGCGGCCTTGTTTACGGCGACGGCGCGAACATGAACGCACTTCTCGGCATGGCAAGACCTGGAGATATGGGAATCGACGTTCTCCACTACAACCTTCACAAAACCTTCTCTACGCCTCACGGCGGCGGCGGCCCAGGAGCAGGTCCAGTCGGCGTATGCCAGAAACTTGTCGAATTCCTTCCGAATCCGTTCGTAGTCGAAAAAGACGGTCTTTACACCTTCAACGACTCCGACAACTCGATGGGAAGAGTCCGCTCATTCTACGGAAATATGGGCGTAACGCTCAAAGCGTTTATCTATATCCTTGAATACGGCAAGGAACACCTTGGCGAAACTGCGCAGAACGCTGTTCTCAACGCGAATTACATCAAAGCGTGCCTTCGTGACTACTATCACCTCAAATACAAATCAGACACGCTCCACGAAGTCGTTTTCGACGATTCCGAGATGCCGAACCACATCACGACCATGGATATCGCAAAAGCTCTCATCGA
>DBYC01000036.1:7975-17593 GCA_002310035.1 bacterium UBP6_UBA1196
ATCAGCCGCCCGGACGAAACCCTGGCAGCAAGAAAACCTGTGCTCAAATGGCAGAGAGGGGAATAAGTTGATTTCAAATTGGCGGCCTTCGGGCCGCCTTTTTTATTTCGTAACGCCGTTACGACAATTTTGAAAAAATCCGGTAATTCGTGTCGTCAAACGGCGGGCAGTATACCGCGAACTCGATCGTCTTGAAGGCGTGTTCGTATTCTTTTGCGAGTGAAAGCCTGACATCGGCGACTACTGCCGGGCTGTTTCTGAAGGGTAGCGGTTGGCCGGATCGCGGAGATTCGGCGCGGCGCAGGTGATTACGTCGCAGTTAAACCAGTCTTTCACATGAATGTAAATCTAGTATTGCTTTTTCAATGGATCGGATAATAATATTGCGTTATTTTTCTTTGATTATGAGGTTACAGATGCGAAAATTATTGATTGTTTTGAGTTTGATTCTCGTTTTCGGAATTTTGTCAGCCGAAGAAACGGTAAAAAATCAGGATGAAGTCAAGCAACCTGAAACTCCGGTTGCTGAAAAAACAGCAGAGAGCGAAAAAAGAGCAGTCTTCGTCACTCCGACAGTAGGTTTCGGAGGCGGTTGGCCGCTTTGGATGACAGTCAATGCCGGGGTCGATATCTCTTTCACGACTACAGTTCCGAATTTTCAGGTAGGATTAGATTTTGCTTTCAGAGTCAACCCGACTTTGAAAGGTGAATACGGCCACGCGACATTTTTCATTCCGGTCAAAGCAAAACTGCGTTACGATTTTCCTGTAAGAAACAATCATCTTAAGTTCGTAGGGCTCTGGGCTGCGGCGGGCCTCAATGTGATCATGGCCGTGCCGAACAAAGATGCAGAGATGTTTTTCGATATCGGACACAGACAATCGGACAGTGAATACTACACTTTCCTAAGATTTACATGGGGACTTGCGACAGATCTAGTCTTTAAAAACAATATGGTCTTAAGACTTGGTTTCTATGATGCACTTCCAATAGAGTTCCTTCCGCTTCACTTCAATGCGGAAATCGGATACAGATTCTAATTAAAAGAAAACAGCGGAGCTATTTCGGAGCGATTCCCGGCTTTTTCGCCGATTCATACCAGGTGAAGTTGTCAAGCAGAACCAAACTGTCAAGAGCATGATCGTTTGTATCCCAGAGTGCCAGTCTGAGTTTGAAATTCTCGCCCGGCACAATGTTTCCGCGAACTGTAAGCCAGCCCGTTGCGCCGTGGTTGCTAGTCATAGGCATGCCGCAGTTGTTGCTTGTAAAAGCTGTTCCTTTGAGATCTGCGTCACCCTGACAGCTCGGGAAGTTGTTTCTCGGGCAGCATACATTGAAAAGGCCAGATTTTGCAAGGTTTATTCCAAGCGGATTCTTATTCCCGTCCATCGCGATATTTTTGTCAGCCGGATTCTGCAACTCAGGATTGTCTGTCTTGAAAGAAGTGTCAAGAAGCATTACGAAAAAGTCGTTATACTTGCAGACCCACTCAGGGAACTCTGCTGAAATATAGTAAACATCAATGCTGAAAGCCTCTGCATTGTTCGGTGCTCTGAGTTCAAGTTCAAGCATGATCGGATCTCTTACAGGCGGTTTGCCCGGATTTGTACTTTCCTGCATAAGACCGCCGCCAGCGCACCCCGGTGCGTCAGGAAAAGTCTGGCCGCCGTTTGCCTGAAACCAGTCAGCAGGTGGCTCACTTTTGTGAGTTTCGTCGGGGTTTTCCTCGGTTGCGTTGCTGCTAAATTGGGTATCTATTGATGAACCGTCAAGATTGGCGTTGATATCGCCTGTCGAAAAAGCAAGGAGTTTGCTTCCGTTTCTGGGAAGAATATGCTGTCCGAAACTGTCGAGAACCGCATACTGCGATTTTTCGATCTCTCCTTCCGATCCGTCCGGATAAAGCAGTTTCGCGCTGACTATTCCGTAAGATTTTTCGTCCTTTACCGGATTGATATCCATAGCTTTCGTAAGTTCGACCGGATCTGTCGTATCCTTGCTGATCCCGGCATCCTGGCTGTCCGAAGTTTCGTCGACCGTGCCGTTGCAGTTGTCGTCAAAACCGTTGCCCGGAACTTCGAAAGCACCGGGATTGATTCTTTCAGGATCAGTGCCGACACACTCCCAACCTGTTTCGCAGCAGTCGCCTGTGCAGTATGTGTAGCCGTCGCCGTCCATATCAGTGGCATTTTCTACGGTCATATCGCTGCCGTCGCAGTCCTGATCGATTCCGTCACCGCATTTTTCGACCTCGGGAAGCACCTGTCCGACACATTCGCTCCAGTCAGTACCGTCCTCGATACAGGTCATCACGCCCGCTTTACAGATTCCCCGACCTTTTGTGCCGCTCGGACCTTCGTAACACTCCCGGGTTTCACCGGGAGTGCATTCTGTTACATAACCGCTTTCAGAGTGAGGTTCACCGTCTTCGTCTGTTTTCGAGTCCTGGTCGCCCAGATTCGATTCCTCCTGCGGATCTTTGGAAGGATCATCAGAATTTTTGTCCGGCATGCATTCACCTTTTTCAAGATCACACTGTCCTGACGGGCATTCCTCGTTACTTGAACACGAGTTGCTGCTGCCGGATCCGCATGAAACGGCAAAAAGAACCGCTAAAAGCGCGGTCAATACAAATCCGATTTTTTTCATTACAGTCTCCATCGAAATAAAACACAAAAAGCGGAATATTCTAGCCGAAAACTGTTTTTATGCAAAAACTTTAATTTTACGCTTTTTTTACTAGCGGTAGTTCAAGAATAAACGCGGCGCCGCCGAGCTCCGAAGCAGCTGCATAAAGTTTTCCGCCCGCTTCGGTCGCCAGTTTTCTCGAATGGCTGAGACCGATCCCTGTTCCGCCTGGCTTGTTCGTGTAAAAATTTTTGAAAATAGCCTCGCGTTCGCTTTCAGGCACGCCGCGGCCGGAATCCTCGACTGAAATTACTGCAAAACTGCCGTTTCTGCTGATGCTGACCGCTATTTTTCCGCCGTTTTCAAGCTCTTCCCATGCGTTTTTCAGCAGATTGAGCATGATTTCCTTGAATGAATCGATCGAAATAGAAAGACTCACCGCCTCGTTTTTTCCGACAGTCAGGTCGATGTTCCGCTTCTGCAGCTCTGGCAGATGGAACGAAATGAATTCGAGCAGGTCGTCCGGCAGTGAGACACCGGCCGGCTCAGATTCGTTTTTATGATACGCAACCATTCCCATATATTTGTTCGTGATCTGTTCAAGCCGTTCGACTTCACCTACGATCAGCTGCAGCAGCTGACTTTTTCCGGAAGATTCGATTTCATCTATATTTTCGGCAAGATATGTGCTGTTGAGCTTGATCGTGTTGAGCGGATTTCTGATTTCGTGCGTGATCCGCGCCGCCATTTCGCCGATCGAAGCCAGCCGCTCAGAGTTAAGCAGTTTGCTTGAAAGCTCCTCCGATTCGGTTATATTCCTTATAATATAAAAGGTTTCATTCTGGTTTTCAAAAACCGAAAGACTATAAGTCTCGTCGTTGAAGGAAAACTTTTTCTCGTTCCCCTTTATTCCGATTTTTTCGAAAACGACACTGGGCTTTTCGCCGATCACAGACTGGTCTGCACCGAACCAATCTTTCATCGTCCTGTTCAGAAAAATCACACATTCCGCAGAAACCGCCATCAGCCCTTCCGGAATCGCGTTGAGCAGATTTTCCTTTCTTTTTCCGACGATCTGTTCACGGGCATACTTCTTTGAAAGTTCGTCTATCTCGCTGTCTCCGCGCTCCGAGATCTGACGCAGCTTTTCTTCGGCTTCTTTAAGACCGGCATTCGGGCCGACGCCGATGGCTGAAGTCAAACCCTTGACTTTATTGCGGTATCTTATAGCGTCGACTGCCAGAAGAAACGAAAAAAAGAGAAAAAGTGCCGATACGGCAATAACTGTTTTGTTCAAAAAATCCTGCCACACGATGTAAGTCGATTTCAGCATCCCGAGTTTCTGCTGCGCAGACAGATTGACTATTTCCTTCAAAGTCGCAAGATCTTCCGCAAGCGACGAAACAACAAGGACCCTCTCCTCGCCGTGCGAATCCGCGAGACTTCTGCTTTTAGCCGAGATTTTTTCGGCGAAATCACCGATCCGCGCCGCAAGCTGCTCACTTGTCCCGGCCTTTGCAGCCTCTGCGCCGCGCACTACCCCTGCCAGTTTTTCATTCAGAAAGCCTTCAAACAAAGCCTGTTCTTCAAGCCTGCCGTAAAGAAGCAGAAAATCCCGCGCGGAATCGACTTCAGCCGCAAAACTTCCTGAATCAGCGAAAAAGATCCTGTCGTTTTCAATGGTTTCACCGAGAGCAGACGAATCCGAAAAATTGAAACAGACAAAAAGAAATAAAAAAATCGAGAATAAAAGAAGTGAAAAGACGGGAAGTTTATTCTTCAATCTCGCCTGTCACTGCGGAATCACCGGCTTCAAGAGCGGTAATACTGTTTGTAATGATCGCTGCGGAAGTTTTCGCCGAAACCTGAATGACAACAAGCTCGCCGATAAGTTCCCACGGCAGATTGGCCGGAGAAGCTTTTCCTTCGAGATCTTTCAGACCGTCGCCTTTTCTGTAGACCGAAAGCATGATTCCTTTCTCGACACCGTCATCGCTGCCTTTGTCAAGGTAAACGATGTAGTTCGGACCATAGAAGAAAGTCGGGTCGTAACCGGTGAGGATCTTAGCCTTTATGTCGGAATCAGTCTCTTTAAGGGGAACATTGTTTTCCTGCTCGACGTATTCGCGTACATAAAAACCGCGCTCGATGGCATCGTAAGCCTTGATGATCTTTACTGTCGCGATCCTTGCCTCGTCGTCATCGTCTTCTTTCTTTTTCTTTCCGATGTCAAGGACCTTGCCGCGTCCGACTATCTCGACAATCGAGCCGATTTTGTCGCCCGAATCGGGGTGTTTGATTTTTTTGCCGATGTTGATTATCTCGACATAGTCACCGATCTGAAGATTCAGAGGTTTATGTTCCTCTTTGTCTTTTTTATCTTTTTCATCTTTGTTGTCGTCGATTTCAACATATACATTGTCGCCGGTCGCAAGAAGTTCTTTCGGCTCGAAAGAAGCGACGATCTTCGCCAGCTCTTCTTCTTCGGTGTTGCCGATAAAACCTTTCTGAACGACATCGAAAACCGTATCGTCGATCTGTTTGAAACGGTCGATCCTGTATTTGCCGCCGAGCTTTACGAATTCCTTGTAGTTCTCGGGAGTCGCATCAAGCGTTTTTCCGGTCTGAGCAAGGGAATCGGTTTCACCTTCATCCTCGTATTCTGCGTTATAGCCTTCGCCGTTCTCGCCGTATTCGCCGTTTGCGCCTTCAGCACCGTATTCGCCGTTTGCGTTAGGGCCGCGTCCTGCGCCTTCGTTGCCGGGCATGGTCATTTCACCGGTCTCACGGAACGAAATCTTGTCACCGGGATAGATCATGTGCGGATTCTGGATCTGCGGGTTGAGCGACCATACTTTCGGCCAGTACCACGGACTTTTAAGCTCTTTCTCGCTTATATCCCAGAGAGTGTCGCCAGGAGCGACTTCATAAACCTCGGGAGCCGAGTTGAGATCCGCATTGTCAAGATTGATAAATTCGGGAACCGGAACTTCTTCAGCACTTGCCGGCGGAACATTTTCTGCAAACAAGAGAACCGAAAACATCAAAACTAAAACAGAAATAATTGTTTTCATCCGAAACTCCATATATCCAAAATAAGACAAAACAAAAAATAACCGGCTCATTTTACGCAAAAACGCGATTTTGTCAATTTAATTGAAGCTTAAGTGACAAAAAAATCCAAAACACTTGACTTGAATTTGTTTCAGACTAGAATTTTGCGTTTTTTAGGAGTTTGAAATGGAAAAAGAAAAGATAAATAATTTGAAGATTTTCAGAGAAAAAAGGCTTATAAGCAAAACCGAACTTGCCCGCGAGGCGGAAATCTCTCTCGTGACTCTCGACAGGATCGAAAAAGGCTATGACTGCCGCCTTTCGACAAAAAGAAAAATCATCGAGGCTCTCGGGCTTGACTTTGAGGACACAAAAGAAGTTTTTCCGGAAAATAATTAAAAAACGAGGTAAAAAAATGAAAAAGGTTCAGTTCACAGGTTTGATTTTCACACTTTTTGTCGCTTTTTTCGCTGTTTCATGCGCCGGTTCGAAAGGCGAGGCGGAAAAAACGATAGAATCCTATGTCGAGCTTCTCAAGGCTAAGAATTTCGCAAAAGCATGGGAAATGCTTGACCAGGAATCGCAGGAAGTCGTAGGCCAGAAAAAGTTCATCGAAGACGCGCAGAACATTTCAGGCAACGCGATGTTCCTCAAAAACAAACCGATAAAGATCAACGAAGCCGGCGACAAGGCGATTCTTGAAACCGAATATTTCGGCCAGAAAGTCGCTTTCAACAAACTGCCTGAAGCAAAAATCACATACTATGCGAACAAAAACAACGGAAAATGGCAGATCAGGCTCCAGGAGAGAATTGACCAGATCCTTGAAGAGCAGAAACGCGATTCGATCGAAATTCCCATCGACCCGGAACTTATCGAAACAGCTAAACTTTACAAGGACAAAATCGAAGTCAAAGATCTCCGCAACGGCGAAGTCGAATTCGGAAACGGCCAGACACAGTATATGATGGACGCTACGGTCAAGAACAATACCGACAAACCGCTCAGCTATGTCGGCGTTCTTGTAAAATTCATGGACGACAAAGAAGAAAAAGTCCTTTTCGAAAAAACTTTCTTTGTAATCTACACCCGTCAGATCGAAGAAATCTACCCGATCAAACCGGGCGAGGAAAAGAACATCATCATCCCCGGCTACGACGCAGGCGACATTGACGGCAACTGGACAGGCAAGCTTCAGTGGGAAGTCAACGCAGTCAAAGTTGCGACTCCGGCCGAACTTATTACGATCGAAGATCTCAAACTTCCGAAAAAGAAATAATGCAGATTCCGGAATTTGTCTCTACACTCGCCACTAAAATTGAAAAATTAGACCACGATTTCAATATGTATTTCTCCGCACAGGAGAAAAAAGCCCCGCTTCAAGCTCTGGAAAACATGAAGCGCGAAGTAAACCTTCTGATGAAAGGAGCGGCCGATTCACAGAATCTGGTCGAAAGGAATCTGGCTTCGCAGCTCATAAACCGTTTCACAACTTACCGCCAGAAGTGGGAAAGATGCGTCCGCGACATTGAGGAAGGACGCGCCAAACCAGGGACAAAGTTTTTCGGCGGATTCGGAAACAGCGACCTTTCCGACCTGAAATCGGCGGCAGATTCCGTTGAAAGGAAAGATGCCGAAGCTTTCGCAATGAGCGCCATGATCGACCAGACGGCCAATAAATTCATAGAGTTAAGTAAGAAATACACCAACAGGGCATACAGTTTCGATGCTGTAACCGAAATGCTCTCAAAAAAAATCGGCGACATTCAGCAGAAATTCGGCAACAACTTCTCTTTCGATGTTTTTTACGAAGACGGCAAGGTCAAAATCAAACCTGTCAGAAAATAGTTGCCCTATTTACACAATTAAAAATTTACAGATTTCTCAGAGCCTCGACGAGCTCGGTTTTTGACTGGGTCTTTTCATCGACCTGTTTGATGATCTTCGCGGGGACTCCGGCTACAACACTGAAAGGCGGCACGTCTTTCGTTACGACCGAACCTGCCGCGACGACTGAATTTTCGCCGACAGTGACACCTTCCAGAACAACGGCGTTTGCCCCGATCATGACTCCGTCGCAGATTTTAACAGGAGTCGCACTCGGAGGCTCGATAACGCCTGCAAGGACCGTTCCCGCTCCGATGTGGCAGTTTCTGCCGACCATAGCCCTGCCGCCGATAACGGCGTTCATGTCGATCATCGTTCCTTCGCCGATCACAGCGCCGATATTTATTACCGCACCCATCATTATGACACATTTGTCGCCGATCTCGGTCATTTCGCGGATGACTGCACCCGGCTCGATCCGTGCATTGATTTTTGTGAGGTCCGCAAGGGGAATCGCCGAATTTCTGCGGTCGTTTTCAAAGCGGGTCATCGTTACTTCCGGATGAGCGGATACAAAATCGCGGATTTTGTCAAACTCGTCGTAAACCTCGACGAAATCAAGGCCTCTGTAACTTTCCGCCAGAGCCGAAAAGTCGCATTTTTCGATATTTCCCTTGAAAAGCGCGCGGACCGGCGTTTTTTTCTTCGATTCGCTGATAAGTTTTATGATTTCGTATGCGTCCATCTACTTCTCCAATATTTTTCTGCCCATAAATCTGAGTTTCCAGACTCCGAAAAGAGCCTCTTTGAAGATTTTACCGCTCATTTTGCTCGTTCCCTCGGTCCTGTCGGGGAAAACTATCGGCAGTTCGAACACTTTTCCGCCGCTTATCTTCGTTCTGAAAGCCATTTCTATCTGGAATCCGAAGCCCGAAAGGACAAGCGGAGTCGAAATCACTTTTTCAAGAAGTTTAGCGTCCCAGCACTTGAATCCGGCAGTTACATCGTTCACTCCAAGCCCTAAAATCGTGCTTGCGTAGAAGCTGCCTCCCCTTGAAATAATGCGGCGGTCGATGCTCCAGTTTTCCGTTCCGCCCCCTTTGACATAGCGTGAACCGACAACAACAGTGTAGCCTTCGTCCGATTTTTTCACCATTTCGGGAAGATATTCTGGTTTGTGCGAAAAGTCGGCATCCATCTGAATTATTTTTTCGTAGCCTTTTTCAATAAGAGTGCTGAACCCGTCGAGATATGCCGCGCCGAGACCCTCTTTACTCTGACGGACTTTCAGAAGCACGAAACTGTTTTCTTTCATCAGATCCCGCACGATTTCCGCTGTTCCGTCGGGCGAATTGTCATCGACTATCAGGATATCAGCTTCGGGAAGCTCAGCGTGCACAGCCTTTATTATAGCCGCAATATTCTCTTTTTCGTTGTAAGTCGGGATACAGACAGCGACTTTGCTCATTTCAACCTCCGCAAAAAACAAAAAGTCTGATATTTTAAAGAAAAACTGTGGAAAAACAAGATTCTTTCCTCCCTAAATTCCCTAGACTCCTTAGATTCCCTAGATTCCTTAAACTCCCTAAATTTTATTGACTTTAAAACCCGCAGAATTATCTTGCCACCACTGAATTTGTTTCTTTAACTACTGAATAATGGTGAGATTATGACAAGAATTGAAAAACATCCTGTCCTTGAGATTCCTCAGGGCCAGAAAGAAGTCGAATTTACTTTCGACGGCAGAAAAATGACAGGTTACGAAGGAGAGGCGGTAAGTTCGGCTCTTTTTGCAAACGGTGTCAGACAGTTTTCGCTCCACAGAAACGGCAAGGCTCCGCAGGGCATCTTCTGTGCGAACGGCCAGTGCAGCCAGTGCACGGTAATCATCGACGGACTTCCGCAGAAATCGTGTATTACTCCGCTCAAAGCGGGAATGAAGATCGAGACTCTTAACGGCGTTCCGAAACTTGCGGAAGACGACAGACCGGTGGAACACACCGAAAGACGCAACGAAAGCTGCGACGTTCTCGTTGTCGGCGGCGGCCCGAGCGGTCTCAATGCGACGATCGAACTTGCACAGCTCGGTTTCAACGTAATTTTAGTTGA
>DBYC01000045.1 GCA_002310035.1 bacterium UBP6_UBA1196
AATTCGCCGCGGTATTTCGCTCCCGATATAAGCGCACCCATATCGAGCTCGAAAATCTCTTTGTTCTGAAGGCTTACAGGCACGTCGCCGCGGACGATTCGGCGCGCCAGACCTTCAACGATTGCCGTCTTGCCGACACCGGGCTGACCGATGATGACCGGGTTGTTTTTGGTTCTTCTCGAAAGAATTCTGATGATTCTTCTGATTTCGCCGTCACGCCCGATCACAGGGTCGAGTTTCCCCGCCTTTGCAAGATCGACAATGTTTCTTCCGTAGTTTTTCCACGAATCTTTGTTCGTTTCATTCTCGTTCACATTGTAATCCATAACAAACCTCCATTTAAAATCCGGCTTCTGTTATAAACAACTTTTCGCGGTTTCAAGGGGGAAAAATCACAGTTGAGAGAAAAAGTGCAAAATAAGCGTGGAGGTAATTTGGTTTAAGGATACTTGTCTTTTTTAAGATTTTTTTCTAAAATATTGCGTTTTTCGGTGGTGTAAGGAGAAAAAATGAAGAAAATTATTGCTGTTTTTGCACTAAGCGCAATGGTTCTGATGATTTCGTGCGGCTGCTCGAAGAAGGAAAACCGTAATGATGAACCGGACTCAGGCGAGACCGTGACGGATGAAGAAGGCGATACTGCTGATGACAGTGAGCCGTGTGATTCTGAACCAGGTGACACGGAACCAAGTAACTCTGAACCTGACGATCCTGAGAATCCTGACACAACGCCGGAACCGACTCCGGATGATGACGGTGATTCGCAGTCAGACGATGATGCTGACACGGCACACGAGCCGACAGAAGCTGAAAAATGCGGTACGGCAGGCGGAACTTGGAACGCAATAGAGGAAACATGCACTAAAACCACAGAGTGCACCGGCAAGCCCGAAAATGCAGAGTGGAACGGCGCTTCCTCCTACAAGCAGACCTACACCGACGGCGCATGGAGTGCTGAGATCCCGTCGGAATACGACACCGAAGAAGGTGCCTGCCACTACAAATGTGTCGAAAATTCCACCAATATCGAATCTGAATGTCTCATGGAATGCAGCCCGAAAACTACTTTTCCCTGCTACGATTCGGAAAGCAGACTGAGCTGGTCTAAAAAATCTGCTGCCGAGATGAAATTGATAGATACCGATGCATCAGGAAACGAGATTTTTCCGGCACAAGCTTATTGCGAAGATTTGAACGCATCGAATTACGGCGGTTTTACTGACTGGAGGCTGCCGACAATCAGCGAACTCAGAACGCTCATCCAAAATTGCCCGACCACGCAGATGCCGCCGGTAGAAGGAGTCGATAGCTGTGCTGTCAGCAGTGATGAAAGCAATCTCTGCCTGTCGTCAAGCAGTTGTGATAGTAGTGCTTGTGCATGTTCTTATGATGAGGAGGGCGGGTACAGCAAATTCGGGAAACCCGAATGGTTATGGTCTTCCTCGCTTGACTCCGATAGTTCGCACGGCGCATGGTTTGTGGGTTTTGACTTCGGCGGCGTGGGTGCCAACGATATACTCTACGACAACTATGTTCGTTGTGTGAGGTAGGTCTCCGGGTAAAAATGACTCTTGTTTTTTTAAGATTTTTTTCTAAAATATTGCGTTTTTTGTTTAAGACCTGGATCTTAGAGGTGGAAAAATGAAGAAAATTTTTGCGGTTTTCGTGCTGTTTTGCGCATTGATTCTTGTTGTCAGTTGCGGCAGTGATTCGACACATGACAACGATGCCATTACAAATTTCGGCCAACTCGGCTGCAGGTGTTATCCGAACAAAACCTGCGACGAAGGTTTCATCTGTGATACCGACAACAATATCTGCATTGAAGATACTGAAAATCAAACCAATGATTCAGATAACGGTGATACGACACAGGACGGTGCTGACACAACGCCAGATGAAGGTGATTCGCAGCCGGAGGGCGCTGACACAACGCCAGATGAAGGTGATTCGCAGCCGGATGATGCCGATACAACGCCTGATGAAGGTGATTCGCAAACTGATGAAGGTGATTCGCAGTCAGACGATGATGCTGACACGGCACACGAGCTGACAGAAGCTGAAAAATGCGGTTCGGCAGGCGGAACTTGGAACGAAACTGAGGAAACATGCACCAGAACCGTAAGCTGCATCGACAACCAGGAAAATACTGAGTGGAACGGCGCTTCTTCCTACACACAGACCTATGCCAACGGCATGTGGAGTGCGGAGATCCCGGCGGAATATGACACCGAAGAAGGTGTCTGCCACTACAAATGTGTCAAGAATTCCACCAGGATCGACTCTGAATGTCTCATGGAATGCAGCCCGAAAACTACTTTTCCATGCTACGACTCGGAAAGCAGACTGAGCTGGTCTAAAAAATCTGCTGACGAGATGAAATGGATAGATACCGATGAATCAGGAAACGAGATTTTCCCGGCACAAGCTTATTGCGAAGATTTGAACGCATCGAATTACGGCGGTTTTACGGACTGGAGGCTGCCGGAAATCAGCGAACTCAGGACGCTCATCAAAAATTGTCCGGCTACGCAGATGCCGCCGGTGGAAGGAGTCGATAGTTGCGCTGTCCGTAGTGATGAAGGCAATGTCTGCCTTACATACAGTTGTCAAACTAGAAATTGTTATTGTTCTTCTTACGATGGAAGCGGCCTCTATAGCAAATTAGGGGACGGAGACATTAGCTTGTGGTCTTCATCGCTTCAGTCCGATTCTGTCGCATGGCGTTTGGTTTTCAGCTTCGGTATGGTGGGCTACTGCGATATGTACGCCGCCGGCGGCCAAGTCCGTTGTGTGAGATAGGTCTATAGCCGTTTCAAGTGTGGCTATTATTTTTTGCGGAGAACGACTCTGGGTTTTGATCCTACGCCGGGACCGATGATTCCTTCAGCTTCAAATCTGTCGACGATTCTTGCCGCACGGTTGTAGCCGAGACGGAATTTGCGCTGAAGCATGCTTGCACTGCATGTTCCTGATTCTATAATAAATTCAAGGATCTGGTCGTAAAGAGGTTCGTCATCCGAATCGTTTCCGCCGCTGGATGATCCTCCCTGACTACTGTTTTCATTCTGGAAATTTTCAAGAATGTCCTCGCACTCGACATCACCGCCGGCCTCTTCTTTGATGAAATTGATGACAGCTTCCATTTCTGCCGTGCTGACAAAAGCGCCGTGGATTCTTGTAGGAATGGAGCTGCCCGGCGGAATATAGAGCATATCGCCGTTTCCGAGCAGGGCTTCCGCGCCGTTTGTGTCGAGAATGATCCTTGAATCGATGGCCGAGGCGACTTTGAAAGCGATCCTGACAGGCAGATTGCTTTTTATAAGTCCGGTTACAACATCTCTTGTCGGCTTCTGTGTTGCGATTATCAGGTGAATTCCGACCGCTCTCGCTTTCTGAGCGATTCTGGCGACTGCGATTTCGACGTCTTTTCCTGCAACCATCATCAGGTCTGCAAACTCGTCGATGACAACGACGATGAAGGGCATTTTGGTGAGTTTGGGTTCCTCGTTTGCCAGATTTTTATTGATTTCGTCGATTTTTTCATTGTATTCGCCGATATCCTTTACCTTGTTTTCAGCCAGTATTTTAAAACGGTTGTCCATTTCCATAACTGCCCACTGCAATGCCTTTGCCGCTTTTTTGCTGTCTACTACGACCGGCAGAAGCATGTGAGGGATCCCTTCGTACATGTTGAATTCGTTTCCTTTGGGGTCGATCATAATGAATTTGACCTCGTCAGGCGTCAGTGTGTACAGCATGGAGAGGACAAAACTGTTGATTCCGACCGATTTTCCGCTTCCTGTCGTTCCGGCGACGAGGACATGCGGCATTTTGTTGAGGTTCGCTACGCACGGTTTTCCGGCGACATCAAGTCCCAACGCTATCGGCAGTCCTTTTTTGGCTGCATTTGCAAAGAGCGGGCTTTCCAGGATCGATTTGAGCCTGATCGTGAGCCTTTCCTCGTTCGGGACTTCGATCCCGATGTAAGGTTTGCCTGGGATGGATTCAACGATCCTTACCTTTTTGCCGCTCACGGCGACAGTCAGATCCTGTGCCATGTTGACGACTTGGTTTACCCTTATCCCTTCGCAGAGTTCGATTTCATACATTGTTACGACAGGTCCTATTGTCGCGCCCTGAACTTTTACTTTTATTTTGTATTCGCCGAGTTTTCTTTCGATGATCCGGCATGTTGCGGCGACTTCCTGTTCCCTTTTTTCCGATTTTTCGAGATTTTCGCCCGTTACCAGAAGCGAAAGGGGAGGAAGGTGATAGTTTTTCAGAGTTCTGACGACCGATTTATCCGATTGCGACTGGTTCACTTCGCTTGTCGTAACCTCGATCGGCTGGTTCACTTCGCTTGCCGTCACTTCAGCAGGCTGTTTTTCTTCCTTTTCTTCCGGTGCGGGAATGTTGTCTTCGTAAGCGGGTGCTTCCTCAGGTTCTGGCTCTTCTTCCGGGATTTCCGTCTCATATTTCCCGCTTTTTTCCGATGAAATATGGATTTCGACAGGTTCCAGATTTTCAGAATGATAATTTTCAGAGAGTTTTTCATGACTTATGGTTATTGCCATGCCGCCTTCATCATTGTTTTGAACTGTTTCCGCATCAGTGTCGTTTTCGGTTTTTTCATTTTCATCGTCGTCGTCTTCGAAAAGCTTGTTTTCTTCAAAAAACGCCTTTATCCCGAGAAAGATTTTAGAGCATATGTTGAAAAAACTTATGCGGAAAACGAGGATCGCAAAAAGTATCGCCCAGCATACGAAAAGAAGGATAAATCCAGGTCTGCCGATATGTTTTTCGAAAAAGTCCTGATAAATGAAATGGCCGAGCCAGTTTGTTTTGTTCGATGAATAACTATCGGTTATCATTGATAAAAACGGCAAAAGCATGAAAAAGTTCAAAACGTTGAGCAGGATATGTTTCCAAAGCTGTTTTTTCAGAAAGAAGACGATTGCGAAAATAATAACCATTATCGGAATATAAAAGGCAACGATTCCGAAAAAGTTGTTGAGACTGTGCGCGCAGTCATATCCGAGCGAGCCTGTGAAAAAATTTTCCTGAATGTTTTTCACGCCTGAAAAGAAGCGGTGAAAGTATGTGACAAGCGAGATCAGCGTGAAAATCACGGGCAGGGCGAGAATGCATGTGATTATTTCGCCGGTGTATGATCTGCTGCCGGTTTTTTTCATCTCTTTTTCAGGTTCTGGTCTGGTTTTCTGATTTTTTGTGTTGTTTTTATTTTTCTGAGACACGGTAAACTCCGAAAGAAAGTGTTTTATCCATCAATTTATAATTTTTCTCATAAAGTTGCAATAGTTTGTTTTCATTGGAAATTTCAGTTTTTACCGAAACTGCTCCCCATGCGTCGCCGCCATGAAGATCTTCATAGATCCGCTGCATCGGGCTGAAACCGTTTTCCAAAAGCGATTTTTCTATTTCATTAATAATTTCCAGCGTTTTATGGCTTCTTACGACAAAGGTCGCGATCGTGCTGTCATTTGTTTCCGGATTTCCGAAAAGTGCCTTGAATCCCGAAATTTCTGAAATGTCCGCCGGTTCCGCCGATTCTTTTGTCGTACTGCCTGAAAAAAGGTATATGTTTTCAGGTCCTTCGCCTGAAATTAAAATGTTGCCTGAGCTGAAAACCGAGTTCCTGACTTTTTCGAAATTTATGAATTGATTTTTGTTCTCCAGATCTTTGCCGCCGAGGAAAGTGTTATCCGCAAAAACAAGTTTTTTCGCCATTTTGAGCGCAAGCAGGTTCGCGTAAAGTGCGTCTGGATAAGTTTCGAGCTGCCTTTCGGAAGACAAGATCCACATCATAAGATGCTCTGCATCAGGAATAGCGCCTGAAAAACCGAGTTTTCCTGAGAAAAGATAAAGCTGAGGATCCACCGACGAATAGTTGAAATTCGGCGAATATGCAAAGCCGTTTTCAAAAGAGAGCCGGTGGGCGAATGCAAGTGAATAGAGGTATTTCAGTGCAATTTCTTCGCTGAAAGGAAGATTTATTGCACCGGTTTTGAATTTTATGACATTTCTGCCGTTTTCAGCGGCTGTTGTTTCCGGAATTTCCTTCCTCCAGCCGTTTTTTCTGATGTTTGTTTCTAAAATTTCCTCGCCGGACAAAGCAAAAAGGGCAAAATCGCCCGGTTCGAGTTTCACGATATTTCCAAAATCGAGCGAATCGTAAAGATGAAGTACGATCCGCCAGCGTCCCTGAAAGTCGGCCGGCACACTCAGCGAAAGCTGGTTTTTGCCGCTTATGCCGAAGTGATTTTTTATTTCAAGATTTTCCAGATAACGGGAAAGATAGATGATTTTTGCATTAGATCCTGTGATCTCAAGCCCTTCGTCAAGGGTTTCCGCGGCAGGAATTTTTCTTTCCGGCGGAATTTCGTCATCGATTTTTTTGATCGTTTTTCCTGCGTTTCTCATTGCATAAAGCGATGAATGTTCCTTGTTGAAAAAGGCTTTGAGGATGTATTCAGCCGTTTTGTTTTCCGAAGTTTTCGAATAATCACCTGAAATCAGCGGCTCTTTGTCGGTAAAAAAGCAGCTTTTCAAAAGTGACGGTTTAGCGCTCAGGATATTGATCCCGTGCTCACGCAGAAATGCCGAATAGATTTTTGCCGCCGCTTCGACATCGCTTCCTGCAGCATTTGACGGCAGTTTCGAGAAGTAAAAACAAAGTTCGTAAAAATCGGGCTGATCCTCTTTTTCAACCTTTTCGCTTTTGTTGCAGCATACGAAAAAAAGCGTTGCGCAAAAGAGAAAAAACAGTGCTCTTTTAATCAGTAATTCCATTCTTTCTTGAATATATTCGGGTACTTGTCAACCATGCAGCGTTTAAGCGCTTTCAATACTTCTTCCCGGTCTTTCGCAGCAAGCAGGAGATTCAGGATCTCTTCGCCTTCATGCAGATAACCGCATTTTATGATCTTTTTTATAATCGGGATCGATGCAGGATTCATGCTGAGCGCGTCGATCCCCATTGCCAGGAACATCAGCGGCAGATAAGGGTCGCTCGCCATTTCTCCGCAGATATTGACAGGTTTGTTTTTCGCTTTCGCGACAGTCACGATATGGTTTATCACCCTTATTACAGCAGGGTGATAGTATGAAAAATAGTCGGAAGAAAACTGGTCTTTCCTTTCGACGGCCATGAGATACTGGATCAGATCGTTTGTTCCGATGCTGAAGAAATCGACCTCGTCCGCGATTTTTTCGATTATGAAGACCGATGCCGGAACTTCTATCATCGCGCCGATCTTTATGCTCTTCAGATTTTCTGAAAGCCCCATTTCAGCCGCTGTTTTAAAGAGGATTTCCTTGAAGCCGTCGACTTCGTGCGTCGTGCTGACAAAGGGAAGAAGAATATTGAGGTTGCCGAGTTTCGCTGCTCTGACTAGAGCGCGGATCTGCGGAACGAACACGTCGGGGCGCCCTTTGCAGAGCCTGATCCCGCGCATTCCCATGAAACCTTTCGTCACGATCGCGCCGCTTTTGTCCTCGCCGAAATCGAAGATCCTTATCGTCGCACGAAGCGGCAGCGCGCGGTGCAGGACCTGATAGTAAACATCGTAGTTGGTTTCTTCGGTCGGGATTTCGCCGTCTTTCGAAAACATAAGTTCCGTTCTGAAAAGGCCTATGAACTCGCCGCCGTATTTTTTGACGAAATCGACTTCGCCTATCTGGTCGATGTTCCCGCCGACTTTCAGTTGGTGGGCGTCTCTTGAAACAGACGGAGTTTCGATATTTTCAAGAAAGCGTGCAAAGTAGCTTTTGAACTCTTCCGCCTTGCGAAGAGCCGTCGTTATTTCATCTTTTGTCGGGCGGAGAACGACTTTCCCTTTGAAGCCGTTCACGATCAGCATATCGCCGTAGTCAAGCAGGTGGATGAGGTCGGGAACGCCCATCACGGCAGGGATTTCAAGCGAACGCAGCACCATCGTGAGATGGCTGACACCGCCAGGAGATTCGAGGACTATCCCGCGGACATGTTTATTCTGCGAAATCGTGTGGAGCTCGTCAACAGTCAGATTTTTGGCGCAGACGATAAAATCATCCTGAGGCAGTTTATTCAGAACCGAGTGCGAACCGCCTGTAAGTTCCGAAATCAGCTTGTCGCGGATAACTTCCCAGTCGGCGATCTTCGCCTTCACGTAATAGTCTGTCGTGTTCTGGTCAAGAACGGAAATCAGTTTGTCGAAAACACCCAGGACTGCCCATTCCGCGTTGATCTTACTCTCCGAAATCATGTTTTTGACCATTTCGGAAAGGGTGAGATCGGTGAGCATCATCTTGTGCGCTTCAAGAATAGAGGCGGTTTCCGAACCTATATTTTTCTGCGAAAGAATGGTGTCGAGTTCCGCTTCGGCGTTTTTTACTGCCAGGTCGAAACGGCTGATTTCACCAGGGATTTCATCTTCGTTTCTGTCGAGGTGAGGGATTTTTGAATATTTGCGGTCAATGAAGAAAAGTTTGCCGGCACCTATTCCGCCGCAGACTTTTTCGCCCTGGAGTTCAAGCCTTTCGCGCAATTATTCCTCTCCGAATCTGTTGTTGACAAGCTCTGTCAGAGCGGCAAGACACTCTTCCTCTCCCTCGCCGTTAGTGCGGAGCGTCAAGGTCGCACCGAGCGGAGCTGCAAGCATGAGGATCCCCATTATGCTTTTCGCGTTGACATTTATGCCGTCCTTTTCCATTTCTACGCCGCATTTAAATTTTTCAGCGGTCTTGACGAAAAGACTTGCGGCGCGGGCATGCATTCCGAGTTTGTTTTTTATAGTGATTTCAGCTTCTTTCATTTTGATTCTCTTTTTTTGAGCAGTTGTTTTGCACCGGTTATATTCTGTCTCGCGCTGCGGATTATCCCGTCGACCATTGTTTCGAGATCAGTTTCGTCGTCACGGTGTTCAAGGCTGTACATCACCATCGAAAGGTTTACGCCGGAAATTACATCGACGCCCTCTTTTTTTGCAAGCGAAAGGGCGATGTTCGAAGGGCTTCCGCCGAAAAGATCGACAAGAATTATAACTTTTTTCCCTTTTTCAAGGAAGGAGTCGATCGTTTTTTCCAGATTCGCCTTCATTCCGTCAAGTTCCATAGCCATCGAAAACTCTATCGAAAAAAACGCCGTTCTGTCAGCCACATCGATATCCATTATGCGCGAAGCTATGTCGAGAAGCGTTTTTCCTAGCTCGCCGTGCGTGATAAAAACAAAAGAATACATGATTATTTCCCCATCAGTCCTTTAAGTTTGTCGTCAAGCCGTTTTTCCATTTCCTGCGCCGCGAAAAATCCCATTTTTTTGAGGAGGTAATCGCGTGCTATGGCTTCCATGAGCGAACTCAGGTTCGAACCGTTGCGCACAGGAATGATGTAATATGCCTTTTTTATTCCCAGAATTTCGTAGTAGTTTACTTTGTCGCCGACCCGCTCGTAGTCGAAATTGTGGATGTCGTCCCACGAAACGAGGCGGACAACGCAGTCGATCTCCTTTTCCGAAGCGACCGAAGTGATCCCGAACATCTGCTGCAGATCGACGAGACCGATACCGCGGATTTCGATGAAGTTGCGCCCGATTTCGTTGCAGCTGCCGATGAGCCTGCCGGGAAGAAGCCTCTTTATTTCGACAAAGTCGTCGGCGATAAGCTTGTGACCGCGCATGACAAGATCAAGACTCGTCTCGCTTTTTCCTACTCCGCTTTCACCCATGATCAGCATTCCGACACCGAGGACATCGATGAGCTGCGCGTGGAGCGAAACGGTCGGGGCGAGAGCAGTGTTGAGAATATCGCGGATGTAGTCTGTGAAAACACTTGAAATCATCGTCGTAGACATCAGCGGAACATTGTATTTTTTCGCTGTTTCCTTGAAGTAATCAGTCGGCTTTTCTGGATAGGTGAAAATTACAAGTGTCGGTTTTTCTTTAAGAAAAGTCTCTGTTTTGCGAAGCTGTTCCTCCATCGGGAGAGTCCGCAGGTAGTCGCTTTCGCTTTTTCCGAAAAGCTGGATCCTGTTTTTGTAGAGATGATCCGTGAATCCAGCGATCGAAAGCCCGACGACCTGGACCTTGCTTTCAGTCAGTTCGACTTTTTTCATCTCCTCTTCGCTCATGTTTTCAAGCGAAAGTTCAAGCTGAGTATCTTTCAGCAGGTCGTAAAGAGTGTAGGAAACCGGTTTAGGCATGGTAAAAAAATTTCAGTTAGAATTGTTTAAGGAAACGCAGATCTCCGGCGTGGAAATGACGGATGTCGTCGATCCCGTATTTCATCATCGTGAGTCTCTCGATGCCGCCGCCGAACGCAAAACCTGAATAAATCTCAGGGTCTATTCCGCAGTTTCTAAGAACCTGCGGGTGGATCATTCCGCAGCCTAAGTATTCGATCCAGCCTGTCTGCTTGCAGACGCTGCAACCTTTGCCTTTGCATATCCTGCATTTGAAATCGAGCTCGAAACCCGGTTCGACAAATGGGAAGAACGACGGTCTGAGCCTGATTTCGACATCTTCGCCGAATATGCTCGAAACGATCTGTTTCAGCGTGAAAATAAGGTGAGCGACGGTGATCCCTTTGTCAACAACGAGTCCTTCGCACTGGTGGAAAGAGTGCTCGTGGCTTGCATCGACCGCTTCGTTTCTATAAGTTTTGCCCGGGCAGACAAATTTGATGGGCGGCTTTTTAGCAAGCATTCCGCGGATCTGGACGGGGGAGGTCTGGCTGCGGAGAAGCTTTCCGTTTTTAAGCCAGAAAGTATCCTGCGAATCACGCGCCGGATGATCTTCCGGAATGTTGAGCGCGTTGAAGTTGTAGTATTCGTCTTCCATCTCGGGGCCGTCCAGAATGTCGAAGCCCATCGAAATGAAGAGGTCTTCAAGCTCTTTTTTTACGATCGAAAGCGGATGTATCGAACCCTGGACAGGTGTCTCAGGCCAGGAGATGTCGCTCCATTCGTTCGCTACTTTCGCAGCGATCTCGGCTTCTTCGATTTCTTTTGCCTTTTTCGTGATCGCAGCTTCGAAATCGCTTTTGACATTGTTGATTATCTGGCCGATTTCCTTTCTTGCCTCTGCCTGAAGGTCTTTCATATCCTTCATGAGAGCCGTGAATTCGCCTTTTTTTCCGAGAACGGCGACGCGGAGCTGTTCCAGAGCATCCTTCTCTTTGATTTCAGCTATTTTCGTGTTGAAGCTTTCTTTCAAAGCGAGTATTTTTTCTTTCATCATGACACAAACCATCAAAAATTATTAAAAAAACTGCCGCGTTTTTTCGTACGCGCGGAAATTTTACTGATAAATGTTTTTTTTTCAAGATAATTCAGCGCAAAGCAATAATAATGTCCGGTTTGTACAAAGTTGAAATCTCAGCTTCGAACTTATGGATAGCGGCGCAGACTTTTCTCAATTTATTGAAATTGGATTAATTAAGAGTAAAATCCCACCGTTTTTTTGTAGAGACGTTACCTGAAACGTCTTAACTGTCATAATAACGAGGTGAAAAATGAACAGTATCTACATTCTTGTTTTTTCGCTTTTGTGGGTCGTTGTTGCTTACTTCTGGTACGGTAACAGCGTTATCAAAAAGAAACTTATCGACCCTGTCGACGAAAATCCGACTCCTTCGCACGCTCTGAAGGACAACGTCGATTTTTATCCCGCTCCTTCGATCGTCCTTTTCGGACATCACTTCTCATCTATTGCTGGCGCAGGTCCTATCGTTGGTCCTATCGTCGCGGTAACATGCTTCGGCTGGGGTCCGGCAGCTATCTGGCTCCTTGTCGCAGGTGTTTTCATCGGTGCGGTCCACGACTATCTGTCGCTTATGATCTCTGTCCGTCATCAGGGAGTCAGCATCCCCGACACGGCTGAAAAATATGTTTCAAAGAAGGCAAAGTTCCTTTTCCTTGTTTTCGTATGGCTCACAATCGTTCTTGTTATCGCGGTTTTCGGCAATCTTGCGGCTACTTCGATGATCACGAAGCCGGAACTTGTAATCCCGACTTTCGCGCTTATCCCGCTTGCAATGCTTTTCGGAATCATCAATAAAAACAGATGGCTCCCGCTCTGGGCGAACACGATCATCGCGATCGCCGGACTTGTTTTCCTTATCTGGCTAGGCTTCCAGTTCCCGATCACGATCGGTTCGAAGGAAACGGCTTATTCGATCTGGTTCACGCTCCTTATGGCTTATGGATTTGTCGCTTCGGTTACTCCCGTTTGGATACTTCTCCAGCCGCGTGACTACATTTCAAGCTGGGTACTGATCCTCGGAATATCGCTTGCATTCATCGGAATTTTCATAGTACATCCCGACATGAACGCTCCGTTCGTAATCGCAGAGACATTCAAGGATTCATCGCAGGGACCGCTTGTTCCTTTCCTTTTCATCGTAATCGCATGCGGCGCTGTTTCAGGTTTCCACAGCATCATTGCTTCGGGAACGACTTCAAAACAGCTTGACAGAGAAAAAGACGCGATGTTCGTCGGTTTTGGCGGAATGCTCATGGAAACTGTTATCGGCATAGTATGTGTCATCATCGCGGGTGCTGCGATAAAGTGGGGAACCGGAGAAAACGAGCTCCAGTGGATATTCAAAAATTCGGGCGGCGCGCTCGGTGTTTACGGAAACGGCTTCGGCAGGTTGACATCCTTTATTTTCGGCAATGAAGTCGGTGTCGTAATCGGTATCACGATCGTCAACGTCTTCATTATGACGACTCTCGACACAAGCGTTCGTCTTGCGAGATTCCTCACGAACGAAATGATCGGCGACAAACTTCCGGCAAAACTTCAGAACAAGTTCTTCTACACGATAGTTGCAGTCATTCCGGCGTTCCTGCTCGGTATCACCGATTCATGGGCAAGCGTATGGCCTCTTTTCGGCGCTGCGAACCAGCTTGTAGCGGCACTCGTTTTCATCATTCTGACCGCTTACTTCTATTCGAAGAACAAACCGATCAGATATACGCTCTGGGCGACGATCTTCATGCTTGCGATGACGATCTTCGCGCTCTGTTGGATGATCTGGAAATACTTTGTCACGGCTCCCAACTATTTCCTGGGTTCGGTAGCTGTCATCCTTGTTGTTCTTGCAGTGCTTATGATCATAGAAGGCTGCAAGAAAATCGGTTCTGCTAAAAAAGCATAGTTTTAAGGAGTTCAAATGTTCACGGCTCAAATCATCATTTACATTCTTCTCGGTTTCGCCGCGGAAATGATTGACGGTTCGCTCGGCATGGGTTACGGCGTAAGTTCCAACACTTTTTTGAGGACTGCCGGTGTTCCGAGCGCTATCTCAAGCGCATGCGTCCATGTTTCGGAGATATTCACGACTCTCGTTTCGGGACTTTCGCATCTCAAAATGAAAAATGTCCACAAAGGGCTCTTTTTCCGCCTGCTTTTCACTGGTATTCTCGGCGGGATCGTCGGCGCGTATCTCCTTGTCAATTTTGAAAGCAAGGAACTCGATATTGTGATCGATATTTACCTTCTTATCATGGGCGGTTTTATTTTCTCCAAAATATTCAGAAAACTCGGCAAGCCGCGTGAATACGGCAACTACACGATTCCGCTCGGTTTCGCAGGCGGTTTTACCGATGCCATGGGCGGCGGCGGCTGGGGCCCTGTCGTAACAAGCACGCTTCTGGCTTCAGGTCACGATGCACGCAGAACGATCGGCACGGTCAATACGGCTGAGTTTTTCGTGACGATCGCCGAAACCACGACTTTTGTAGCGATGATCGGTGACTTCAAAAACTATACGCAGATTATCGTCGGTCTCATCATCGGCGGAATGATAGCCGCTCCTCTGGGCGCATATCTCTGCAAAAAGATCCCAGTCAAGCTAATGCTCGGACTTGTCGGAGTTCTCGTAGTAATTCTCAACACTTATAAACTCGTTAAACACTTGGGCGCTCTGTAGGCCGCAGGCGCTTGCCGTCATTAAAATCGTTCGACTCAAAATCAAACAAATCCTTTAACGGAAGCGACAAAGCGAAAGATATTTTTTCTATTGCGTCGATTGAAATATTGCGTTTCCCGCATTCGACAGTACTGATATATTCGCGACCTAAACCAGATTTGAAAGCCAAGTCGTTCTGCGTCATTCCCTGTTGTTTCCGAAGAAAGAAAATCCGTTTTCCAAGTTGCACACGCGCGTTCATATCCGTAACAAAACAAAAAACAGCAACATTAACAATCATAACCAAAAAATATTCTTCGTATGTATCTGTTAATACACATTTTTGTGGCTATATGTGGCCTTTGATACACTTTTTCTTGATTTTTGTATTCTTTAATATACAATGACTTTGTTTGTGAGCCTTGAAGGTTTTTATTGCTTAGATTTTAAGGAGAAAAAAATGAAGAAATTTTTTGGCTGCAAGGTAATTATGACAAAAACAATATTATGCTTCTTAGCTATGTTTGTTTTTGTAGGTTGTCCCACTCCCGATTCGTCCGGAAACGGAGGAAAAAACTCAAGCGAAGGCAATTCTGGCAGCAGCGAGGGCGGCAGCGAATACGGCGGCAACGGCGGTGATGAAACCGATTGGAATAATGAGAACGGCGGCAACAACGGCGGCAACAACGGCGGTAGCAGCGAAGCGAACGAGAGTGAAGACTGCACGCAAGGTTCATATCTTTGCTCCGGAAACAAGCTTATGATCTGCGGTGAAGACGGAACATGGGTGCAATATAAACAATGTTCCGATGATCAGGCATGCAACTCTTCAAAAGGACTTTGCGAGATCTCTATTGGCGGCGGCGGAAATAACGGCGGAGGCAACAACGGTGGTGGCAACAACGGTGGTGGCAACAACGGCGGCGGAAACAACGGCGGCGGAGACAATGGCGGTGGAAATAACAGCGGCACCGGCAACTATTCATGTCCTAAAATTTATGAGTGCCAAATGAAAAATTGCAGTTCATCAGATCAAGATTGCCTGGATGATTGTTTCTACAAAGGGACGAGTGCAGCCCAGAACACAGCCTCGACAATGTACGGGTGTTGGAATTCATACTGCGCCGATGCGTCAGATTTTAATAGTTGTATCGATAATAACTGTTACGATGAAACACACAACTGTCCTCTTTACCCCAATACCGACTGTCCGAGTATTTATGATTGCATATTCGAATGCAGCTCCGGAGATGAAGACTGTCAGCAGGCATGCTTGAATGCTGCTTCCAGCGAAGGATACAGCAGATTTCAGGCTCTTGAAGTCTGCAAGAATGAAAATTGTTCTTACGATTTGCCAGACAGTGAATATTCGAATTGCGTCTACACCTATTGCGACAACGAAATCTACAAATGCGGTTACAGAGATTAGTCCGCAAACAACTTCCAAAATAAAAAATTCCCCAAACAGATGAATAAGCGATTCGCGGGAGCGAAAACTTTTATTTAGGTGATGAAATATATTTTTCAGCTGCTACAGCCGCGATCGCACCGTCTCCGACAGCGGTAGAGACCTGGCGGACCAGTTTTTCACGGATGTCGCCTGCCGCAAAAAGGCCTGGAACATTCGTACGGCATTCGGGATCGGTCGGAATGTGGCCGTCTTCAGCGATTTTTACAATATTTTCGATTGGTTTTGTTTCTGGAATGTAGCCTAAAAATACAAAAACTCCGTCAACTGCAAGTTCTGAAAGTTCGCCGGTTTTCACATTTTTGACGACAAGTTTTTCTACAAAATCCTTTCCTTCGATCCTCTCTGCGACCGAATTGAGGACAAAGTCTATCTTCGGGTTGTTCCGGACTTCGTTCTGCGTGATTTTTTCGGCTCTGAACTCATACCTGCGGTGGACGATCGTCACTTTTTCTGCAAATTTCGTGAGGTAAAGCGCCTCTTTCAAAGCGCTGTCGCCGCCGCCTAAAACTGCAACTTTAAGCCCGCGGTAGAAAGCTCCGTCGCATACCGCGCAGTAGCTTACTCCGTTGCCGGTGAACTCTTTTTCGCCTGGGATCTCGGCTTTTCTAGGAACTGAACCTGCCGCGTAGATCACTGTTTTTGCCGAAAAATTTTTGCCGGAAACGGTTTTTATAGAAAAATTGCCGTTTTCAAGTTTTTCAACTTTATCGACTTCTTCTGAAACAAATTCCGCTCCAAGATCAAGTGCCTGAGAGTGCATTTTTTCAGCCAGATCAAAGCCGGCGATCGACTTTTCGCCGGGCCAGTTTTCAAGTTTGTCGGTGAGTGCCATGAGCCCGCCGTAAGCGTTTTTTTCAAAAATGACGGTTTTAAGCAGAGCTCTCGAAGCATAGATCCCCGCTGTCATTCCAGCAGGACCGCTTCCGATAACCGCTACATCGTAAAGTTCGGTCATTTTACCTCTTTAAATTGTTGGTTTGGAATTTTTATCAAATTCAATTTTTTCAACAAGAATCGCTCCTTCAAAAGACCATCAAAGATAGTCAAAAGCGTTTTAATTGCAAAATTTTAGATTTCGTTTTCTCCTTGTTTTCAAGCGTTTTTTCGCTATAATCTCGCGTTTTAACCGGTTTCGGAGCAAAAAATGGCGAAAAATCAGATAAATCAAAAGAAAGCGGCGGCGGAATTTGCGGAAAAATGGAAAAACCGCGGCGACGAAAAGCAGGATACGCAGGCTTTTTGGACGACGCTTCTGCGTGATGTTTACGGACTCGCAACTCCCGAAGACACAATAGAATTCGAGAAAAGAATCAAGCTCGGTCACACGAGTTTCATCGATGCCTATATTCCAGAAACCAAGGTTTTGATTGAGCAGAAAAGCGCGGATGTCGATCTGACGAAAGCGGCGAAGCAGTCGGACGGCTCGCTTTTGACGCCGTATCAGCAGGCTGACAGATACCGCAAGGAGCAGAATTATTCCGAGGCCGCGCGTTGGATTGTCGTCTGCAATTTTCAGGAGTTTCTTGTTTATGATATGGACAAGCGCGGCAGTGAACCAACACAGATTATGCTCTGCGATTTGCCAAATAAATTCGAGCAGTTGCAGTTTTTGGTAAATCCGGAGAAAAACAAAATCGATATCGTAGCCGAGGTCAGTTTGAAGGCGGGCGAACTCGTCGGAAAGCTCTACGACGCACTCATCAAGGAATACATAAATCCAGATGAAAACAGCTTCCGTTCGCTGAATATTCTGTGCGTCAGAATCGTTTTCTGCCTTTATGCGGAGGATGCCGGGCTTTTCGAGACTCGGACTGCGTTCGAGGACTACATCAAGTCGTTTCAGCTTGACAATCTGCGTGACGGCATCAAAAAGCTGTTCAAAATTCTGGACACAAAGCCAGAAAACCGCGACAAATACGATACAAAAATAAATTCGTTCCCCTACGTGAACGGCGGTCTCTTCGCCGACGACACAATCGAAATCCCTAATTTTACTAAAGAAATCGTCGATGTTCTTGTGAACCACTGCGCTCCTTTCGACTGGAGCAAAATCTCGCCCACGATTTTCGGAGCAGTTTTTGAATCGACTTTGAACCCCGAAACGCGCAGAAAAGGCGGGATGCACTACACATCGATAGAAAACATCCACAAAGTCATCGATCCGCTCTTTCTGGATGGTTTGCGTGCGGAATTTCACCAAATTGTAGAGACGTTTCCTGAAACGGCTCATAAAACGGCTCATAAAACAAAAACCACGATTTCCTCAAAAGAGACGTGTCAGGTCATGTCTCTACGAAAACGTCGTGAATTAGAAGAATTCCGCAATAAAATCGCATCCTTAAAATTTCTTGACCCTGCATGTGGAAGCGGAAATTTTCTTACCGAAACCTATATTTCGCTGCGCCGTCTGGAAAACGAAATTCTTAAAATCATTCACGGAAACCAGCAGCTTTTAGGTAGCGATTTTTCTCCGATAAAAGTGAAAATTTCGCAGTTTTACGGCATTGAAATCAACGATTTTGCCGTCACTGTCGCAAAAACGGCACTTTGGATAGCAGAGTCTCAGATGATGAAGGAAACCGAAGAAATTGTTGAAGAAAACCTCGATTTTCTGCCGCTTTCGACAAGTGCTACGATTGTTGAAGGCAACGCGCTGCGGATGGACTGGTCAACCCTCAAATCGGAAGATGAAAGCAATAAATTTTACAAAATTTTCGCAGGCTTCGAACCGGAAACAGATGGTATTGAGCATAAATATGATTTTATAATGGGAAATCCGCCGTTTGTGGGGACAAATTATCTTTCTGATGCACAGCGTGCAGATATGGATTTAATCTGGGATAATGAAGAACGAGGTAAACTTGATTTTGTTTCATGCTGGTATGTAAAATCCGCTCATCTGCTACAAAATACAAATACGAAATGCGCTTTTGTTTCCACCAACAGTATTACACAAGGAGAACAGGCAACATCTCTTTGGAAAAAAGTATTTGAAAAAAATATGACTATTGATTTTGCATATCGGACTTTCCGCTGGGACAGCGAATCGACATTAAAAGCCAAGGTACATTGTGTTATTGTTGGTTTTTCCGATAAGAAATCTGCGCAAAAACAAAAGTTACTTTTTGATGAAAAAGGACAAAAAATTGTTGCGAACAATATAAATCATTATTTACTTGATGCACCAAGTATTTTCATTGAAGAAGTCTCAAAGCCGTTATGCAATGTGCCGGCAATCATGCGCGGAAGTCAAGCAACAGATGATGGTTATTATCTGTTCACGGAAGAGGAAATGGCAGATTTTATCAAAAAATACCCGAATACGGAGCAATATTTCAAACAATTTATGATGGGTAAGGAATTCATCAATAATATCAAGCGATATTGTCTATGGATCCCTGATATATCGCCCAAAGAATTGAAAGAGCACAAAGGTATTTATGAACGGGTTCAGAAAGTAAAGGTTTTTCGTGAAACAAGTAAGAACAAACAAACTCAGGCCGCTGCAAATACTCCAAATCGTTTTGGTCAGTACAGACCACCAGCAAAACAATATATAGCTTTTGCAAAGGTTTCTTCAGAACGAAGACGATACATTCCTTTCGGTTTTTTGACAGACAATGTAATTCCTGGTGATAAACTTTTCACGATACCCAATGCTACGCTTTTTCATTTCGGTGTTTTGACAAGTTCCGTTCACATGGCTTGGATGCGAGCAGTCTGCGGAAGATTGAAAAGCGATTACAGTTATTCAACAACAATCGTCTACAACAATTTTCCGTGGCCGGATGTAGAGACGTCATACCATGGCGTCTCAAATGGCATTTTGGAAAAGAGACGTCATAATATGGCGTCTCTACGTGAGATGATCGAGCAGACCGCCCAGGCAATTCTTGACGCCCGCGCCAAATACCCCGATTCATCTCTTGCCGATCTTTACGACGAAACCACGATGCCGCCGGACCTCAGAAAAGCCCACCGCGAAAACGACAAGGCTGTTATGGCAGCTTATGGTTTCGATCCGAAAATGAGCGGAGCAGAGATTGTGGCGGAACTTTTCAAACTTTATGAAAAACTGACGAAAAAGAAGTGATGTTTTGCACATGCCGGACATTGCTACTTTGCGCTTACACAAATCGCCAAAAATATTGATTTAAATTTAAAATTCAGCATAATTCCCTGTTTGTTTAACGGCATTTATTGCAAAAAGTGCGGTCAAACAGTGTTTTTTAGGAGGAAAAAATGAGAAAAACGATAATTGCGGCAAACTGGAAAATGAATAATCTTTCCAAAGAAGTCGTTGATTTCTTTGGTGAATTTGGTGACGCTGCTGTAAATTCCGAAAGAGAGGTCATCATCGCTCCGGCTTATCCCTACATCAAAATGTCGGCGGAACTTGCTGCCGGAAAAAACATAACGATCGCAGCTCAGGATGTCTATCCGAAGGCTGAAGGCGCTTTTACAGGCATGGTCGGCGGAAAAATGCTTGACGATCTGGGTGTAAAAGCTGTGATCATCGGACACAGCGAGAGGCGCAGGATCTTCGGCGAACCGAACGACCTTATCCGCGAAAAGGTAAAATTTGTTCAGGAAAACGGTCTCCATCTTATTTTCTGTGTCGGCGAAACGCTGCCGGAAAGGGAAAGCGGCGTTATGTTTGATGTTCTGAAAGAGCAGATCTATTCGGCTTTTGACGATAATCTGGTTCTTCCGCCGGAAAAAATCACAGTCGCATACGAGCCTGTCTGGGCAATCGGAACAGGTGTTACGGCGACTCCGGAGCAGGCGGCCGAAATGCACACTTTCATACGCGGAATATTGAAGGAAAGATACGGTTACGCTGATTCGAGGATCCTTTACGGCGGCAGCGTAAAACCTGAAAATATCCAGGGACTTTTGAGCAAAGAAGACATAGACGGCACCCTTGTCGGCGGTGCAAGTCTCAAAGCTTCGTCGTTTATGAAACTGGTAAAATTCTGATCGGTGTGATGATGAAAAGCAGAAGACTTATGATCGCCGATATTGAAGACGGCGATTTGATTGTTCCAGATTCGAAGTGTTATTTTCTTGTCAAAAAATCGGCTGTAAAAGTTGGAAAAACGGGCAAAAAATATATCGATCTCGACCTTTTTGACGGTGTTTCGACCGTTGCCGGAAAGGTGTGGGATATTACGGAAGAGACGGCCGAAGCGGTTCAGGCCGGGAATGTCATTCAGGTCCTCACAGGAAAATCGGGAAAATATCTCTCGAATATGCAGATCACGATCAACGACGCAGTGATCGTGCCGCCGGACAAGATCGATTCGGAGTGCGCGGGGATCCTGCCCGAATCGTTTTACACTTTTGACGAGCTCAAAAAACAGTGGGACGAACTTATGGATGTTCTTGTTCCGAAACATAAAGAGCTTGTTGAAAAATTTATGGAAAACGAGAAGATATGGCAGCTTTTCACGACGATTCCCGGCGGAAGAAGCATGCATCACGCCTGCAGAAGAGGGCTTTGGGAGCATTCGATCTCTGTTGCGCAGTCGGCTCTTGCTGTTTCGGATGTTTTCGATGAAAAATACGGTCTCGACGTTTCGCTCGTCGTTCTTGCATCAATGCTGCACGATGTCGGAAAAATCTTTGAATTTCAGATAAATCCTGCGACTTCGATGGTCGACAGATATTCGGACAGAGGCAAACTTTTAGGCCACATCTACATGGGTGCGACATGGCTCGAAAAGCTCGTTTCGACCTGTTTCCCTGACGACAACGACCTCAAAATGGATCTTATCCACATAATCCTCAGTCACCACGGGCAGTATGAGTTCGGTTCCCCGAAACGCCCGAAAACGCTTGAAGCCCTCATTGTTTCGGCATGCGACAACCTCGATGCAAGCTGCGACGCCGTCAAATCGTGCTTCGGCGACAATATGGAAGGAAACTGGACAAAACCGGTTTATATGATGGACAGGGCGTTTTTCAGAAGACAGGAAAACGCTGAAAATAACAATGAAAGCGATGAAGAATCAGCTGAATAAAAAACAATTTTAAAGGAGGAAAAAATGTCAAAAATTCGTGTTGCAATCAACGGCTTCGGCAGAATCGGAAGAGCGGTTTTCAGAATCGCGGAGGGAAGCGATCAAGTTGAAATCGTCGTTATAAATGATCTTACCGATCCTAAAACTCTCGCTCATCTTCTGAAATATGACTCGGTTCACGGCACCTGGGATAAAGAAGTTACCGCAGGCGAGTCTTCGATCATCGTAAACGGCCGCGAAGTTCAGATCCTTGCTGAAAAAGACCCGGAAAATCTTCCGTGGAGAGATATGAAAATCGACGCTGTTCTTGAGTGCACAGGCCGTTTCACGGCAAGAGAGAAAGCAAACCTTCATATTGAAGCGGGCGCAAGAAAAGTTCTCATCTCCGCTCCGGCGAAAGGCGAGGACATGACGATAGTTTACGGCGTAAACGACTATCTTTACGACAAAGAGCGCCACAACATCATTTCGAACGCAAGCTGCACCACGAACTGCCTTGCTCCGATAACCTACATCATGCACAAGCATTTCGGTATCAAGCACGGTCTTATGACAACGATCCACTCATACACGAACGACCAGCGCATCCTTGACCTTCCGCACAAGGATCTCCGCAGAGCAAGAGCTGGCGCAGTCAGCATGATCCCGACCACGACCGGCGCTGCAAAAGCTATCAGCCTTGTTATTCCTGAGCTCAAAGGCAAACTTGACGGTATTTCGATAAGAGTCCCGACACCCAACGTAAGCCTTGTCGACGCAACTTTCGTCATCGAAAAGGAAACTACGGCCGAGGAAATCAACGCACTTATGAAAGAATACGCAGAAGGCCAGATGAAAGGCGTTCTCAGATACTGCGACGAGCCGCTTGTATCGCACGATTTCAACGGAGACCCGCATTCGTCGATCCTTGACGCCCTCAACACTGCCGTAATGCAGGGAAATATGGTCAAACTTCTCAGCTGGTACGACAACGAATGGGGCTACAGCAACAGAATGTTCGATGTTCTGAAGAAACTTTTTGCTTAGACGGAGGATCTGATGGGGTTTCTTGAAACTCTCGGCGTCAAATGCGTGAACGAACTGGCGATCAGGGAAAAGCGTGTCTTTCTGCGGACTGATTTTAATTTTCCTGTTGACGACAGCGGAAATATCGCAGGCTTTAAAAGAATGGAAAGGATTATCCCGACGATAGAACATATTCTCGAGCACAATGCCCGTCTTATTGTTGCTTCCCATTTCGGAAGACCGGAAAACGAAAAGGACATCAAATTCACGCTTGAGCCTTTTGCCGCTAAACTGGCGGAAATTCTCGATCAGGATATCTACTTTTTCGAGGATTGTGTCGGAATGGGCGCGATGCAGATGGTCAGGGATCTTAAACCCGGTCAGATACTTGTTCTCGAAAACCTGAGATTCAACGAGGAGGAAAGGAAAGGAACGACGGCTTTTGCCCGTGAACTTGCTAAAATGTGCGATGTTTACATCGATGACGCTTTCGGTGTGTGCCACAGAAAAGATGCTTCGATAGCTGTTCTTCCGAAGTTCGTCGACACGAAAGGAGTCGGTTTTTCGATGAAGCAGGAAATCGAGGAGATTTCCGGGCTGCTCGGCACGGAGCGCGGAAAAGGCCTGTGTCTTGTACTCGGCGGTTCTAATGTTTCCGAAAAGATAGGCTTGATCCGTCCTATGCTCGAATTGGCAGATAAAATTATCATAGGCGGCTCGCTTGCCTACATTTTCCTTGCCGCAAAAGGTTTCAATCTTGGTGCGACCCCGTTTGAAGAGGATAAAATTCCGCTCGCGAAAGAGATACTGAAAAGCGCTCAGGTCAGAAAAGTGGAAATAGTTCTTCCTGTTGATCATGTTGTCGCAGAGACGGTAAATTCAACGGAATTCGCTCTCTGCAGGACTGAATCATTCCCGGAAGGAATGACTGCTTTCGACATCGGTCAGGATACGGTCGAGCTTTTTGCCCGTCATGCCGCAGAGTCGAAATGCATCCTTTGGAGCGGACCGGCGGGAGTCTACGAAAAACCCGGATTTTCACTCGGCAGCATGAGGCTGGCTGAAAAAATCGCGGCTCTTCCCATAAGAAAGCTTGCCGCAGGCGGTGATATGGCCGAAATGCTTGAAAGATCCTCTTTTGCACAAAAATTCGACTATATTTTCACGAGCGGTACGGCAGCTCTCGAATTCTTGAAAAACGGCGGAAATGTTCCTGGTATAGAGGCACTTAAAGGGTAAAAATGGCAAAACTAACAATGGCGACATCGGCGGATTTCAAGCCGAAAAGACCGACTGTCTCGAAGGAAGAAACTGTACGGATCGTTGAAAGCCGCAAAGAGAAAATGGGCTATTTGCAGGAGTGGCCGCGGCAGAAACTGAGAATTTCCGATCTTTATCCTGACGAGCAGTTCATTAAGGAAAATTCCGAGCATGAATACAGATATTTTATTCTGCTCGTGTTTCCTGTTGTTGTTACAGCCGCTTTGGTTATAATCAACCGCAACGGTTTGTATGATGAGCTGGTCTTTTTTCTTGAAAATCTTCTTGCCGGTTTCTAGTTTCAGTTTTCTTCCGGATTCTGTTCATGATGCTGTTTCGACAGCTTGTTGCTTCCTTCGACGATTTTGAAGCTGTACATCCTGCAGTCGAGGTTTCCGTTTCTGAACGGAGTCCGTTTTGATGTCGCAAGTCCGATGAAACGCGGCATTTTGAGATCCGAAGTGAGGAAACAGGCTGTCCAGTCCGTGAAGTTCCTTTTCAAAAGATCTCCGATTTTCGGGTACATTTTTCTCATTTCGTCGAGTTCGCCCATTCTTTCTCCGTAAGGCAGGTTGGCAATCATAATGCCTGATTCGGCCGGAGCTGTCAGATCAAGAATGTTCGCTTTTTTCAGTTTGACCATTTCGGCAAGTCCGGCGTTTTCCAGGTTTTGCCGAGCTGCTTCTATTGCCATGGCCGAAACATCGCTGCCGAAAATAGGAAGATCTGCATCGTCAAGTTCGTTTTCAAGGGCTTCCTGCATTATTGAGTTCCATAGCGATGAGTCGAAATTTCTCAGTTTTTCGAAAGCGAATTTTCTGGAACTTCCGGGAGCTATATTCAGAGATATTCTGGCTGCCTCAATAAGAAAAGTTCCGCTTCCGCACATCGGGTCAAGCAGTGGTATTCCAGGTTCCCAGCCTGATAAAAACAGAAGTCCGCAGGCCAGATTCTCTCTGATCGGAGCTATGTTCGTCTGTTCACGGAAACCGCGTTTGAACAGTGCGTCGCCGCTTGAGTCAATGAATATCGTCAGCTGGTTTTCGTTCAGAAATCCGCGTATCCTCATGTCCGGTGTGTGCGGTTCGACATTCGGTCTGGAGCCGTCAGTCTTGCGGAATTTGTCGCAGATCCCGTCTTTAATCCTCAATGCTGCGAAATTAAGGCTTTTCAGAGGGCAGTTCGTTCCGACTACATCGACCCTGAAGCTTTGTTTTACAGAAAACCAGTCGTTCCAGTCGACTGAAAAGGCCAGGTCGTAGATATCCTGCTCTGTTCTGTAATTTTTTGTAGCTACTGCGATGAAAATTCTGCCTGCTGTATGTGAATAGAGGTTTGTTTTGTAGCATATTCCGAGGTCACCTGCGAAGTGGACACCTCCGTCTGTGATCTTGACATCGGATGCGCCTATCCTTGAAATTTCAAGTGAAAGCGGAATTTCCAGCCCGCGTGGAACGGAAGCGAAAAATTTGTAGAGTGTCATGTGGAACTCCTTGAAATCGTTATATGTTTTTTTTGTTTATTTGTTTAAAACTTCCGGATCAACTTCGTATATGTTGAAAAACGGAGTCTTTTTCTTGAAAACCATACCTTCAGGAGGATTTTTTCTCATTTTTTTAAGCTCGTTTTTCGGTATGTAAAAACGGGAGACGCTTGCCGGCATGGTGTTGAGAATCAGAAAAACTCCCGGTTTTTTTATTTGTTTTAGGGAACTTATATGCTTGTAATTACTGTTTGTGTAGCCTGAATAGTAGGCGATTCTGCGAGCTGTATTTTTGTCGGCCAGGTATATCGTTGTGTCCGGATAGAGCTTGAGAAGTGTGGCTACCGAGCTTTTCTGGTCGGATCTGCGCTTTTTGAACTTCTCGCTGTCAATGACGGAAAATACGATGTTGCTGACGAAAATAGTAAGAAAAATAACAACCGCCGTGATCAATCCCGCTTTGGATTTCTTTCCGGCGAGATTTTTAAGCAGGATTGCGTAGACTGCGCATACAGGAAGGATGAAAATTATAGCATAACGGATGTTTCTTATCAGAGTCGTGTAGGGAGACAAACTGGTAGGAGCGAAAGTCATAAAAAGGAAATAGGATATAAACCATATGAGGAAAATGACTTCTTTTCCCGCTTTTTTCGTAAAGATCCTGGCAAAGCAGGCGATCAGCGCCGCAGCTATGAAGTAGCCGTTGAGGCCGAACATTTTCCAGTTCGCGAAATCGCCTTTTGTGAACATTGTCCTGACATAGAAAAACAGGTCTTTCGGATCGACGTCGAACATTCTGTCCTGATAGTCGATCCCTTTTTTGCTTATCACGATATGGTGAAAGAAATCTCCGTGAATGCTGAGATAGACAAGTCCCTGAATCGCAGGAAGGACAAGCGAGCAGAGGGCTGCGCATGCGATCCAGATTATTGTTTTTTTGTTGAGACCTTTTTTGTACCAGACATAAAACGAGGCGAGCGGAGCAATGAAAAGCCCTGTCGTTCTGGCGAAGAAAATGCCGCCTATGGCGAATCCGCCGAGAATGAACCAGCCGGTTTTTTCGCTTTTTAGACCTCTTTGAAACGAATAGACTGTTAGAAGCGTAAAAAATTCAAGCGACGGTGCGACCTGAAGAAAATTTCCGTAGATCAGTATTATAGGAAACGAAAGATATAGCATCGTTGCAATGAACGCAGTCGATCTGTCGGTTTCAGCCTCAACGATCCGGTATGCCAGCCATACTGAAGCAAGTCCGTAAATCATAGTCGGGGCGAGCGAGGTGAAATCGCTTACGCCGAAAATTTTGTAAAGTATTGCGACTGGAACGAAAACGACCCAGCGGATGTCGAAAATGAAATTTGCCGCAAAATTGCCGTCCGCGAAATTGCGGGCAAGCAGAGTGTAGGAAAGATCGTCGCCTTCAGAAATTCCCATGAATGTGACAAGACGGAGTATGAATGCCAGAATTATGAGAAAAACCAGCTGGTATGAAGAAAATATCCCGAAAAGTTTTTTCAGTCTGCTGTCCATTTATGCCTCTCAGTAAATAAAAGCGCAACGAGCCATTATAGCCGCTGAATCGCCAAAAACAAGGCTTGCTATTTACAAATAATATAATTTGGGTAAAATAATGAGTTTTTGTTGGTTGAGGAGATAAAAAATGAAAAAATTCGCTTTGATTTTTGCTTTGATTTTTTGTTCGGTACTGGTTTCGTGCAGTGATGACGAAGAGTATTCCTCGTGTGTCGTAAAAGATGACTGTATGCCTGGTTATTCCTGCATAAATTCATACTGTGTACCGCAGTCGGCTCAGAGTGATACTGATTCCGCAGACGATGCAGATGCCCAGGGAAATTCTGACGGAAATTCATCGTTCGAGGATGGTTCTGATGATGGAGAAAATACGGAACTTCCTGACGGTGTTCAGGGCTGTCCGAATGCGTGCAGCGGTTTCGGCGACTGTAATTTTGAAACAGGTGAGTGTACCTGCACTCAGAATCATGCCGGCGACGACTGCTCGGAATGTATAGAGGGCTATCATCTTGAATCCGAGGATTATGACGAGGACGGCGACCCGAATGTCCGTTCGTGCGTCATCAATCTGACTTGCGACACCAATCCGTGCAACAACAATACTTGTCAGGTCCAGGGTCAGACAGTCAAATGTATATGCAGCAACCATACAGCAGGAACATGGTGTGAAAACTGCGAAGACGGATACCTGAAGAGCACATCGGGTGAATGCAAAGGCGACTGTTCAAAAGTCACATGCACCCCGCCGCAAAAGTGCGGAATCGATTTCGTAAAAAACGAGGCTACCTGCAACGCATGCGACAATGATCATTATTCGGGTGAGGACTGCAAAAGCTGCGATCCGTCTTATTTCTGCAACGGTCACGGAAAATCGTGCCTTGTTGAAAACAACACGCCTAAATGCGAGTGCGAAACAGGTTATTCCGGCTCGGACTGCAAAATGTGCGCTGACGGATATTTTATGAGCAACGGCAGCTGCAAAAAAAATTGCGACCCCAAAAAATGTTTTTCACCTATCTATACTTGTTCCGGTGAATTTTATGGTGTGCCTTTGACAGGTTATGTTGAAGCACACGGAACATGCAATTCTGTTACAGGAGAGTGTGACTGCGAACAAGGCTGGTACACCGGAACTTCCGACGCAGGAGTCGGAGATACTCTTTACTGTAATACTATTCTTACCGGAATAATAACACTCGAAACGCTGAACAATGTCGAATGTTCCAAGTGCGATCTGGATAATCCGCCTGCCGAATATAAGTCAACCGGCTGCAAAGTGGCTTGCCCTGGCGGCTTCTGCGACGGTTCAGGCAGCTACTTCGGCGACGGTTCGGGAAATTGTTATAAGGAAGCCAGCGGTTCCCATAGGCTTTATTGCATTTGTGTTTCTGGTTATACTCTCAGTGGCAGCAGTAAATATTACGACGAGAATTCAACCGGAACCTGCCAGTCCAACGAATAACCATTCTTAAAAGTTCCATCAAAAATAATCACAAAAAATACATGAAAACCAAAATCAATCTGCGACGTCAGCAGTATCTGTCAAAAATCACAGCAGCTCTTTCAACCACTTTCCCGTAAGCGATTCTTTGTTTTTGACGATTTCTTCGGGTGTTCCTGCCGCGACTATTCTGCCGCCCTGATCGCCGCCTTCGGGGCCGATGTCGATGATGTAATCGGAGGATTTGATTATGTCGAGATTGTGTTCGATCACGATGACAGTTGAGCCTTTCTGAACGAGTTGGTTGAGTATGGCGATAAGTTTTTTTACGTCGTCGAAATGAAGCCCTGTGGTCGGTTCGTCAAGGATATAAATTGAACTGTCTGAGCGTTTTTTCGAGAGTTCTTCTGCAAGTTTTATCCTCTGCGCCTCTCCGCCCGAAAGGGTGTGGGCCGGCTGTCCGAGTTTGATGTAGCCGAGTCCTATTGAATTCAGAAGGTCGAGTTTACGCTTTATCACAGGGAACGGGGCGAAGATCTCGGCTGCTTTCGCGACGTCTGTTTCAAGAATGTCGTGGATATCGTGATCCTTGAATTTTATCTGCAGAGTTTCGTCGCTGAACCGTTTTCCGCCACAGTCGGGGCATCTGACGAAAGTGTTCGGCATGAAGTTCATCTCGATTTTGATGATCCCGGCTCCCTGGCAGGTTTCGCATCTGCCTCCCTTGACGTTGAAGGAAAAACGGCTCGCCTTGTAACCGCGCGCCTTTGCTTCGGGCATTGCGGCAAATAAATCGCGGATGTAACCGAAAAGTCCGACATAAGTTGCCGGATTCGATCTCGGAGTTCTGCCGATGGGCGACTGGTCGATCTCAATGAGCTCGTCTATTTTTCCGTTGATTTTTATGCTCTTGAAGTCGGCTTTTTCCTTTCGCAGAGCGGGGATGAGTGTCTCCATGACGAGCGAGCTTTTTCCGCTTCCCGATACTCCAGTTACCGAGCAGAATACGCCGAGCGGGATTTCTGCATTCACGTTTTTGAGGTTGTTTGTCGTGACTCCCGAAAGTTTGATCCAGCCTGTCGGTTTTCTACGCGTTTCTGGAACTTCGATGGTCTTTCTGCCGCTTAAATAGTCGGCTGTGAGCGATTTTTTCACGTTGAGAATGTCTTTTGATTCGCCAGCGAAAAGAAGTTCTCCCCCTTTTTCTCCGGCTCCGGGACCTAAATCGACGAGAAAATCGGCCGCTTCGATGATCTCCTTATCGTGCTCGACAACTATCACATTGTTGCCTATATCGCGAAGATTCTTTAGTAAATTCACTAACTTGTCGGTGTCGTTCGGGTGAAGCCCGATGCTCGGTTCGTCAAGAACATAGGTGACTCCGGTGAGAGCTGAGCCTATCTGGCTTGCGAGATTGATCCTCTGCGCTTCGCCGCCCGAAAGCGAGTTGGTTTTTCGGTTCAGAGTGAGATAACCGAGCCCCACAGAATCGAGGAATTTTAGGCGCGAGCGGATCTCTTTGAGCGGTTTTGCCGCGACTTCGCGCTCGAATTCCGAAAATCCGAAAAATTTGTCATCTGACAATTTTTTATAAAGTTCGCGCACCGGGATCTCGCACATTTCGTAGATGTTGAGCCCGCCGATAGTGACTGAAAGAGCCTTTTTGCTGAGCCTTTTTCCTCCGCATTCTGGGCATACTCCTTCAGCGAGGAATTTCGACAAGTCCTCGCGCACGGCTTCTGATTCGC
The DNA here is from genome assembly GCA_002310035.1 of bacterium UBP6_UBA1196. Taxonomy (GTDB): domain Bacteria; phylum UBP6; class UBA1177; order UBA1177; family UBA1177; genus UBA1177. The sequence continues at coordinate 29,875 of DBYC01000045.1, forward strand.
TCTCTCTCCAGCGGCGCTCCAGCGAGGGCATGAGTCCTTCGTATTTTTTCGTCATATTGAATTTGGTGGTTTTTGTGCTTATCGAGAAGTCGATTTCGTCTTCCGAACCGTATAGAACCGCGTTCTGAACTGTCGTCGAAAGCTGGTCGAAGGGGAGTTTCGGGTCTTCGCCGTAATGTTCGATCACCTGTTTTATATTGTATTTTGTGAATGCCCAGAGGTCGGGGAACGCTTTATTCACAGGCTGTGACGGATCGACAAGCACTTTATTGACATCCATGTAAGTCCGCGTGCCGAGGCCGCTGCATTCGGGGCAAGAGCCTGCCGGGTTGTTGAAGGAAAAAGTGCGCGGCTCGATTTCGTCGTAGTAGATGTCGCAGTATGGGCAGGCGAAATTCTCGCTGAAAAGTTTCTCTTCGCCGTCGA
>DBYC01000073.1 GCA_002310035.1 bacterium UBP6_UBA1196
CGTGCAAGAAGTCTGTCGTAACGCTCCTCTCTCTGGCTTCCGCCGATGATTTCGCCGACACCGGGAACAAGGAGATCCATCGCCGCGACGGTCTTGTTGTCCTCGTTCATACGCATATAGAAAGCCTTGATTTCTTTCGGATAGTCGATGACGAAAACCGGTTTTTTGATGAGTTCTTCGGTGAGGTATCTCTCGTGTTCGGTCTGGAGATCGCAGCCCCAGTCGACCGGATATTCGAACTGTTTGCCCGACTTTTTGAGAAGTTCTATTGCCTCGGTGTATGTGATTTTGCCGAAATCGGAATCTTTAATGAAATTCAGCCTTTCGAGCAAAGTATTGTCAACAAAGTTGTTGAAGAATTCCATCTCTTCCGGAGCTTTTTCAAGAACGAAGTTAATGATGTATTTGACCATGTCCTCGGCAAGTTTCATATCGTCGTGGATGTCTGCAAAAGCGATTTCGGGCTCGATCATCCAGAATTCGCTTGCGTGACGCTGAGTGTAGGAGTTTTCGGCTCTGAAAGTGGGGCCGAAAGTGTAGACATTTCTGAATGCCGCACAGTAGTTTTCAACCGCAAGCTGACCTGAAACTGTGAGGTTCGTCGCCTTTCCGAAGAAGTCTTCGCCGTAGTTTATGCTGCCGTCATCTTTTTTCGGCAGGTTGTTGAGGTCAAGAGTCGTGACCTGAAACATTTCGCCTGCACCTTCGCAGTCGCTGCCGGTGATTATGGGCGTGTGGACGTAAACAAAGCCTCTTTCCTGAAAGAATGAATGGATCGCGAAAGCGACAAGGCTGCGGATCCTGAAAACCGCGTTGTAGATGTTCGCTCTCGGGCGGAGATGGGCGATTGTCCTCATATATTCAAGGGTGTGTCTCTTTTTCTGAAGAGGGAAGTCCTCGTCGCTCGTGCCGACAACTTCTACTTTTTCCGCTTTGATCTCGAAAGGCTGCTTGTCGCCTGCACTTTCAACGACTTTGCCGAAAACCTTTACCGCGCTGCCCGTTCCGAGTTTTGCGATTTCCTTGTAATTTTCCAGATTTGATTCAAAAACTATCTGAATATTCTTGAAAAACGAGCCGTCGTTGAGCTCGATGAATCCGAAAGCGTTGCTTGCGCGGATCGTTCTGACCCAGCCTGAAACCTCGACATCTTTTCCCATAAATTTTTCAGTTTCCCTGAAAATCGATTTGACAAGAACCTTTTCCATTGTTTTCTCCGTAAAAAAATATTATTCCGCAAGCAGTTTTTTATAGATTTCTACAAACCTGTCGCTTCTCTTGATAACAGAAATTCTGTCGAGCGAACAGGAAATCAGCCCGGCAAGACCGCATCCGCCCTCTTCCGTCTGAATTTTTTCAAGATATTCGTCGCTTGAAACTGCGAGAGCGTCGCTATAGACGATCCCACCTTTCAGGAAGTTTATGTCGCCGTAAAATTCAAGTTTCTCTGGAACAAAAACTTCGCGTCCGAGGTTCAGAAGCCCAAAATCATAAGACCAGAATTTGCCCTGGAAACGGATGTCGTGAAGCGAAAAAACGGTTTTTACTTTCTGCAAAGGCTCGTCTTTCCCATAGATTTCACGAAGATAGACAGGAACAAGCGCCGTGTGCCAGTCGTTGCAGTGGATAATATCTGGTCTTGAGATCTTCGCATATTCGAGAACAGCTCTCGAGAAAAATATGAAACGCTCAGAATTGTCCGGATAGTCACCGGTTTCGTTGCCGTACAAGCCGTCTCTTTCGAAGTACTGATTTGCTACAAAAACGACTTTCGTGCCGCTTTCCTCATGGATAGCTTCAAAAATTTCGGCTTTCTCGCGTTTTTCGCCGACTTCGACTTCAAACGAAACAGCAGTCGGAGTTATATCGAATTTTTTTCTGTTTATCGTGCTGAAAAAAGGAAGGATCGCCTCGACCTCACATTTTTTAGAAACAGACTTGATCATTTTCAAGACAGAAGCGGACATTGTTCCGCTTGATACAAAAGGCTTCAGCTCTGAAGCCGCGAACAAAATTTTCATGGTTTACCTACAATCTGATAAATTCTTCGTTGTTCATATATTTTCTGAGAACTTCCGGCACCTTGACCGAGCCGTCAGCCTGCTGGTAGTTTTCGATGATCGCGACAAGAGTTCTGTCGATCGCAAGACCCGAACCGTTGAGGAGATGGACGAGCTCAGGTTTTGACGAAGCGTCTCTTCTGAACTTGATGTTCGCTCTTCTCGCCTGGAAATCGCCTGTGCTGGAGCAGCTTGAGATCTCGCGGTAAGTCCCCTGCCCCGGCAGCCATACTTCGATGTCGAAAGTCTTGACTGCGTTGAAGCCGAGGTCGCCGCTGCAAAGGCAGACGACGCGGTAGTGGATCCCGAGTCCGCGGAGAATTTCTTCAGCGTTGAAAAGAAGTTTATCAAGTTCTTTGAGCGATTCTTCCGGACGGCAGAATTTTACAAGTTCGACTTTGTTGAACTGGTGAAGGCGGATGATCCCCTTCATATCCTTGCCGTAGCTGCCCGCCTCGCGCCTGAAACACGGTGTGTATGCCGCATATTTGAGCGGAAGGACTGCATCATCCAGGATCTCGTCTCTGTGCATATTGACAAGGCTGACCTCTGCCGTCGGGATCATGAACATATCGTCAGTCGTCTTGTAGGCATCGTCCTCGAATTTCGGAAGCTGGCCTGAACCAGTCATCGTTTCGCGGCTTACCATGACCGGAGGAACTATTTCGGTGTAGCCGTTTTTCGCGGCGTTTTCAAGCATATAGTTCATAACGGCGCGCTCCAGACGAGCCATTTCCTTCTTGTAGATTATGAAACGCGAGCCGCTGAGTTTGACACCGCGCTCGAAATCGATCGTATTCGTTGCAATGTCGAAGTGCTCCTTCGGCTGGAAATCGAAAACAGGTTTTTCGCCCCACATCGAAACGACTGGATTTGCGCTGTCGTCCTTGCCGAGCGGCGTGTCGTCAGCCATCATGTTCGGGATCGAAAGAAGGATCGTGTCGATTTTATCCTCGACTTCCTTTACCTGCGGCCCGAAAGCCTTGACTTTGTCGCTGAGCTCCTTGAGCTCCTCTTTGATCGCAGCTTTCTCTTCCGGAGTGCCGTTTTTCATGACAAGCGGCATCTCTTTCGAGCGCGTCATCTGCTTTGCGCGGGTCTGCTCAGACTCCGTGATAAGAGCCTTTCTCTTCTCGCTGAGCTCGATGACCTGATCGACGACAGTGAGATCTTTGAAATTTCTGTTCTGAAGATTGAATTTAACCTTTTCAGGGTCTTTAAGTATCAATTTGATGTCAAACATTTTCCACCTCTTATAAAAAAACCGCGGTATGATAGGAAGAATGAGTTTTTTTTCAAGTTTTTCGAGATTTAGATTTTAGGGATTTTCCAAAAGCAAAAGATAAATTCCGGAAACTGAACCGGTAACGGTCCGGCTTATTCTTCTTCTTCCTCTTCGTCTTCCTCGTCTTCTTCGTCTTCTTCAGGTTCGGGCTCTTTTTCCTCAGCCGCGGACTCTTCCTCTTCTTCCTCCTCTTCCTCGGCCTCGGCCGCTGCCGCCTCTGCAGCTTCGCGTTCCGCCTCTTCGCGTTCGCGCCTCATTCTTTCAGCTTCTTCGGCTTCCTCGCGTTCAGCCTCTCTTCTCGCCTCTTCTTCGGCAAGTTTTTCCTCAAGTTCTGCTTTTTCACGTTCGAGTCTTTCCCTTTCAGCCGCTGCCGCCTCCTGCCTTTCAGCCTCTTTGCGGGCCTCTTCCTCGGCGATCCTTGCAGCTTCCTCCTGCTTGCGGATAGCTTCTTCCTGTTCGTCTATCGTGGTTTTCAGCGATTTTGCGCTGGGGCATGAAGCTTCGAAGCCTTTTGAGCACGATTTGTCATAAAAAGAGTGCATTTCCTTAAGTTTCGCAAGCTCCAGGGTCTCGCCGTAAGCCTCGCTAAGGTAGTTGCCTACATAGTAGCAACCCTCGGCATGGTCCATGTCGCAAGCTTTCCGGTAGAAACCGAGAGCCTCGTCTTTCGCACCTTCGGCGTTCTCGACGATCGCGCGGGCAAATTTGTAGCAGGCTTCCTTTGAACCGCCTTCGCAGGATTTTTCATAATATTTTCTGGAAAGAGGAACTCTCTCGTCCTTTTCTTTCGTTTCGACGATCTTGTCAGCAAGTTTCTCGCAGGTTTCGAGATTTCCGCCTTCCTCGCATGCCTTGCCCCAGAAAGTCATTGTTTTTTCATAACCTACAGCTTCATCAAATTTTTTCGACCAGGTGTCACCAAGATCGACACAGGTTTTCATATCGCCTTTTTCACATGCGAGTTCGAGATATTCCTGAGCTTTTTTACCGTCCTTTTTGATCGGACCGTTGCCCTTCAGATAAATGTCGGCGATTCCTCTGCATCCGCGACCGACACCTTTGTCGCAGGTCTTCTTATAAAGTTCCAGCGCCGTTGACGCATCCTTGAAAACACCGCCTTTTCCTTTTGCCCACATCTCGGCGAGAATCAGACACGATTCGTCAAAATCTCCGCCGCAGGCTTTCTCGAAAAGTTCACGCGCTTTTTTGTTCGCAGCTTTTTTGTCCGCTTCGTTCACACCTTCACCGCTCTGCCAGATAACAGCAGCATTGTGGCACGCCTCGAAATGGTTTTCTTTCTCGCAGGCTTCTTCATAATAGCCTCTCGCCTTGACTTTGTCTTTTTCACGGGCATTGTTTCCTTTCTCAAAAAGAGAGGTCGAGCCGCATCCCGCAAGCATAAGAACCGCAGCGAACATCATGCAAAAAAATTTTTTCATTTTTACTCTCCCAAGAACAATTTTTCCAAAATAACCCGATATAACTTATTTATGAACTCGGCAAAATCAATATTTCTCGCATAAAAACAAAAAAAATCAGCTTTCGCCGGCAAAAAAAACGAAAAAAACAGCCTGTGGGAAAAAATATTCGTCTTTTTTTCAATCAAACGGCCCGAATATTTGACTTTTACCGCTTTTTAAATATTGATTTCATGTATTTTTTGTTAGTTGTTTAATATTTGGGGAGTGAAAAATGGACGAAAACAAGCAGAACAGTGCGGCGAAACCTACTATCGACAAGGAATATCTGAAAAAACTTGCCGAGAAGATCAAAGCTGAAAAGGCGAGAAAAGAATCGTTGAATCACAAAAATGATTCCACACCTACACCGCCGCCGATTTCTTCAATCTCATCTAAATATCTTTCGGATGACGACGAGGAGGAAATTGCTTCTGAAAAAACCGCCATCATCGACCTTTCGGCGTTTTCAGGACACGCTTCCGATGCAAGACTGACCATCGTTGACGGAAAAGATGCCGGCAAAAACATTGAAATCACAAAAGACGAGATCCTGGCAGGAAGAAGTCTTGACAACGATTTCGTTATAAGCGACATTTCAGTTTCGAGAAAACACTTCAAAATCGTCAAAGAAAACAATCGCTTCATCATTTCCGACATGGGCAGCGGAAACGGAATCAAAGTCAACGGTTCAAAAACGGCTTCCGCTGAACTTTCCGACGGCGACATCATCTCAGTCGGCGCACGCCAGATCAAATTTGAAATACTCAATCCGGAACTTAAACAAAAACAGATGAGGGCAAAGAAACAGACTATGCCGGCCGATTATCAGGACGAAGACGAAGACAGCATGCCGAAAAAAAGTTCTTCTCCGGTCGTCTGGGTCATCATCGTGCTTATTGTCATCGCGGCAGCTGCAGCAGCTTACTTCATGTTCTCAGGTTCAGACAAGCAGCAGTCGTCAAACGACTTTGTTTTCGGTGAAAAAGAGAAACTTGCAATAGAAAGGATGATCGACAAGAAAGACCTTCAGAATGCGGAAAAAACGATACTCGCCGCAAACGAGAAGACCCCTGGCGATAACCCGTACAAACTGTGGCTCAACGAACAGATCGTCCTTATCGGAAAGGAAAAAACCAACCAGATCACTTTCAACAACGCTAAAAATATCATTCAGAAAAATCCTGAAGAAGCTGAAAAACTTCTCAAATCGATTCCCGATTCCTCGATTTTCTCGGAAGAGGCTAAAAATCTTCTGACTCTGATCCCTGCAAAAAAAGAGGCTCCGAAAGCTGAACCGAAAGTTGAGCCTAAGGAAGAACCCAAAAAGGAAGTAAAGGCTGAACCTAAGGAAGAGCCGAAAAAAGAGGTAAAAGCCGAGCCCAAAAAAGAGCCGAAGAAAGAGGTAAAGGCTGAACCTAAAGCTGAGCCCAAAGAAGAACCCAAAAAGGAAGTAAAGGCCGAGCCTAAGGAAGAACCTAAAAAAGAAGTAAAGGCTGAACCGAAAGAAGAGCCTAAGAAAGAACCCAAGAAAGCCGAGAAAAAGGAAACGAAGAAGAAAAAACCGACTATGAGCGAAAAGGAAGCAAAACAGCTTTACCTGAAAGCCAAGGTTATGAAAGACGAAGATCCTGAAGAGGCGAAAAAAATGCTTCAGAAGATCCTTGATTCAGTCGATCCCGAAAGCGAACGCTACGAAAAAGCGAAAAAACTTTTGGACCAGCTTTAATCTGGAGGAGTTATGAAAAAATTGTTTTTAACAGCTGCTCTGCTTTTTGTTTTCACATTTCCTGTTTTCGGTGCAGCGGCTTTTGCCGAAGCGCTTGACAAAGACGGCAACTCTGTAACATGGACATTTTCGTTTGAAAGCGGAAAAAATGTGACGAAAGCAAAAAACAACGCGATAAAACAGCTCAAACAGCAGGGACACGCAAATGTCAAAGCCGGTGCGACGACATCATTGAATAAAGGTTTTTTCGCAGTCCTGCAGACGGCTTACTGGGTTGAAGGCGTTCTTAAAAACAGTTTTGTTTTCGGTTTCAGCGCCAAATCGGTCGACGATGCGAAAAACGAAGCTCTGAAAGAACTCAAAAAACTCAAAGGCTGGAAAGAAGATCAGGGTTACAGCGAAAACAAAACCGGCGAATTCTAATCTGTTCCTATCAACAAATTTCAAAAAAAAATCATTATATAAGGAGTAGTTAAACAATGAAAAATTTCTGGCTCAATATGCCGACAGAAATATTTTTCGGCAAAAATCAGATCGAAGTTTTGGGAAAACAGCTGAAAAAAGAAAACGCGAAGTCGGTTCTTCTTGTTTACGGCAAAGGAAGCATCAAAAGAAGCGGACTTTACGACAAAATCGTCTCGCTGCTTGCCGAAAATTCTATAAAAATTACAGAACTTCCCGGCGTTGACCCAAATCCCAGGATTTCAAGCGTCGCAAAAGGTGCCGAGCTCTGCCGCGAAAACAAGGTCGATTTCATCATCGCTGCCGGTGCCGGAAGCGTTATCGACTGCAGCAAAGCGATCGCGGCGGCAAGATACTATAACGGCGATCCGTGGGATTTCTTTATCCGCAGAACAAGCGTAAAAAAGGCTCTTCCGCTCTGCGCGATCCTCACTCTGGCGGCCACCGGAAGCGAAATGAACGGCGGATGCGTCCTCACGAACGAAAAAACTCAGGAAAAACTTCCGATGGGAAGCGTCAGGCTGAAACCGAGATTCAGCATACTCGATCCGACTTACACTTTTACCCTGCCGAAAAATCAGACCATTGCCGGAATCGCCGACATTATGAGCCATGTTTTCGAGCAGTATTTCAGTTATCCCGACGCAGCCCTGCAGGACCACATGTCGGAAGCTGTCCTCAAAACTGTTATCGAAAACGCACCGATAGTTGTCGCTGAGCCTGAAAACTACGAGGCGAGAGCAAATATCATGTGGGCGGGAACTATTGCTCTGAACGATCTTCTCGAACTCGGCAAGGACGGCGACTGGGCGACACACCTGATCGAGCACGAACTAAGCGCGAAATACGACATCACTCACGGAACAGGGCTTGCGATCCTGACTCCGAACTGGATGAAGCATGTTCTTGATGAGAAAAACTGCTATAAATTCGCGGCATATGGCAGAAATGTCTGGGGAATAACCGGAAAAGACGACATGAAAACGGCTCTGCAGGCTATTGAAAAAACAAGTGATTTTTTCAAATCGATCGGCCTTCCGCAAAAACTTTCCGAAATCGGGATAGACGATTCCAAATTCGATGAAATGGCGGAATCGGCACTGAAAAATTCAAGGATCGGAACATTCAAGAAACTCGGAAAAGAAGATATCGTCGAAATTTACAGAAAAAGTCTGTAATAGATCACTCGGCAGTTTTTCCTTTCATATGGTATGACTTCAGCACTTTATAAACTATAGGAGCCGCCGTACTTCCGCCGTGCGCACCGCTTTCGACAACGGCGATAGCAACGACCTCAGGATTTTTATAAGGAAAAAACGCCGCGAAAAGGGCATCGTCCTGCGTCAGGAACTTTCTTTCATCCTCGGTGTGGTCTATATTTCTCCTCTCGGCATTTGAGATCACCTGACTCGTTCCGGTCTTGCCGGCAGCATCAGGAATCGTGTGGTCGGCGTGATGGAAAGCGGTCCCTCCAGGCTCGTTCGTAACTGACCAGAGCGCTTTGTTCACATCTCTAAAATGCTGCGGCTTTATGTTGAGAACACGGACGACTTCATTTCCGATCCTTGTTGAAGTGCCGTCTTCGTGAATAATTTCATCAACAATTTTAGGCTTTACAATCAATCCGCCGTTCGCGAATGCGGCGTAGGCCACAGCAAGCTGGAGCGGGGTCATCCTTATGTCGCCCTGCCCTATCGACATGTTCATGATCATTCCGTTGTTGATCCTCATTCCAGGATAATTCAGCGAGAACCAGCTTCTTGTAGGCAGAATGCCGCTCTCCTCGCCGGGCAGATCGACTCCTGTCGCCGTTCCGACTCCGAAAAGCGATGCAAAACGGGTCATTCTGTCGATCCCGAGCTCCTGTGAAAGGAAATAATAGTAAATATCGCAGCTTTCCTTGAGTGAATTGTAAAGGTTTACAAAAGCGTGCCCGCCGCGGTTCCAGCAGCATTTCGTGTCGCGTCCGAACGAAAGACAGCCGCTGCAGAGATAGGTTGATTTCGGCGTAATCAGATTGTAGTGAAGCCCTGTTACCGCCGGAATTATTTTGAAAGTCGAACCCGGAAAGTAAGTCTGGCGGATGACTTTATTGAGAAGCGGATGCAGAATGCTCTGGCTGTATTCGCGCCAGATTTTTTCCGGGATCCGTTTTTTTGAAAGAAGATTGGAATCAAACGAAGGGCCTGAATAAAGCGCAAGAATGCGGCCTGTTTTCACTTCCATAACAACAACAGCACCGCTCAGTTCGCCAAGAGCGGAAGCGGCTGCTTCCTGAAGGTACGAAAGGATCGTCGTCCGTATCGCATCACCTTTTGTGGCGTGTTTAGTCTCCGGGATCGCGCCGTCGATGTTTTCCGGAAGCTCTATTTTGCGGCCGAGATTGTCAATGACATGAAAAGTTTCGCCGTATTCACCGTGGAGTTCGCTTTCATACCATTTTTCAAGCCCGGTTTTACCTGTAAAATCCTCCGGATCGTAATTTTTATAAACTTCCAGTTCGGACTGGTTTATCTTGGATACATATCCCGTGATATGCGCCGTTTTTTCACCGTAAGGATAGACACGACGGTATGAAGACGAGATAATCGTCCCGGTAAAATTAGTCAGATATCCTGAATAACTGAGAATTTTTTTCTTCGGAATTTCGTCTTTGACAAGTATCGGCAGATAACGGCAGCGGCCGTAACACCCCGAAAGTTTCGTCAGGAGCCGCTGTTTTTCGTTTTTGGAAAGCTCTATCAGCGAACTCAGCCGGTCTATCTGTTCCTCCATCTGGTCGCTTTTCGCGAAAAATATCGGGACAAGCGAAATTTTGAAAGAAGGCTCTGTCGAAGCCATTACAGGTCCGTCTGAAAACAGAATTTCACCTCTGGCCGGGAAAATTTTCTCGCTCAGAATGAAATTGTCGCGCGATCTTCCGTAAAATTCGTCCCCCCGCATGACCTGAAGCAGAAAAACCCTCGCCAGAAGAGCAAGAAACGAAACAAATATCACATAGACAAGCGGTTTTGTTTTTCTGAAAATATTTTTGACTTCATCCGACTGGTTCAGGATTCTCAAAGCCAAGTCTCCTTATAAAAAAGAGTGTCGACTTTCGGTTTGAAGACGACAAAAAGGAAAATCAGCACAAAAACCGAAAACGCTGACGGAAAAAGAAATGAAAACGCCGAAAGCTCGCCTGTGAAAACATATGTGTAGAGGATTTTGTCGAAATTCATCATAAGAGAGGCGAAAATCGCGTTGAGAAGCGCCGTCAGAGAATAGTCAAATGCTGTCGATGCAAAAAACGCGACCGTCAGAATGTAGATCTGAAGCGCCGCCGTAATGATGAAAAAAAACGGCAGCGGAGAAGCCGCCTGCGAATAAAGCAAAGTGGCAAGAATTATATAAGTTATTCTTTTTCTTAGATTTTTTTCAGTGTAAAGAATTGTGATCACTATCGGAAAATGGGGGAAAAGAAACTGCGAAACTTCCAACGAATAGAGAATGAACGAAAAAAGGGAAAACGACAGAAGCAATTCAAAAACGAATTTGAACGAAAGAGTTTTCACTGACCACCCGCAAAAAACCGAAATGGAACAAAAAAGTGGCGATCCCAACAGGAGTCGAACCTGTGACCTGTCACTTAGGAGGCGACCGCTCTATCCGTCTGAGCTATGGGACCGTCTTTGGCAAATACTGCAAAGGATCAACCGGTTTTGACTGCAATCTTATCTCAAAATGAAGATGAGGACCGGTCGAATTGCCGGTACTTCCGACTTCGGCAATCTTCTCGCCCTGCTTGACCTTCGCATGTTCTTTCACTATGTTTTTCGAGTTGTGGGCATAAATCGTAAAACTGCCGTCAGGATGCTGCAGAACGATCAGGAAACCGTAACCTCCCTTTTCTCCTACGAAAACAGCCGTTCCAGCCGCCGCAGCATAAACAGGAGTTCCTACCGGACAACCGATATCTATCCCGCTGTGGTTCTTTCCCCAACGCGGACCGAATTTCGAAGTGACGACACCTTTAACAGGCCAGATATAAGCTCCAGGTTTTACCGGTTTGATATCTGCTGAAGCCGCTTTTTTAACCTTATCAGGCTGTTTGGCAGCCTTTTTTTCATCCTTTGGTTTGTCTTTTTTCGCATTTGAATGAACTTCTTCAGTCTTTCCGCTCATTTCAAGCGGAGCAGCCACACCTGGAACAAAGACCTGCTGGCCGACACGAAGCTTTTTTGCGTCGGAGATAATATTCTCTTTCTCAATTTTGTCAACACTCACACCGTAAAGTTTCGCGATACTGTAAAGAGTCTCCCCCTTTTTCACACGGTGATAAACCCCATAAGGATCCGAAGTCGCACACGACAGGAACAACACCGAAACAAATATGAAAAAAAAGACCTTTTTTATATCCCGCTCCAACACAAAAAACGCGGTATTCTAACGATTTTTCAGGTAAATTCAAGACTGAGGGATATAATTGTCGATACAAGGGATTTTTTTATTTTTCCAGACGCCTGATGAGATACGGGAAAACTGCTTCGAAATCGACGCCGTACCAGTTGTGGTCCTCGTGGCTCATAGTCTCCTTTATCGCCTCAACGACGAAATCAGCCGCAAGCGAGTAGGATTCTTCAAGTGTCAGGCCGCGAAGAACAGCTCCGGTGAAGACACTTGCGAAAATATCGCCGGTTCCGTGGAAATTCTGCGGGATTTTATCGTGGAAATAGCTTGAGAAAGTCTCTTTTTCCGCATCGTATGCAACGATCCCGATTTTTCCGGCGACATTTTTGAAAGAAGGCTGGTCTTCAGGAAACTCTACACCCTTGAGAACAACTTTTTTCGCGCCGAGTGCCGCTATATCTTTCAGGATCTTCTTAAGATAAGCTTCGTCGTAAGTGCCGCCTGCTCGGTAAGGAATACCAAGCATGAAGCTTGCTTCTGTCATGTTCGGAACGACTATGTCGGCTTTCGAGCAAAGTTTTGCCATCGCAAAGGCGAATTCCTGTGTGAATCCCGGATAGAGGTTGCCGTTGTCAGCCATGCACGGATCGACTATCGCCAAAGTTCCGTTTCCGCCGAAATCGGCGATGAGTTTTTTCATAAGCTCAAGCTGCTCGAAAGAACCGAGATAACCGGTGTAAATCGCGTCAAAATGAAAGTTTTCCTTTTTCCAGTGTTCCATGACAGGAGCGATCTCGCCCGTCAGATCGTGGAAAGTAAAACCTTTGAAAACAGTGTGCGTCGAAAGAACGGCCGTCGGAATGACGCATGCTTCTACTCCCATAGCCGAAATTACCGGAAGAGCCACTGTAAGCGAACATTTGCCGAGGCACGAAATATCCTGAACTGTAACTACGCGTTTCATAATCACCCTCTGAAAATCAATTATTCACCAAAATATACACAAGGAAGAGCTATATCCTGCTTCGTGCCGAAGCCTTCGTGAAGAACAAGCTCGGGAACAGGATTCTTGTATTCGCCTTTCGGAAAGATTATTCCGACAGAACCGTTCGCCGGACAATAGATTTCGGCAGTGTAGTTTCCGCGGAGCTTGAACATAGCGGCATACTCAGATGCCTTGACAGCCTCACCGTTGAGTTTCAGCGACATATCGGCTGCAACAAGCGTAAGATCGTTCTTTGCAGTCGTTCCGGAAGTCAGTTTGTGCGATTTGAGAAGCGGTATTCTGCTGAAACTTTTTTTCTTTTCGACCTTGTCTGCGAATTCAAGTTCGAGATAAATATTGACGGTCGAACCGGTGATGAGTTCAGCCACATATTTTCCGTCTTTTTGTGAAAGGTCAAAAACAAAATCGCTGGCTGTTTTGTCGATATTGACTGCAAGAGCGACCGCTTTCAGGCTCTCCTGAGCTTCGACCCACTGCGCAAAAGGAGTTCCGTTGACATTGAAATCAAGCGTAACCTTGCCTGTCTTCATGGCGATTTCGCGGTCATCATCGTCGCCGTTGACTTCAAAACCCATGTCTATGTAAGTTTTGTAATCTTTTCCGAGAATGCCTTTACCTTCATAAATCAGGCTGTAAGAGCCGTCGGGAACATAAAAAGAATATCTGCCTTCGGAAATATCCTCAAGGGCAAACACCTGATATTCCGCGCCGCTTTCGTCCCTGAGCTTAAGTTTGTCGCTGCCTTCGAGAACAAAAGTTGAACCGTTCATCGTCAGTTTGCCTGAAACTTTGCTGGGAACGACATCGAGATTCAGCTCTTTGTCGGGAAGCCATGTTTCCGTTTCGTCATCGTTGACTACTTTGAACGAGAAAGAGGAGACTTTCGCGCCTGCGCTGTTTTCATATTCCGCCGGAACAGAGAACGGAAGAGTGACAGCCTGCTCTTTGATGTCATTGAGATGGCTTTCAAAAACCATATTGTACTTTTTGGCATTATAGTAAACCTGACTGTCGGAACCCACATATGAAACCCTCCTGACAAGAAGAGCGTCATAAGTAACTTCGCCCTCGACAGTCGTGCCGAGATCCTTAAGAATATACGACTGGTCGTCGGAAACAGCTTTGAGTTTGCCTATCGTACAGTCCTTGGCGACTACAGGACATTCCTCGCCTTCAGGACATTCCTCTTCCTCCATGCATTTCGCAACAGACGGGAAAGTATTGCCGCCGAGGAATGTTATTTTTCCGTGGACCCTTGCAAAATCAAGGTTTATATTATGGGAAGATGGAGACGGGGTTTCGGAACTCCATGTTTCCAGTTTGATGTATCTGACCGGATAGGAATCAGCATCAGGGAGGTAAAGCAGATTAAGGCTAGCGCCTTCTGTTACTGCGATGCTGTACGATGTTGCCGAAACACTGGCCGCTACCGTGCCGTTTATCGCTCCGAGCGGAGGATTCTCGACAAGTATAAGACTGCCGCTGCTTACAGCATAGCCGTCTTTCACAATCGAACCGGCGAAAGTTATGACTTTAACGTCGATATCCTTTTCCATATCTTCCTCAAGACTGATGGCCTTACTCTCGGGAAGGACAGTTCCTGTGAAAATCCCCTGCCCTGCCGCAAGCTGACCTTTGAAGGAAACCGTGTAACTGCCTTTCGGAAGAAGGATGTCGTAAGCGGCAAATTCGCTGTAGGGGATCTCTTTTTCGAATGCTCCTGTTTTGAGAATCAGCTTCGTCTCAGCCTGGTATGCATCCTCGACAGTGAACGCCGCTTCACCGTTTTTGAGGACCTTTCCCTTCAAATGGACAAGCGGAAGATCGAAGTCAAGTTTTCTGTCGCCGCTCGTCAGGTCGATATTTTCCTGCATAACGACTTTGTTGGCCAATGATGTCGGTCTGAATGCGAAATTGTATCTTCCTTTCGGGAATTTGAACTCTTTGCCTGAAATTTCTTTTATGTCACCTACTTTGAACTCGGAAAGAGTCTCTTTGTTCTCCGCCCAGAGTTCTCCGTAAAGATCGGCTTCGGCAACAGCCTCTCCATTGATTTTGAACGTACCGACTGTCAGTTTTTTCGTCACGACATTGATTTCAAACGGTTCACCGTTGCGGATTTCGGTACAGCTGCCGTGATAATCCGAAGAGTTTCCGTCATTGTCGGAATCGTCGGTTTCGCCGTCTGAAGATGAATCAGCGGAATCGCCGCCGTCAGGTTCTTCTTCCGAACCGGTATCAACTATGCCGGTATCGCCGCCTGAAATTTTCACGCAGTCAGTGCCTGACCATTCGTAACCGTCCTGACACGAGTGGTCTGAACCTTTGCCGCCGCCGCAGGACACAATCATAAAAACCGCTGCAAGCAGCGCGATCTGAAATAATTTTCTCATTTTTCCATCTCTCACAAGTTAAATTCCGTAAAAAAACCTGAAAATTTTATTAAACAACAATTTTTTGTCAACAATAGATGCGCCTCTATTCTTCATTTTTGCCTGTATTTAAATATAATCGCCTGTTTTTACGGTTTTTCAGACGAGGTTTCGTTAAGCCATGCAGATTTTCAGATCGTTGGAAACAGTTCCGAAAGACGAAAGGATTTCTCTCGCGATAGGAACATTCGACGGAGTCCACCTGGGACACGCCGAAATCATCAAAGAATGCCGCGCAGACACTTCATGCCGCTCGGCGGTCCTCACTTTCGATGTCCATCCGAGACAGTTTTTATATCCCGAATTTGCGCCGAAAACGCTCACTTTTTCCTACGAAAAATACGCTTTTTTCAAAAATCTCGGAGTTGATTATGTAATTGAACTTCCCTTTTCCGACTATTATACAATGGAACCTGAAACTTTTCTCGATCTTCTGGCAAAAAGCATGCAGCTGTGCCAGATCACGATAGGTTTCAACTTCTTTTTCGGCAGGAACCAGAAAGGAAACGCCGATCTCGCTTTCTGGTGGGGGCGTTCGGCCGGTGTAAGAATATGTGTTGCTGAACCTTTTCTCAAAAACGGAATGAGGGTAAGTTCAAGCGCGATCCGCGAATTTGTCCTGTCAGGGCAGATGCGCAACGCCGCCTCGTTTTTAGTTTATCCTTTCTTGATCAGCGGAACGGTCAAACGCGGCAAACAGATAGGAAGGACCTTGAATTTTCCGACACTGAACCTCGAAACACCGGAAAAAATCATGCCGCCTGACGGCGTCTACATAACGCAGACGGTTTTTGACGGGAAACAGTTCACTTCTCTCACCAATATCGGAACAAATCCTACGATCGACGCGGAATCAAAGCAGAAAATCATCGAAACATGGGTCGATTCCGACGAAATCGGCGAACTTTACGATAAAAAAATATCGGTTTATTTCCTGAAAAAAATCAGAAACGAAATCAGATTTTCGTCAAAAGAAAAGCTGGCTCAGACTATCTCAAACGACAAAGAAATTTGCCGCAACTTCATAAAATCGAATAAAATCAAAGAATTACCTGATATTTATTCCGTGCATGCCGGATAAGGGATCATGCTTCCCGCAAGCGAAGGATCAAACAAAGAGCCGTTCGCGTTAAACGTGATGTTTGCGCCGTCGTTCGCATCGATTACATATTCTCCGCTGTCTGAAACCGCTCTCACACATTTGATATCAAACTGACCGCCCTGGATATTGACCGCAATGTCGCCGTAAAAAGCGTATGAACCGAGCTCTTTCATAGTTCCGGAACCTGCCGCGGCATTCTGCGGGACCGCGATTCCGAAAACCTGCTTTTCTACAGCCGCCATAGCATCCTGCATACCGAAACTGTCAAGCCACAGAACGATTATGTTTCCTCCGTTGACCATAGCAAGCGGAAAAATATCGCCGACCACCATAACGCTGATCTCTCCGAACGAAAGATCCATTCCATTGTAGGAAAATTCGGTCGTTCCCTTTCCGCCGTGGCTGCTCGTACTGATCGTAGTATTGATCTGACCTGTAAAATTGAGGCTGAAATCTCCTATCGGATCAGCGTGCGGCGTGTTCTGATCTTCTTCAGGCTGTTCAGGCTCGTCAGGTTCTTCGGCAGTATCACCGTCTGTTTCAGGTTCGTCAGGCTCTTCTACGGTATCCTCGTCCGTTTCACTGTCATCTTCGGAATCGACCGCTTCCTGATCATCGCCCTCAGCCGTATCTTCATCAGGATTTTCGATCACCGGATCCGAATCGCTGCCGCATGAAATCAGAAAAAATGCCGAAAGGACCAACAGAATAAAAACAACTTTTTTCATAGTTTCCTCCACTTCAACAAACTAAAACAACTGTCTGTTTTCGCCGGTATTAGCGCCGACGACAATAAAAATATGGTTAAGTTTTCCTTTTTTGAAAAGAGGGATAGCCTCGCCTTTCATAAAAAGGATGTTGCTTTCGTCTTCTTTCAGGTTGCCGATTATCGCGATAGGAATGTAAGGGATCGTGTAGTTTTCGCTGAGATTCGCGCTAAGCATCCTTTTTCCGTCGGCATCAGGCGAATTGCAGAGCTTGTCGAGAAAAAGGACCGAAAGCGACTGCCCGTTTCCACGCAGGATAGCAGTGCATTCCTCGCGGTTTTCAAGAACGGCCGGAATGGTAAATTCCTTTGACGTGATAAGCTCGACTTCGGCTCTCGCGCCGTGGAAAGAGGTGACAAGCCCGACAAGCCCCATGCTTGAAACAACGGTCGATTTTTCCGCCATGAGCTTTGCATACTGCTCTTCGAAACTGATCGAGATCCGGTTCGGGTTAAGTTCGGAATAGTTGAGTATTTTCGCCGGAATGATCGTATATTTTCCGTAACTGTCCTTGAGTTTGAGTAACTTTGAAAGTTCTTCGTTCTCCTTCAGTATCGCGTCGTTCATAAGGAGGCGCACCTTGAGTTCTGCAACTTCCTGCTCAAGGATCCTGTTCTGTTTTCCGACATTTTTGAGGTCGGCGATTATGCCGAAAGTCTCGCGGATGTTGTCGATCTGGTTGCGGAAAATTATCTGTACATCGTCAACAAAATAAAAACGCGAACTATATTCCAGAAAAAACTGCGGAACGATCAGAACGAGAAGAAACGATGCAATAAAAATATAGCGGACAATTTTTTTTCTGTTCAAGATCAGTATAAGGATACAGTTTTCAAAAGATCAATATTTTCAAGTATTTTACCTGTTCCCATAACAACCGATTTAAGCGGATCCTCGGCGATTATAACAGGCAGATTCGTCTCTTCACGCAGAAGGATGTCAAGGTTTTTGAGAAGCGCACCGCCGCCTGCAAGAACGATCCCCTTGTCGACGATGTCGGCTGCAAGTTCCGGAGGAGTGTTTTCGAGAACGACTTTTACTGCCGAAACTATCGCTTTTACGACTTCAGAAAGAGCCTCTCTGATCTCGTCGCTGTGGATCTCGATAGTTTTAGGAACACCTGCGACGAGGTCAAGACCCTTGACTTCCATAAAATCGCGCGAATCGTCGGGATAAGCGTTGCCGATCGTCCATTTTATCTGCTCGGCCATCCTTTCGCCGATCGCAAGATTGTATTTTTTCTTGATGTAGTCGATGATGCTTTCATCCATCTTGTCACCGGCCGATTTGACCGACTTCGAATAGACGATCCCGGCAAGCGAAATGACCGCGACTTCGGTGGTTCCGCCGCCGATATCGACGATCATGTTTCCGGTCGGTTCCGTAACCGGCATATTTGCGCCGACTGCTGCCGCCATAGGCTGCTCGACAAGGAAAACTTCTCTCGCTCCTGCTCCGAGAGCCGCCTCGCGGACCGTTCTCTTTTCGACTTCGGTAATGCCGTAGGGAACACCTATCGCGATCCTCGGCTTTATGAAACTTCCGCGTTTGTATGCATGCTTGATGAAGTAGCGCAGCATCTGGTGAGCGACCTCAAAATCGGCGATGACACCGTCTTTCAGCGGCCTGATGACACTGATGTTTACTGGTGCCTTGCCTATCATTTCCTTTGCTTCGCGGCCGACTGCACGGACCGATTTAGCTCCTCTCGAATCCTTTTCCTGAACGGCTACGACGCTCGGCTCGTTACCGACGATACCCTCGCCTTTGACATAAATGAGAGTATTCGCCGTTCCAAGATCTATTGCTATGTCGCTTGTAAAAACCGACAAAAGATTATCCAACTGAAACATTTTTTCCACCATTAACAAAACTAAAAACGCAAAAGTATAGTCTTGAAAATTTCAAAGTAAAGAAGTTTCGTTTTTTTGTCAGCGCATAGCGGCACTTCTATCGCCATGACAAATATTCACGCTGATTTTCCGGCATTCAAAAGCAGGAATAGAAAATGCAGATTTAGCTGAAAGAGGGCTGAAGTCACAAAAATAGATTTTTTTATTGACTTTTGACAAAAAATGAGCATCATTGCCCCGCTT
>DBYC01000026.1:0-31758 GCA_002310035.1 bacterium UBP6_UBA1196
GCCGGAAAACCGAGCGCGATATTTGCTTCGACCGTGTCCATTCCTTCGTCCTGAAGGTGGTAAGCCTTGATCTTGTTTCCGAGACCTATACCCCTGCCCTCCTGACGCAGATAAAGGATGACTCCCCTGCCCTCAGCTTTTATGAGTTCCATTGCGTTCTGAAGCTGGTATCCGCAGTCGCAGCGGATGCTTCCCAGAGCGTCACCGGTAAGACATTCGGAGTGAACGCGGGTAAGAACCGGTTTTCCGTCGGCGATGTCGCCTTTTATCAGAGCGACGTGCTCAAGACCGTCAAGTTTGTTGCGGAAAACTTTGATTTTAAACTCCCCGCCCCAGCGTGTCGGAAGGACTGCGTCCGCGACCTGCTCGATCAGAGACTCGGTCATAAGCCTGTAAGCAATGATGTTTTCTATCGTGAGGATCGGGAAATCATACTTTTTGGCGATTTCGATAAGCTGCGGCATTCTCGCCATCGTGCCGTCGTCGTTGATTATTTCAATGAGCGCGCCTGCCGGTTTGAGCCCTGCGAGCTTAGCCAGATCTACTGTCGCTTCGGTGTGCCCTGCCCTCACCAGAACTCCGCCGTTTCTTGCACGAAGCGGATTGATGTGACCGGGCCTGCCTAAATCTTCGGGACGGGTCGATTCGTCTGCAAGAGCGCGTATCGTTGAAGCTCTGTCAAACATCGAAACACCTGTCGTGCAGCCGTGTCCGAGCAGATCAACTGTTACCGTGAAAGGCGTTCCGAGGAGCGAAGTGTTGTTATTCACCTGCATTTCAAGCCCGAGAGCCTTGCAGCGTTCCTCGGTTATCGTCGTGCAGAGAACTCCACGGCCGTTCTTTATCATAAAATTGACAGTTTCCGGTGTGATTTTTTCTGCCGCGACAACAAAATCGCCTTCGTTTTCGCGGTTTTCGTCATCGACAACTATTACGATCCCGCCGTTTCTGAACTGCTCGACGGCTCTTTCAACATTCTTTTTTACATTTTCGGAATCAACACTCACTTGAGATCTCCTTATACAATACTAATACGCGGGATAAATCCCGTTTAGTGCGCTTTCCTACACCAACTCCGCGATATTGTCCAGTTTTAACAGCATTTTTCGCGATATTTTTCTTAAAAATCAGACAAACAGCTCTGCTTTTTATTTCAGAGCATTGGTATTGACTATAACAAAATCAAAAATGCCGTAATTCGGATTAGGCATTTCTGTATCCTCGTTGTGGTAAAGCTTGTGATCCGGATCGTCAGGACTTATGGTTTCGCTGCCGTAAACATAATATTCGTAACCTTCAGAAACCACGACCTGACCGTTGCTTACGAGCACAGGCGCATTTTCCCCGATCGTAAATTCAACAGGAGGATAGTAAACATAATCGTAATAAGGTTCATCCATCCACGATTCGTTCGTTTCAATACAAACATTTTCACAAGTCGGTATTATTTTCTGTCCGGCACTAATTTCCGGAGCAAGTTTACTTACCCATGTCCCGTTTTTCACAGCAGCTAACAGTGTGCCGTCTTTGAGTCTTGCAACGGCACAGATACCTGTCGGTTCGTTTCTGAATTCTATAAAGATTTCTCTTTCCAAAGAAAAAGCATCAAAAAGTTCTTTGTCATAATCGCGAAATTCAATAGAGCATCTGCCTTCACCGCATTCTCCGGAAAGAACACACTTGTTCTCATCGTCACAGGCGACGTTGTCGACTTTGAAAGAGTCGCATCCGCAGTTGATCTCGACATATCTTGTCGGGTCGTCTTTTACACGGTAGCGGCATCCTTCTCCTCCGAGAGTTTCCTTCGATTCCTTAGTGCAGATCAGATTGTCCTGATTCACATCTTCATCAGATACATCCTGATTTTCAATATTTTCAGAGTCGCCGTCGGTCTGCTCGGCATCACCTGTCTGCTCGGAATTTGAACTGTCTTCATCCGCGTTTTCTTGATTTTCTGCTATGCCGTTGTCAGTTTTTTCCGGCTCCTGATCTGTTTTGCTCTCCTTCTTGTCGCCACAGGCAGCAAAAAGAAAAAGTACTGCAACAAGTGTCAATAACAACGATTTTTTCATAACAACCTCCATAAAGTTCAAAAACCAAACAATCATATATTTAGTTACACAAAGTGCCAATTTTTCTGACCCAAAACAAAAATTTCTTGCCTTGTTTTATGCAAGTTTTTAATATTTCACAAAAATATTTAAATTTTTATTCAATTTAAATTTGATATTTTTCAAAATACCGATAAAATCAAGTGTTTTATTTGGAGGAGAAAAAACATGGAAGAAAAAGCTAATCAACTTGAAATAATTGGAAAAAATGGAATAGAGGTCAGCAGCTCGACAATAAGCGGACTTATTTATGTTATCAGAGACAAGCCTGTCCTGCTTGATCAGGATTTAGCCATGCTTTATCAGGTTGAAACAGGTGCTTTAAACCGTGCTGTAAATCCATGCTCTCAGCAATACTCCAGAGTGATGTCTTTAGACCGTGAAACTGTTTATCATATCGGAGCATCAATAAAAGATGCCGGAAAAAATGTTTCGGGATTTCATTGTGGCATGATTCAGGAACAATCGCCAATTTGTTGGAAAGACTGATGAAAATATTGTAATCGAAAAACAAATCCTGTTTTTCTCCTTCAAACGCCCTAAGCAACGATCATCTTATCGAAACAAAAGTTTCGGTTTTTGACGAAGACGAGGAATCGAAATAGCCTGAAAAGCGTCAAGCAAGCGTCGGATTACTTGAAAACAAGGCATATTTAAACCTACATTCTTAAGATTATTCCTCAAGCGGGCAAATTCCAGTTTCTGTACAATAACACTCCAAATCTCTGATTATCGCATTCGGTCGTGTTATGCGTTTCCATAAGTGCCACTTCCCCCAGAAGACATTGTAGCCCATCAACTCATCTCCGTGGGTGGCAAATGTCGAATCCGCCGGGCAATATGTCTTTTTCTTGTCAAAACGATAGAAACAGCCGATAACATCAACTGTTCCATCAGATAAAGTGAAGAATTCCTGATATGAAATCTTATTACCTTTCAACATGTCTATTTCCTGGCTGTATGCTGTTTCTTTGCTGTTTTCTATGTTATATTCTGTATACTTCGGATTTTTCAAATCACGCAGATCAACTTCGACAAAAATCTGTTTCCTGTAAACATTGTAGACAACGCGGTATTCATTTTCGATGTCAATTCTCGGGCTGTGACCAAGTTCTTCATTGCCGGATTCATCCTTGCGGTTAAGTTTGAAGCACTCGTCAATGTGTTTAGGATATTTGCGTAGATCGCAGTAATAAAGTTCACGGTTGTTGGTGATGAAAGTCAGGTGGTCTCCGACGATGTTGCCCTCTCCTGCAATATTTTCTATTCCTGAAAGTTCGTGCCATTCCCAGTTTTTTGAGGAAGCATAAACCGTTTTACCACTACTAAGACGCAGTAAAGTCCAGTTTTTCCCGGCAAAAGGCGGAGCATAAAAAGTATCTTTAAACTCATGATTATTACGGATCAATTCATAAAAATAGCCGTTTTCCGTTCTTAAAACAGAGACCGTAAAAGATTTGAAAGTGTCAGGATATAAACCGGGATAACTGTCATAAACTTCAGTGATATATCGACCCTCATTAAAAGATAACAGTTTTGATTGTCCGATAGTTGTGTATTCATCTTTTTCAGGATCATATTCAACTATCATGTTGCTGTGCAGGAAGCGCATTCCGGCAACTCCGTCATACATACCGTGTAACCAATTTGCCAGCATACTGGCTGAAAATTCATTTACAGTAAGCAACCTGTCACAACTGCTGATAAAAGTGCCCAGTTCAGCCTTTGTTTTTGCATGCATGTCCGGCAGTTTGCACGGCCACGGATAGCAGGAACGTTCTTTTGTCTGGTTCGGGTCTTTATCCTGTTCTTTCAAATAGGCTTGCTGCTCTTCCCAATTTTCCCAATCCCAGATGTTGCGGACGCATTGCGGATCGTTTTCAGTCGGAGTGTCGCAGCCCGGGCGGCAGAAAGTCGGTTTTCCGTTTGCATCTTTGAACGGAAAGGGGGTTTTGATAGTGTTTTCGTTGTAGCGAAGATCGAGGCATTCAACAGTTGCAGGTGTGTCGGCATCCGGTGTTTCATCAAAATCATCAATAAAATCAAAATCTTCTTCTGAATCCACATCGTCATCGGCAATGCTTTCTGAGTCATCGGTATCGGAGTCAGGAATTATGTCGGAATCTGCAGAAGAGCGCGAGGAGGAACAGGAAACGAGGAAAAACAATGCAATAAAAAGTATAATTATTGAATTTTTCTGCATTTTGCCCTCCGTTGAAATGAACATTATCCCGACACAGCGTCAGGGTTTGGAATCAGTTTTCCTTATCCTTGAAGCGGACTTCACCGCCATGGAAGTCTTTCCAGAAATTCACAAATTCAAAATAGTAAATCTGCATAGCGGAAAAAATGCGGGACAAATCTTTCTCAGCAATACGCCCTTTGTTGTGAGCCAGCTGGAACGAACCGCTGGAAAGCACCCAGACTTTTGTGTCATTTTCCGTGGGATTTCCTTTCGTTAT
Organism: bacterium UBP6_UBA1196; assembly: GCA_002310035.1. Taxonomy (GTDB): domain Bacteria; phylum UBP6; class UBA1177; order UBA1177; family UBA1177; genus UBA1177. The sequence continues at coordinate 4,574 of DBYC01000026.1, forward strand.
GTGGAAATGAATCGGCTCGTTTTTTCTAATTCGACCAGAAATACGAAGAAATTCAGGCATTATGCACTCTCCAGAGAATCAAGCGAACGGAATGTCGTGATTGCCGGATAAATCTTTTTGAGATATTCCTTGAAAAAATCGTTCTTTTCGGAATCGAAGTTGGAATGAATTACGGTTCCGTCGTTTCCCAGCAACACAGCTTTTGCCGTGCTGCATTCTTCGAAGCAGACATCGTTATCGGTATAAGTAATCAATATCCCGTCTTTTTCACAGAATTCCTTTCGCATCATGCTAAAATCTCCTCCCATCAAAAAACCTGAGAATTATAGCAGAAAAACACTTGAAAACAAGGGGTTGTTGGTAAGACTCTCTACGACAACACAAGTTCCTTGTTCAAAAGCAGTGATTCCAATGTCGTTTTATAGTCGGCAACTCCTTTGATTTCGGTGATTGTAGTGATTCTGCGCCCTGCGTCCTTACTGCTTGCGCCGCAGAGATAGAGCTTTTCAGTTTTTCTGCCGAAATCAACGGCGATATAGCGGTCATGGATTCTGTTTGACGAAGTGATGAATTTGATTTTGACATCGGGATATTCTGCCTGAAAATCGTTGTATTCCGAAAGTTTGAGAGGAGTTTTGCCTTTATTGTCGCTTATAATCGTTATCTGAACGCCGTTTTTCGTGTGGGCAAGATGATGTAAAGTCTTCAATCCGATGTAGTCATCAATCACGATGACGCTTTTTTCCGCTTTTTCATATATTTTCTGGTATGCGAGATCGGCTTTGAAAGGCTCTCCGTCAAGAATCAGGATTTCGTCGCTGTCGATTCCTGTGTCGAAAAGCTTCATAAAATCAGAAAGTTCGTCTTTTGAAACCATGTTTTCTTCGACATTCTGGACTCTTTCGGAAAGTTGTTCCTGCTTGTGCTGTAGCAGTTTCAGCTCTTCGTAAGGAATCAGCGGTGTGTTCTGCCGGATATAGTGCGCGACTTCGACAAAAACTTTTACAATGATTATGCCCGCTTCAATGGCTCTGTCTGTGTGAAGAACCGAAGTCAGCATCGAAACCCCGTGTTCTGTATAAACATACGGCAGATATTTGGAATATTTGCCCTGTTCCAATTCTAAGATGCCAGTTTGGCATCTTAGAATTTCGTGATACTCGTCTCTTGTAATCTGGAAGCAGAATTCCTGGGGAAATCTCTTGATATTACGCTTCATTGCTCTGTTCATGGCACCGGTGTCCACTCCGAAATACGTAGCAATATCTTTGTCAAGCATTACGCGCATTCCACGGATTTCGTAAATCTGTGTTTTTACTTTGTTTTTATCTATAGGCTCAAATATTGTCAACTCATTCTCGGTAATCAATTTCAACTCCAAAGGGCGATTTGTTACTTGATATTTTACGCTACAATAATTTTAAATCAAATATTTATAACGTATTTCGATTTGTATTTGCGAAATATTTTTTGTTTAAATTAAAATTTTTCTTCCTTCCTGTAAAGCAGAAAGTATGCTCCGCAGAATGTTAGCACAGCCGTTGCGCCGACAATCCCTTCAAGGGCAATGTCGGAGAGAGTGAAAACCTTGAACACTGCCATGGCGGCAATAAAATCCATCACTGTATGCAGCAGTATCGCAAGCGGATAGAGCCAAAGTTTATTTTTCTCACGGCAGGCATAGAAGACAATTATCGAAAGACCGATATGGAACATCACGGCAAAAACACGTTCCGCCACGCTCATTCCGAGATTTGCGATGGAAAACGCCGCCAGCTGATCCGCCAGTTTATAGAGAGAATCGACATTTTCCGGTGCCTTGGACATGACCTGACTGACCACTGTTCCGAATGTTCCGCTATTGATCATAAAGGCATAAACAAGATATGTGACGGAAGTCGCTCCGACGATAAGCATGACTTCAAAACAGCCGTGGCCTATTCCGTAAGAAACGGCAGTTTCCTTATTCTTTCTGTTTTTGAGCAGTGTCTTGAATGCAATAAGCCGCCCGGTCTCTTCAAAAAGTCCAGGGAAAAGTCCTGCCATAAAAGCCAGTAAGACCGGATGCGCATTTATAAAGCGGCTTGCGGCATGCTGCGTGAGTCCCATCGCGTCGGGAAAGAGCAGCAGATTCTGGATCGGTTTTTCCAGAACAAGCGCGAAGAGAAGAAAAGTCGCCGCACCGATAATAACTGTCGAGAATTTCTCCTTTTTTCTTATTGTCCATGCAATCGCGATCACAAGCGGAAAAAGTATCATAAGAACCGTTTGCGATGTAAGAAGAATTATCTGTTCAGTCCCTATTTTAGCGAATTCCATGATCTGACCTCTTGGTTATTCCTTTTCCGCGATTATTCCGGCGAGAGCGATATCTTCGGGGTAAGTTATTTTGATGTTTGTCCTCTCTCCTTCGACTATGCGGATGTCGGCAAGGCCGTATTTGAAAACGATCCCGCAGTCGTCGGTCGCCCCTGCGAAGCCGTCTTTTCTGGCGTTTGCGTGGGCTTTTTTTATGACACTTGCCCTGAATCCCTGCGGAGTCTGGACCTGCATCATGCGGCTTCTGTCTGTGGTTGCCGCCATTTTTCCGTTTTCAGCTTCGATTATGGTATCAGTCGCTTTGATCGCGGTGTGGACGGCATCGGATGAATCAAGAGCTGAAATGCAATCGTCGATAATTCTTTGTGAAACGAATGGTCTCGCCGCGTCATGAATAAGGACTTTTGCGTCATCTTCAGCGATTTCCCCTACTCCGATCGAGGAACTTTCAGCTCTGACCGCTCCTCCCGGAACGATTTTTGTCACTTTTTTGAAGCCTGAATTCTTAACTATTTCAGTGATTTCTTCTATGCAGACAGGTTCCGAGACCACGATTATCTCATCGATCCCGCTGTTTTTTTCAAACGCTTCGATGCTGCGCCCGACTATGGTTTTTCCGGCAATTTCAATGAATTGTTTCGGGAAACCGCAGTTCATCCGCTCCCCTTTTCCCGAAGCCAAGATCACGGCGTAAACTTTTCTACTCATCGTCTTTTTCCTCAAAATCTATGTTCTCGCGCGGATGCTTTTTATCAAATTCCCTGTGGATCGCCTCCTGCTCGACATGGGTGTAAATTTCGGTCGTATTGATGCTCGAATGTCCGAGAAGCATCTGGACGCTGCGTAGATCGGCACCTCCTTCAAGCAGATGCGTAGCAAATGTGTGGCGCAGTTTGTGGGGCGAAATATCCTTGGTGATTCCTGCCAACACGGCAAATTCCTTTAGTTTTTTCCAGACACCCTGCCGGGTCAGCTGTCCGCCGCGGTTATTCAGGAAGACATATTCGTTGAAATCCCCTTTTTTCATCAGCTGATGGCGCATTCTGTCGATGTATTCATGCAGATATACCGCCGCATCGTCGCTGTAGGGAACGACGCGCTCTTTGCTTCCTTTGCCAAAAACGAGCAGAAGCTGTTTTTTTCTGAAAATATTTCCGAGCTTGAGGTCGATCAGCTCCGAAACACGCAGTCCCGACGAATAGAAAAGTTCAAGTATCGTTCTGTCGCGGAAACCCGATGCAGTGGAAGTATCGACAACCGAAAAAAGTCTTTGCAATTCCTCGTAAGTGAGGAAAACCGGCAAAGCTTTTTTGAGTTTGACAGGCTCTAAAATCTCAAGCATTTCCGGGATAATGTAGTCATCTTCAAGAAGAAATTTGAAAAATCCGCGTATGCTTGAAATGGCGCGTGCCAAAGATCGGTCGCTGAAATTTTTGTCGCGCGAAAGATGGATCACATATTCGCTGACATTCACCGAATCGGCTTGAGTCAGACATATCCCGCGCGAATCCAGATATTCAAGAAAATCAGTGAGATCGCGTTCGTATGCTTCGACACTGTTCAAAGCCATCCGCTTTTCAAGCTTTATGAAATTCATATATTTTTTTAAAAGTCGCGAGTCGCTTTTGTTCATTTTTTCCTAATTATAAAGAAAATTGTCCAGATTCTTCAGTGCTTCACGGTAAGAATCGATGTCTTTGTCCAAATTTCCGTGAGTTATCTGTTTCTGGAAAATCGTTGCCAGCACTTTTTTGCGTTCTTTGTGCCTGTAAATAAACATCATCAGTTCATAAATGCTCTCCCAGGATTCGTTTCCGGTCGGTCTGATTGTGAAAATAGCAGCGAAAAGCCCCATTTCGAGCGTTCTCACAGCTTCTTTTTCGTTCATTTCGGAAGTCATGACTTTTCTCAAAGCAGCGGAAAGATAAAGTGCCCATTCAGGATAGGGTCCGTCACCTTCAGCAGCAGATCCCGGACTTTTCCGTTCCAGACCGAGATAGTCAAGATCGCCGCATTGCTCCAGCATCATCGAAATTTTCATGTCGCGGATTATGTTGTTCCTGCTCTCACTGCCGAGATGCTTCATTCCCGAAATCCAGTTCAGTTTTTCGGAAAGGAACCCGCACGACTTTTCGTCTTTCACGAAATAAGACGAGAACGCTTGAAGGTCTTTCTCCTTTTTAGTTGCTTCGATCCAGCCGACGGCCGTTTTTATGTCTTTAAGTTCGAGCCATCCGTCTCCAGCATTCTTTGTCATACCGAAATTCCTAAGAAGAACATAGCGGTATAAGCCTAACTCATTTCCTGTTCCGTATATTTGATTAAGAAAATTGTTTACGAAAGAATCCATAATATAATTGCCGTCTTTCGACATAGAGACCATGGTATTGAAAAATTCCTTAAAAAAGGGATCTTCGTCAAGATCTACTCCGCGCTCAAGATTTGAAAATATGAATCTGAAAGAAGAGGAAAGAATATAAAAAACGATTTTCTGCGAAATCACCGTTTCCCTGCCCTGCATTTTGTTCCGCATGTTTATCGTGGCGAAATTAAGAACTATTTCGGCTGTAAGCATGTCTGAAAGTGCCTTGGAATCCAGCGGTTTTCCGTCGTTGTTCCCGAAGATCATCGATTTTACATGCTCTTTCCTGTCTTGCGGAATTTCCGCATTTTCCAAAGAAAAACCGTTATTTTCATCTGGATTTTCGTTAATTTCGTTCGCCGCCATCTGAAGAAGATTGAAAAACTCGTCGTAAGGTTTGCCAAAAGAATCAGTATATATCTCAAGGTTCACCATGGCCATGAGCAGCGAAAGCGCGGGAAGAAACTGCCGCGTCCTTAGATAATAAAGGTAGCGCGAAGGAAACTGTTCCTGGGAGAAACTGACAGAATTGAGATATGAAAAAAGCGCCTTTGTGTCCTCATGCAGCAGACCGGATAGCGTATATGAAAATGTTTCGTGAGATTCGATCATAAAAATTTCAGGAAAAACAAGCGACGGTTCACAGGAACCCTCCTTTTCAAAAGCATAAAGACGAAAAAACATAAAAAAAACAAGTGAGGCAATGAAAAGTTTATTTTTGTTCATTTTTTAGTTCGGCAAAAAGTCTCTTTTTTACAGTTTTAAATTCCTGCTCCGTTATTTTTCCGCTGTCGAAAAGATCGACCGCTCTTTCGATCCTGGCAAGCAGCGGATCCTGTCCGATCACGACTTTGATCTGGCTGTTGAGCATTGTGAAAAGGGCAAATTCATTTGGTTCCATACCTAAATTTTCTGCTTTTTCAACAATCTTTTTAAACTGTTCTGATGTACACAGTACTTCAATTTTATTAGCTTTCTTCATCATCCAAATCCTGGATCCAGCCGTCGAAGCCGTAGCTGTCAGCCAGTTCCGCAACCTGTTCGTATTCTTCTTTAAAGAGTCTTCTGTTCAGTTTCGGGTTGTCAAGAGCTTTATAAGCCGGAAAATACTGGCTCATGACTGAAATTTTAAACTCAAGTCCGCGCTTTTTGTAATCATTCAGAACTCTCAATGTTTCCAAAGAATTGTCTATATAGTTCGGCAACACGAGATGTCTGATTATAAGACCTTTCTGCAGAATTCCGAGATCGTTTTCCACCCACGGGATATTTTTTTCAAGAAGCATATCCAAACATTTTAAAACAACATCAGCGTAATTTTTTATTGCGCACAATTCTTTAGGTGCTTCATTTGTGGCATATTTCACATCAAAAAGAAAGATATCACTGATTTTCAGAATGATCTTAAAAAGCTCTTCTGTCTGCGCGCCGTTGCAGTTATAAACGATCGGAACTTTGATTTCGTTCCTGATATTTTTGAATGCACGGAGCACTTTACCCAAATATTGGTCGCTCGTGACAAGGTTGATATTGTGTACTTTTTTGGCCAATAATTTAGTTATATGAGAGGCAAACTCGTCTATCGAATAAATTCCACCGTTATTTTCCTGGCTGATAGGCCAGTTCTGACAGAAAACGCATTTTGCACTGCAGCCCGAAAAAAAGACGTTTCCGGCGCCGTTCCAGCCGCTCACCGGAGGCTCTTCACCGTCGTGAACGGCAAAACTTGCGACTTTGATCCCGTCTTCGACCGCTCCGCAGAAACGGGGATTTCTGCCTCCGCACTTTATCGGACAGCATTTTCCTTTTTTAAACAGTTCGTCGGCACTTTCGATCAGAGCATCAAGCTCTTCGTCACTCAGCATTGAAAGAGAATTCATAATTCACCTATTCAAAAATATATTCCAGTTTAAAATCAAAACCGATACCGCCGTAATTAGTCTCGAGCATATCCTTGTTTTTCCAGCCGAGAACAGACTCGAACCACTTCGTCCTGTATTTCAGCTCGACGATCTGGTCGGTCGTATCGGACGGATTCGATTCGAGCATAAGGAAAAGATTCCTGTAAATTTCTTTTTCCGCAATAAGTTTAAGAACAGTTTTTTCGTCAAGTTCCGAATACTTAGGAACAAGTTCGAACTTGGAAAGCTTGAAGTTTTTCCTGACTTCAGTCGTTATTCCCATGATGTCTGTAGCCGCCGCGATCGCCAGATCACCCGAGAACTCGTCTCCGACATTTCCCCAGAGAAGAAGCGAACGAAGCTGCTCCTGGTCCAGCTGAGGCGTGCTGTCGAAAGTAATTTCCAGTTCTCCGTCGAAAGGATGCCCTATCGCATACATGGTGATTCTGAAATCCTTGTTCGTGTCCTGGATTTTTGTCGTTACATTGCGCGTCGATTCAAAATCGAGGAAAGGATTTATTCCGTCGCCTTCAAACGAGATGTTTCCTCGCGTGACACTAAAATCATTCTGTTTATATTCAAGTTTTCCGTTTTTCAGGATGATCGATCCGTTAAGATCGGGTTTTTGGCTTGTGCCGCTCAGAACAAGATCCATAAAAATATCTGACTGAATCAGATTTGTCCTTATCCTGATGTTGTTTTTTCCTGTTATTTTCAGGTTCAGATCCATCGGATTACTTTTGTCAAGCTGCGCGCTGGCCTTCTTTTTGCCGAGTTTGGAAATCATTTTCAGAAAATCGCTGTCCAGCGAAAGCGGCTGGTTGTAAATCACGTTTTTAAGCTCGATATCGCCGCTCAGAGAAAACTGATCCTCGGAAAAAGCAATAAAATCAACATTTGCAGAAACCGCAAAATCACCGATAGCGGCATATTTTCCAGTAAGATTGACAGCCGACACATTCACAGAGGCATTTTCAAGCGGCATAAATCCGGTTCCCTGACCTTTCGCGGTAAGTTTTCCGTCTCCGGCATTGCCGCTGAGCTGAGAAAGAGTCCATTTGTTGTTCTCGATCTGAAGTTGTCCGTTGAATCCTTTGAAAACGATTCTCGGATCCGGTAGTGTGTACGAGAAATCTGAGACTGTAAGCATGCCGTTCAGAATGGAATCTTTATATGCAATGTCGAAATAAAGCCTGCCGTCCAGGTTTCTGGAGCGGAAACTTTCCGACATCCCCAAAGGCCTTAGAAAAAATATTCCGTTCGCATGCATGTCAGGGTTCAAATCTTCGAAACCTATGCCGCCTTCAATGTAAAAATTGGTCGTTTCGCCTTCAAAATAACTTTTTTCCTTCAGCCTAAGTCCCGAGAAATCGCCTGAAATCACAAACGGTTTTACATTCTGCACGAAAAATGCATCCTTCTTGACCTTGAGACTTTTGACATCGATATCGATCAGTTCCCCTTTTACAGTAGCATCAAGAGATATTTTCGCGTAAAGGTCGTCTTTGTTGTACCTGAAACTGTCGACAGACATTTCAGCGTTCAGCTTTTCTTTGTCGAGTTCTGGCATTTCAACCAAAAACTTTATACTTTCACCCAAAGTTCCGTTGACGGAAACATCCATGTTTTCGCCGGAATAAGCGGCATCGACAACCAGATTGCCCGCTTTCACCGTGTAGGCTTCAATGCCTGGAATTTCAAGATGCCCGGTGATATTCGGTGAAGAGAGAAGTCCTGTCAGCCTGACATCCAGAGTCGGCTTTCCGAACGAAATATCTTCGTAGAATTCAAAATCCTCAGGGTAGAACGAATCGAAATAGGCCGAAATATTGCTGTCCAGATCGGCTTTGGCAAGCTCGGCATCGACTTTTATAGAGTTCCTTCCGTAAAGGATCTCCCCTTTTCCGCCGAGATGTTCCGCATCCTTCTCGAAAAGATCGACCTCTATCGAATCAACGATTTTCGTGTCACCGTTTTTGCCTTTCTTTTTAAGATCTTTGATCTTGGCCTGCGCACTCAGCTTGGATAAACCGTTTTTAAAAAGCCCTTCCGCCTGAAGCATTGCTGTACCAGTGAAATCTTCTGTGTCTACCCCGAAAAGAGCCGAAGCATCGGAAAGTTTTCCCTCTGCCTTGTTTATTTTAAAGTAGACAGGAAAGGCATCGTCGTTGAAATTTATAGAAACTATCGAATCTTTTGAGGAAATTGTCTTCTGTCTGATTTCGTTGATGAGAATATCAAACACAAAATCCTTCAAATTAATGTCGATATCACAGAAATCAGAGTTGAACCCGGCCATGTGGCATGCTTTGCCCTTAAAATTGCTCGTAATAAGCGGATTTGTGTAAAAATTCGTGACAAGGACCTCGATCGGTCCCTTGCCTCTTACTTTAAAGCCAGAAATCATCCTTATGTCATCAAGGTCGATCCATGAACCGCGTACGATCGGAATGTGGAATTTCATCGTGTCGGCAAAACCGTAATACGAACCTTTCAGCATAAGATGAGAAGAATCGTTCTTTGTTCTGGCCACAGCATCTTTCAGGTCAACACCGTCTGGACTTATCGCAAGATGACCTGTGACATAGACATCGCGGGGCAGATCAAGAAGCTTCTTGTGCATGACATCGAATTCTGTGACGATCAGGTCGGCTGTCATATCCTCCGCCTTAAGCTTATCTATCTCGAAACGGTATGAAACCGTTCCTGAAGCGATCATGTTGACAAGTCCGCTTGTCGTCATTCTTCTCAGACAGTCGTCAAAATCAAAATCGTAGAGCCTGACAAATCCTTTAACATTTCTTTTCGCATATGGAAATTCACCGTCAAGAGATATGCTCACCTTGTTTTTGTGGAAAAAATTCAGCCTTTCAATGAATGTTGTGGTCGGAGTGATCCTTATTTTTCCGTGAATATCCCACGGTCTGAAACCTTCGGCATTCAGATCCGAAACGGTGATCAGAAGATCCATTTCAGGAAGCGCACTCATAATATCGAGATTTATTTTTTCCGAATCGGCAGCATTCTGCGGTTTTTTGTAGAAATTGTTTTTCACAAGTCTGGAAAAATATGTCGGTATATTTTCGGACTCGAAACCGAGATAAAATTCTCCGGAAAGGTTTATTCCAAACATTTCACCTATTTCGTCCAGTTTTACGGCTATCGTGCCCGCAAAAAGATCCTTGTTTTCCTGCGGCTGCTCGGCATTTATCGAGATCCCTTCCGAATTCAGCCTGATTTCATTGAGAGCGTAATCCTTGTCGTCCGCTGTGAAATCGACACTGAGATCCAGATTCAGGTCTTTTTTCATAACAGAAGCGGCAGCGACAAAAATATCCGGCATATCAAGCCTGTAGAAACCGTTCCCTGAAAGCGAGTTCTTTTTCGCCGCCAAAATAGTCTTTTCGCCGTTTTTGAGAGTAAAATTGAGGTTTTTGATATTGATTTCCTCTAAAGGAAAAAACGGCGGTTTCGTCGGAAATTCGAACGGTTCGCTTTCTTCCTCTTCTTTCGAACCAAAAGCTCCGGTATCAATAACAATATCGGTATTCACAGCCTCAAACAAACCGACCGTGATGTGGTTTTTGAAAATTCCTGAAAACTTTTTTCCGATCCTGAGCGAAAGCGACTCGATTTTCACATTTATCCCTTCACCTTTGGAAAAGACGACATCATTGATAGTGAAAGTACCATCCCAAGCAAGGTGAGGCGTCCTGAAATCATAGTGGATTCCGAAATATTCCGAAAGAACGAACTCTGTCAGCGGATAAAAGGCAAATTTTATCAAAAAGATAAAACCTATAAAAAGAAGAAAAAGCGATGAGAGAAAATTCTTTATCTTCACGCGGCACCATCTAAAAAATGGAGCGGGCGACGGGACTCGGACCCGCGACATCCGGCTTGGGAAGCCGACACTCTACCAACTGAGTTACGCCCGCAAAAGCCGCAAATTTATACTCTTTAAGGCCTGAAAGTCAAGAATATCTATCTTTTCCATTCCGCGACCCGTTTTTTCATTCCGGCAATATCAAGTACACCGTACGCAAAACCTTTCCTGACAAGCTCACCCGGAACATACTCGTCGTATTTCTCAAAAACGGGATTTTCCGCAGGATAAAGGAGATCCATCGGGTCGAAATCCTTTGAAGCTTCTTCGGAAACGACTTTGTAAAATTCCTCCTCAGCTGCCTGCATCATGAACTGAAGATAGTAAGGTCTTGCCGGACTCAAACCTTTGAGACCTAGCCTTTTGGCGCATTTTAGCTTTAAAAAACGCTCGAGCGCAATGAAAGCGTAACTTCCGAGCCATGGGAAAAGGACCCACATTTTTCCGCCGAGCGAAACAAGCGGTTTACTCGCGATCCCTGCATTCAGAAAGGTTTTCCTTGCATAGGCAAGCCTGCAGACGGCGTGACGCATGAGATAAGGATAATTTTTATCTTCGCCGAGGACTCCTTTCATCCGTTCAAGAATATGAGTGTGGATGTCACCGGCTACATCGCCGAAATAAGCCGGGATATTTCCTTTCACGAGCGTGCAGTAGACATCGCGCCGTTTGTGGTCGACCTCATCTACGGCCCAGACACGCCCTGCAATCGCTATTTTTTCGCCTGCCGGCGGCGGTTTCACGATCGTTCCGAGCTCTTCCGAACCCGAATGGACGGTGTATTCGATATTTTCCTGAAAAACGGCCAAGAATTTGTAATTATTGACGATTTTTTCACCGGTCAGTCCTAAGATCACACCGCCGTTTTCAGTTCTGTTTATGTGGTCGGTTTCAATCAGGTGCTTGAGAAGAATCCGGTAGTCATCTTTCGTGATCCTGTGGAAAACCGAAAGAGGCAGCACTTTCGAAGCAAGTTCAGCCGGAGTCATTTCGCCGCATGATGCAAGGGTGCTCATCGTCTGGTGGTAAAGAAGCGAAAACGGCATCTTCTCAGTCCGCGGCGGCTCGACGAAACGCTCTTCGATATAAAGCTGAACAAGAGCGATCCCCTGAATCAGGAACCACGGGATCATCTCCGGGAGCATCGCCCGCGCCTCGGGATGATCCTCACGCATGACGAAGCGCATTTCGGAAGGATTTCCGCGCCGTCCCGTCCGTCCTAGCCGCTGCAGAAAACCCGAAACGGTGAAAGGAGCGTCGATCTGGAAAGCCCGCTCCAGCCTGCCGATATCGATACCTAGTTCAAGCGTCGCCGTGGCACAGACACTCATCAGTGAATCGTCATCCTTCATATCTTCCTCGGCACTTTCGCGGTATGATGCCGAAAGGTTGCCGTGATGAATAAGAAAGCGGTCGGGCTCGCCGTTAACTTCGCAGTAGTGCCTTAAATTCTGGCAGACCGACTCGCATTCTTCGCGTGAATTTGTGAAAACAAGGCACTTTTTTCCGCGTGTATGCTCGAAAATATAGCCGATCCCGGGATCAGCAGCTGCCGGCGCGGTGTCTGTCGCAACTTCGGGCTCAGGTGCAGTTATTTCAGGCTCTTTTCCCTCGTCAGCCTGAGGCGGAGTATTGAAAAAATGCTCCATTGAAAGGCGCCACACCTCTTTTCCGCCGTCAAATTCGGGGATCAGAGTCCCTTTTCCGCTTCCCGCGGCAAGAAATTTCCCCGCTTCGGCAGGATTTCCGATAGTCGCGGAAAGCCCCACCCTTCTCGGGCTGCATTCAGCCATGCGGCAGAGCCTTTCGATCAGGCAGAAAGTCTGCCCTCCCCTGTCACCGCGTAGAAGCGAATGGATCTCGTCGATCACGATAAAACGCAAATCTCCGAAAAGACTGGGAATTTCCATATGTTTGTTGATAAGCAGCGATTCAAGCGATTCGGGTGTTATCTGTAAAATCCCAGAAGGTTTTTTTATCAGTTTCCTTTTCTGAGACTGCGAAACATCGCCGTGCCAGCGCGTTACAGCAATTCCGGCCTCTTCGCAAAGCCCGTTAAGCCTCTCGAACTGGTCGTTGATAAGGGCTTTGAGCGGCGCGATGTAGAGAACTCCGACCGTAGAAGACGGATTTTCGTCAAGAAGCGTAAGGATCGGGAAAAACGCCGCCTCGGTCTTTCCTGAAGCGGTCGAAGCGGTCAACAGGACATTTTCGTCACTGTTGAAAATCGCGTCTCCGGCAGCATTCTGCACCGCTCTGAGCGTCTTCCAGCCCGAACGGTAAATGTAATCCTGAATAAACGGCGCGTATCTGTTGTAAATATCCACGGTTAAAGCCCCTCCTTCGCTTTACAGCTCATCCATCAAAACAAAATCTTTGAACTTTATGTGCCGGACAGTACTTGTTGAATAGTCGATATCGTCATTTGTGATCACTATTTTCTGACATGTGTTGTCAAGTTTCGCGAAAGCGGAAAACTTCCGCTCATAAGCCTTTTCCTCGGCGACGCTGTATGCTACCTGAATATAATACTGTTTGTTGCCTTTATTAGCCATAAAGTCGATTTCGTGCCTGCTGTCTAAATAAACCTGAAGTGTGTAGCCCATGTAAACAAGTTCGTTGTACACAATATTTTCGAAGTTGTGCGTGAGATCGTATCTGTTGTTCATCACGCGGATCGAATTCAAGGAGACATCTTCATTGTAAACTTTTGAATAATACTCCAGCTCGCGCTTTGATTTCGTGGAATATTGTTTTATCGTCGCTATCGCGTAGGCTTCTTCCAGATATCCGATATATTTTGCAATTGTCGTGACGGAACACGGCAAACCGAATCCCTGCATGTATTTCGCCACAGAGCGGACTGAAAAAATCCTGCTGTTTGAAAGAAAAATGAAATTCGCAAGCCGCTTGAAAATCTCGGTTTTTCTAATGTTGTAGCGGTTTATTATGTCGTTCAGGATAATTGTTTCGTTCAATTCATTGAGATATATCCTCTGACCGCTTTCGCTGCTGTATTCGATCCTTTTCGGAAATCCGCCCCAGACAATATAGTCCGTAAGCGTAATTTCTTTGCCGAGTTCCCGCCCGTATTCCGCAAGTTCTTTGTATACGAAAGGATGGATTCTGAACGAGACATACCGGCCTGAAAGTTCTTTCGTAAATTCACGCGACAGAAGTTTGGAGTTCGAACCGCTGATAAAAACAGAGCAGTTCCGGATTCTGAGAGTCCGACATGCTCCAGCCCAACTCTGAACACGCTGCACTTCATCAAGAAAAACATAACATAATGAATCTTTGCGGTGATTTTCTATATATGAAATCAAAGCTGCTTCATCCGATATAGCCGAAAGAACAGCCGTGTCTTCAAAATCCAGATAAATCGTGTTGTCGGACTTTTCCTTTATCTCGTCATGGATTTCACCGAGAATGACCGATTTTCCGCAACGCCTGATGCCTGTTATTATTTTTATCAGATCGCTGTCATAAAATTCACGGATGGCCTGAATATATTTTTCTCTTTTGATCATTTTCCCTCCTGAATAAAGAACTTCTACTGGACAATTTATCACAAATAGATGTTTTTGTCCACTTCTACTGGACAATTTTACCAGGAAAGTGAAAAGTGTCCAGTAGTCGACTGATACAAAACTATCTCATTTTCTTTAAAATCAATTTATTGATCATGCCGTTCTATAAACGGTTCAGATCTCAAATTCGGCGTAGTTTTCATCGGCGTTGTCGGAAACAGCCTCCGATTTTGCGTAGCTGAAACTGTCGGAATTGAGAAGTTTTTCGACTGTAAGAGCGGGGTTCTGCGAAAGGATGTCAAGAAGTTCGATAAAATCGCGGATAACTTCGCGCGGAGTGATGTTTCCGTCCGCACCGATCCTTTCGTATTCGATTTTTATGAAAGCGGCGAGGTCGTCTGTCCCGATCCTGCCTGTATATCCGTAAAGATCGGCATGCATCGAAGCAAGTTTTTCGCAGAGAACAAGCATTTCTTCCGCCGTCAGAGCCTCAAGCCTGATGACAGGCGCAAGCAGATCGCGCGTTCCAGGCTTCGAGAATTTTCCTTCGGCAAGACGCGAACGAAGCGCCTCGTAACTGTAGATCCCCCGCCTTTTGTCTTCAAGAGCCTGCGGAGTCGCCCCCATGATTATTCCCAAATATTTCGCCTTTCCCTGGAGGGTATCATTATACATAGTGAGCATTTTTTCGTAATTATACTGGCGAGTTATAGCATTCGGGATCTTGAAGACATTCACAAGTTCATCGATCATTATCAGAAGCCCGGCATAGCCCGCAAGCCTGAAAAATGTCGCAAAAAGCTTCAGGTAGTCATACCAGTCGTCGTCGGTTATGATGATGTTTACCCCCAGTTCCTCCTTCGCCTCGCGCTTCAAGGCGTATTCTGCGCGGAACCAGCGGACGACCTTCGCCTTCGTTTCGTCGTCGCCGTTTACATAAGCGCGGTAATATGCCGAAAGAAGTCTTGCAAACTCAAAACCGTGGACAAGTTCGCTGACTGAAGAAGTAACGGCGTAAATTTTCTGCTCGACTAAAAAAGCAAGCCGTGGATCACCAGGCACCAAGCCGCTTTCCTGCACAGCCTGACTCTGGACTGTGCTTATCCAGCGGTCAAGAACAAGAGTCAGCGCACCGCCTTCGGGCTTGGTCTTCGTCGAAAGGTTGCCGATAAGCTCGCGGTAAGTCGCAAGTCCCTGCCCGTGCGTCCCCTGCAGGCGGCGTTCCGGTGAAAGATCGGCATCGGCGACGATGAAACCGCGTTCCATCACATAGTTTCTTATCGTCTGGAGCAGAAAACTTTTTCCCGAACCGTAACGCCCGACGATAAATCTGAAAGCTGCGCCGCCTTCCGAAACGATATCGACATCGTGCAAAAGAGCCTCGATCTCGTTTTTCCGCCCGACCGTGATGTAAGGCAGTCCGATCCTCGGCACAACGCCTCCTTTCAGCGAGTTTATAACTGTCTGAGCGATCCTTTTCGGAACTTTTCTGATATTTTCGTCCATAACTGACTCCGCGCAAACTCCTAATGACAGCTACTGCCGGACCGCATAAATTATCTGTCGGCCAGATCGGAATAAAGCCTTCTTTTTATCTTTTTTGTAGATGTTTTCTCGAATTCCTGCGGATAGATCCTTATATCCGAAAGTTTGGCGAAAGAAGAAAGCGTTTCGTTAAGTTTAAGGCGGCTTTCCTGCATGATTTCGTTCAGCCGTACTTCATCGACTCCGTCTTTTTTTAATTTAGACGAATCGGGACATACAAACGCGACCAGTTTGTGGTCTTTTGCCTCGACGACAAGCGATTCCGCGACATAAGGCATCGAATTTATTTTTGCCTCTATTTCTTCAGGATAAATGTTCTGCCCCGAAGCGGAGAGGATCATACTTTTTATCCTCCCTTTGATATACAGGAATCCGTTTTTATCGACACTGCCGAGATCGCCGGTGTGGAACCAGCCTTCGCCGTCAATCGATTCGGCAGTCTCCTTTTCCATTTTGTAATATCCGAGAAAAAGGTTTTCTCCTTTGACACAAATTTCACCGACTCCGTTTTCGTCAGGAGCATCTATTTTCATCTGAAGATCACCGATCAGTTTGCCGCAGCTGCCGACAGGACGGCCGTCAAAATAATGGGTATAGGCGATAAGCGGTGCACATTCCGTCATCCCGTAACCGACAGTGAAACGGACTCCGCATTTCGCAAAAAAATCCTCGATCTGCGGATTGAAAGCAGCTCCGCCTATCAGAATCTCAAAATGGTTGTTGCCGAAAGCATCGTTTATTTTTCTGCCGATCTGAGCATAAACGAGCTTGTTTATCAAAGGAATCTTGATCAAAGTTCCGAGAATTGAACCTTCGAGAAGCGGCACTATTTTGGAAAGGTATATCTTTTCCAGGATCAGCGGAACAGTGACAACAATGACCGGATTTATCTCTTCAAAAGCTCTGAGAATTACTTTCGGGGTAGGAATTTTGCCAAGGAAATATATGTGGGCGCCGCGTGCAAACTGCGACAGAAAATCGAATGCGCAACCAAAACAATGAGCCAGAGGCAGAAAAGAAAGCACTGTCCCCTTCTCTGTTTTCATAAGGTGATCAACGAAAAATTTCACATTCACCATGAGCGCATTGTGGTTTATGATCACCCCTTTTGAAAAACCTGTGGTCCCCGATGTGTAGACAATAGCCGCTATCGTGTCGTTGGATATTTCCTCGAAACGGAAACTATCTCCGGTAAGCGGATTTTTTTTCATATTTTCGCAAAAGGACCTGTCGTTATCAAGAACAGTATGTTTTTCTTCTTCGTCCCTAACAAAGAAAAAATCGAAATTTTCCAATGAAATCACAGCTTTTGTTTGTTCGGGCACAAGAGTTGCGATTTTATCAAAAACAGAATCAGAGGCAAAAAAGAGCTTTGAATCGGAATGAGCGGCGATATATGCTATCTCCTCCGACGAAAAATCTACCAGGATCGGAACAATGACGGCGCCGTAAGTTACTGTTGCAATATAAACAACAGCCCAGTTTGACGAATTTCTGCCGCACAAAGAAATTTTGTCGCCTTTTTTTATGCTGAAACTTTTAAACATTTCGTGAATACGCAGAATCGTTTCAGCAATCCCCGCAAAAGAAAGCTGCGAATCACTTCCGTAATCGCTGAAACACGGAAGATCCCAATTTGCGCGGATCGATTTTTCCAAAGTATTGACAAGGTTTTCTTTTATCATTTTTCCTCTCTGCAAACAACAGGGTCAAAATTTGACCGGCATTTTATAGCAAAGTTACCGAACTATTCAATAAAATCTTTTTCTTTTTTGATTTTGAGCTGATTTCATCCTGGATCGGAGATTTCCCGCCGCACAGCAAAAACCGTCAATATAATAAGCGCGGAGACTTGCAATCAATTAAACTTGTGCTATATTTCCGCGCTTGTTGTTGATCTGTTTTGGGAGGATAAAAATGGAAAAAGTTAGCGTTCTGATACTTACAGGTTACGGTATCAACTGCGATGTCGAGACCGCATGGGCTTTTGAAATGGCTGGAGCTGACAGGATCGAGCGTGTTCATGTCAACCGAGTAATCAACGGCGAAGTCAATACCGACGATTTTCAGATCATGGTTTTCCCCGGCGGCTTTTCGTTCGGCGACCACATTGCTTCCGGCAGGGTTTTAGGGCTTAAAATCAAGAAGGAAATGGGAGAAAAGCTCAAAAAATTCATCCTCGAGAACAAACTTGTCATCGGAATTTGCAACGGATTCCAGACGCTCGTAAAAATGGGGGTCCTTCCCGGCGATGAAAAGGAAGTTTTTAAAAAACAGGTAGCGACACTCACCCATAATGACTCGGCAAAATACGAGGACAGATGGGTACGCATAAAGGCAAACAGTGACAATCATTCACCTTTTCTTGAGGGGATAGACATTTTCGATGTCGCGGTCCGTCACGGCGAAGGCAAATTCGTAGCCCAGCAGCATGACCTTAGAATGATCAAGGACAGCAACATGATCGCTTTCCAATATGTAAATGAAAACGGTGAAATCACGCAGCGCTACCCCGAAAATCCCAACGGTTCCGAGCTTGCGATCGCCGGAATCACCAATAAAAAAGGTAATGTTCTCGGAATGATGCCGCATCCTGAAGTTTTTGTGAACGGCACACAGCACCCTGAATGGACAAGAATGGATAAAATGCCGGAAGCACTCGGACTCAAAATTTTCACCAACGCAGTCAGGTATGTCCGGGAAAAATTATGAAAAACAGGCTGCTTTTTATAGTCACCATATCAGTTCTTTTGGCAATAATTCTCTGGATATGCGGTCTTATGCCGCTTCTTCACAAATTCAATATAAAACTTCTTGATGCACTAATTTCACTCTTTTAGAAAACAGAAAATCAGTTTTTCACTGTTTTGATCCGCCAGAAATGCGCGTTCTTTCGTCGTAAAGCTCTTTTGAAATGTTTGTAAACGCCTCTACAACAAGCGGATCAAAAGCCTTACCTGAGCCTTCGGTGATAATTTCCATCGCTTTTTCATATGGGAATGATTTTTTGTAGACACGCTCGGCGACAAGTGCGTCAAAAACATCGGCAACAGCCATAATTCTTGCCGCAAGCGGGATTTCCTCGCCTTTTATTCCGGTCGGATAGCCTGTACCGTCCCATTTTTCGTGGTGATAATGCGCCATTTCCATCGATTCTTTCAGGTAACCTTCATCCATATCGCTTGCATTAGCCTCTATTTTTGCAAGAATGTTCTTCCCTTCGGTAGTGTGGCTCTGCATGATTTTGAATTCTTCATCGGTAAACCGGCCGGGTTTATTCAGAATAAGGTCTGAAATCGCGATTTTTCCGATGTCGTGAAGAGGTGCTGAGCGTTTCAGAACTTTGATGTAGGAATCTGTGAGAATATCTTTGAATTTCCCTTCTTTCTGCAGTTCTTTCGCAATCGCCTCGACATAATATGCCGTCTTTTTGACATGGTTTCCGGTACTGATGTCACGGGCTTCGACCATTTCCGCGAAGTTGAGAATAATCTCTTCCTGCATCCTCATGATCCGGTCGTTCTGTTTGTTGAGCTGGTGGATGTAATCGATCGAATCACGCCCCATTTTCGAAATAGCAAGATACAAATTTTCGATTTCGTCAAAAGTATGTATCTTGAGTGATTGCAGCAGCTTAAGAGATGAATTACCCCCTTCCTGCAGATCGTAGGCAAATTTCATCGAAGCAAAAGCCATGCGGTTGACAGGATTGACAATGCCGCGGTTGACCAGTTCAAGAACAATACTCATGATTATTATCGAAAGTCCGAAAAAAACAGAGATCAGTTTGATTATAAATTTAGCCTCGTCGGCAACGATACTCGCTATTGTAACGTCAGCAGCGACATAAGTCGAACCTGTGAGCGGTTTGTAGACAGTAAGAAGCTGACCGAACTGGTCATCTGAAATGATAGGTTCGATCTCCTCCCCTTTGAAAAGTTTCGGCAGATACGGCACAAATGTCGGATCAAATTCCATGATGTCTCCGGGCTGGCTTGCCTCTGCACCGCCTTCGGAATCAAGGTCGAATACGACATGGCAGCCGTCCTCCATTATTTTATAGACATAGAGATACATCGTCTGCGGAAAACTTTCCTTTATTTTATAGAGATTTTTCTCGATATCAGCATAACCGTCGGCGGTTCTCCCCTTTTCAAGAAATTCTTCTATCCTGTTTTCATCTATTACAACTGAAGCAGCCTTTGTTACTCCGTCTGCGATTTCGGTGAATTTGCTGATCGCGACCTGTCTGTAAAGGAAAAAACCTGTTACGGTAGCCACAGTTCCCAAAAGAATTTCAGCCACGATAACCAGAACTATTACCTTTTTCAAAAGCGAACGTTTTATATTTGCGTGATACAAAGCCTTTCTGTATTTGCCGTCGAAATCAGGGAAAAAAAGAAACAGCTGCTCTGCCCTTGTTCTGGATGCTTCCGGAATAACACGATAAACCGAAAGCGAACATGCCACGACGATAGCTTTGTCAAAAAGATCAATAATTATATCCGCCGAAAGCTGGGAAAAGAACTTAGAAAAGCCTAAATGCTCATATATCGCAACGGCGAACGGAGCTGATATCCCCTCACCGAAATCGTATCCGTACAGAAAATATGTGAGGATCGAACCGACACCGCCGCCCAGAATGGAAAAAACAAATATTGCCGCAATGATCCCATACCATTTCTTAAAGAAGCCGTTCCGCTGGAAAATAGCGGCAGTGACACCTATCATGATACTTATAACACCGTAATAGAATGTCGTTATATCTGAAATTCCGTTAACAGCGTTCCCGCAGAATCCTGCTATTACAGCCGGCAGGTTCCCGCCGATCATTCCGGCGACAACAGTTCCAATTGAATCCAAAAATACCGGCAAATTCAATGCCAAAGCTATTTTTGAGGGAATAAAGTTGAGCAAAAACGCCAAAAAGATGAGAGCTACTCCCATGAGGAATCTGTTGGATTTAGTAGGATTCCATTCTTTCATTTACATAACCTACTTAAATTATTGATAAAATCGATAGAGCCGCAAGCTCCTTCAAACCTTCGTCTGTCATAATTTTTATTACCGAAAAATCATCCGAAAAACCGGTGATTTTTCCTTTTTCTTTGTTAACAAGATCCTGCGAAAACACAATTACGCGCCCTTTCATCCAATCAACATTCTTCGAATAAACACCAATAATTTCATCATCTTGTGCAGAAAAAGCAAAATCTGTGCTTTTGACGAGAGCGGTTAAAACCTCTTCCGTCAAAACTTCACTATATTCAGAAAGCGAAGCAGGTTCCCAGACAAATTTCATGCCGTTTTCTTCCGGCGGAAAGACATTTATTCCAATTCCGCAGATATAAAACCTCTTTCCTTCAAAAAGCATTGTTTTTGCAATGATTCCCGACACTTTTTTCATTCCGACCAGAATGTCGTTAGGCCATTTTATTACAACTTCAGCTGAATTTTCGACAAACGGTTCCACAGCCAGAAACGCAGCTACAGCACACCTTTGCGGAATCAAGGAAAGTTCCGGATCCAGTCTGTCAAAAAAAGAAAAATAGATGTTTCCGTTCGCAGCCGAAACCCACTTTTTAGCGTTTCTGCCGCGACCTGAAGTCTGCGAATCAGCGACGACCATACCCCTAAAAACACCTGATTTTATTAAATTTTCACATTCATCCATCGTAGACGAGACTTCTTCGAAACGGTAGATCTTTCCGAATCTGTTTTCAGGCAAAAACTCTTCTGTCATTTATTCACTTCAATCAAAAAATCTTTGACAACAGCCATGTGCTGCATCTGAGACGCGCCGGAATCGCCTGTCTCTGCCGGTGAAAAATATTCGTCAAGCACGCTCTGAGAGTAAACACGCGTGTCAAAAACAAGTCCGTTTTCATAACACTTTGTTTTTGTTGAATCTTCATTCGAATAGTAGACAACCGGAACCTGGAATTCATGCAGCGGATAATCGGCTAAAACAAAATCGTACTGATTGCTTCCGTTGGCATTTGTCTCCTCATCGCCGTTTTCATCAACAGGATGCGGCCCGCCCACATAAAAAGTATTGTTTTTGCCGAAACCGTCTGATGAAACAGCTGTCGGACCGTTGAAATCGCCGCCTACGACATAGTAATATTTCCCGGGATTTTTCTCTTTGATTTTCGCGATTTCATCAACAATGACCTTGGCAGCCGTTGTCTGGTCCGTTGTCGGTTTTGTATGAAGATGGACGCTTACCGCAAAAATATCCGTGTCTCCGGGAATATCGACGACAGCCCACATCAAAGCCCTGTTGTTTATCTTGGGATCTTTCCAATAACCATGCGATGTTATAGGATATTTACTTACAACGCCGTTCGGGATCTGATAGTCTGCATCATCGATGGCATAGCAGTTTGTCCCCACGATCTGCTGCGCAAAATTCTTGTAATCGGAATCCGAATTGTTTTTGTAATTCATCTCCTGAACAAGTGCGATGTCAGGTTTCAAAGCCTGAAAAATTCTGATTCCGTGTCCAGGATCATAAGACTGCTTGTTGCCGCTCGTGATGTTGCCGGCAACGATCCTTATCTTAATCAAATCGCCGTCGAAATTGTCAATTTTTTCATTTGAATTACAGGTTCGAGAATCTGTATCTCCGGTATCGGTGTCGGTGTCAGTGTCAATATCAGTAATCGTATCGCCGGTATCATCCCCCGTGTCAGTATCGGTGTCAGTGTCAATATCAGTAATCGTATCGCCGGTATCTGTAACCGTATCACCGGTATCTGTAACCGTATCACCGGTATCTGTAATCGTATCACCGGTATCTGTTATCTCTGCATCAGCATCGGCAGTTTCAGAAGTGTTTTCTTGTTTTTTTTCTTTTTCCGAATCTGTTAGTCCAACCGTAAAATTGCATGAAACAAAGAAAACAAGTGTAAAGACAAAAGACATAAACCGATACATAATATCACCTTTTCAAAAGTTTATAATTCATCAACGTCATAAGAAGATAAGCCATAAAAAAAACTCCCGCCGAAGTTGCCGAAAGCGGCATGACAAAAACGGGAAAAAGATAGATCAAAAGAGCTGAACAAACAACGCAAACAACTGAATTTACTATTGATATTATAAAAAACCGTTTGCGTGGCATTTTATTGGAAGCAACAATTTCAAAAACGAAAAACAGTCCCAGAAGTGCTGAAAAAACAAAAGAGAAAACCCAGCATTTCATCTTTGATTCCAGATAGAACGAAACGATCTCGCCGATATAAGGATTGGCTTCGGGAATGATATCCTCCGAATTCTTGATTTCATTCCAGTTTTTATACGGAATTTTCACCGAATAAAGATAAATTTCCTTGACCGGAAGCGTTTCATAGTGATTGAAAATTGATGAATCGAAAGTCATCCGCTCGCTCTGCACCGAAACAGAACAGATCTCAGAAGCGGCAATTATCTTTTCGGCCGAACTTTTCTGCGTTGTTATCAAAGTGACAGGAAAGCATGCGGCCAGATTTTCTACATAGATGAATATATGATTCTGAAATGCGAGAATCACAAAAAAAAGAACCAGAAAAACGATTCTTTTTAAAATCTGAAAACAGAAACGCAATCTATCCATAGACACTCGCTCCCAAAAACCGAACAGGATTATAAATTAAATTTTTACAAAGTCCAATCTAAAGGAGAATGCATGAAAAGCGCCTGAACTAGCGGCTGGTCTGCAGAAAATCCGCGATTCTTTCAGCCGCTTCGGCAATTTCCGACGCCGGCTTCGCGATGCTTATTCTGATATAATCATTCCCTCTTTCACTGAAATGAATTCCGGGGACAGTACCGACTTTTTTGCTTTCGTAAAGCGACATCGCGAACTCGAAACCGTCGGTGAAAGGCTCCGGGATTTTCGCCCAGATAAAGTATCCGCCATCGATCGAAGGCATTGAAAAACCGCTTTTTTCAAGTACCGGATGCATGGTTTCAAACGATTCCCTTATTTTTCCGCGCAAAGTTTCAAGATAACTTTTACCGAAATCATTCTTTTCAAGATACTCCGCTATTGCAATCTGGAGAATCGACGGGGTACAGAGTCCGGTGTAATCGTGGATCTTCGCCATATTTTCGACATGCGCCTTTCCGGCAATAACATACCCCACTCTCCAGCCCGTTATCGAAAGCATTTTAGAGAAAGCTGAAACCACAAAAAGCGTTTCGCCGGCCAGATCAAACGGAAGATAAGGTTTTTCACCGAAGTAAAGGTCGCTGTAAACCGCGTCAAAAACAAGTGCCGCGCCGTTTTTCCTGCAGATTTCATAAAGAGCCGTTATTTCATTCTTTCTCCATATTTTTCCGAGCGGATTTCCCGGCGAGCAGACGAGAATCAGGTTCACTTTTTCAGCCTCCACCTTCTTTTCAAGTGCCTGAAAATCAAAATTTCCGGATTCGTCGGGATATTCGCATAAAAATCTGTCGCCGTAGATTTTCGGCAGATTTGAATAACTTTCATAAACAGGATCAAAAGAAAGAACGGTGAAATTTCCGCCGTTTTTCTGCCTCAGATAGAGATAGATCAGCGAGATCGCCTCGGTTGCGCCGTTCGTGACAAGAATGTTTTCGGCAGTAAGTCCGCAGTTTCCCGCAAGGCCTGAAGCAATAAGTCCGCGGAGTTTAGGGTTGCCGTTTCCCGCCGGATACTGGTGGACAGGCTGCTTTGCCGCGCAAATCAACTCTTCAATGAGTTCTTCCGGCGGATCAAAGCCGGGAATTCCCTGGGCGCAGTTAATCCCGCCGTTTGCTTTTACAAGATTGCTCATAAAGCTTATGAGCGAGCCGTCAGGTCTCTTCATGGCTTAACGGAAAATGTATGCAAGAATCAAAGAAGCGGTCGCAACAAGGCCGTCGGCATGCGTTCTTTCGTAGCCGTGGCTTGCGTTGACGCCCTGGCCGATAAGCGCTACTCTCGTATCACTGCAAGAGCGCAGAAGCGCCGAGCCGTCCGAACCGTAGAACGGGAAAATATCAGTTTTGAAAGGAATTCCGTTCTTCTCGGCAAGATCTATAAGTTCGTTTGTAAGGTCATAGTTGTAAGGGCCGGACGAATCTTTTGCGCAGATGCTGACGCACTTTTCGCTTCCGGTTGTTCCTTTGCCGACAACGCCCATATCGACAACGATGAGGTCATCGCCCTGCGGAGTAGCCGCGATCCCCTGCCCTGTTTCTTCGGTCACATTGAAGAAAAACGAGATCTTACTTTTAAGCTTATTTTCATTTTTCTTAATAATTTCAGAAAGATACAAGAAAATTCCGGCTGACGCCTTGTCGTCGAGATGACGCGAATTTACATAACCGTCGACGTATCTGAAACCGCAGTCCAAAGAAACAAAATCACCGACACTTATAAAATCGCTCAGCTTTTCGCCGTTTTTCAGCGTGAGATCGATCCTGAGCGAGCAGTTGTCAAAATCGGGCACCATCTCTTTCAGCTTGGAATTTACATGGACAGCCGGATTTTCAGGAAGGAAAGTTCCGACGAATTCAGCACCTTTGCGGGTATGTACTGTGCAGATCTCACCGATTATGTAAAGCGCCGGATAACCGCCGACAGTTGTGATCTTAACTCTTTCCGAAGAATCGTCGACCGCTGTAACGATCGCACCGAGAGCGTCGACATGCGCCGCGAAGAATGTTCCTTCCTTATCCTGCGGACCGAACGAATAAACGACAGCGCCTTTTTTAGAGACTCTGTATGAAATGCCGTTTTTTTCGGCGTTTTCGACAAGAAAATCACGAACTTTGCCGGTAAAACCGGTCGGTGACGGAATTTTTACCAGTTTTTCAATCTTTTCAACGATTTTATTGCCTTTAATTTCCTTCAGAAGCTTCATTTTTTCCCTCCATGTTGTTTAAAATATGCTGCCAGATATAATCCGCCACAATTTTGTTTCCTTTTTCGTTCCAATGAATGTCGTTCGGAATGAAAATACTATGGATTTCTTCAGGCGACATTGCTTCGAATGTATCAAAAAGTGAAATAAAATCAATATCATACTGATCAGTATACTTTTTCCAGATGTCATATTGAAGTCTTCCGTTTTTATTCAGAGCCTGAATTTCCCAAGGCCATACACCTATGTGGAGCTTTATTCCTTTTTTCTCGCAAAGTTCGCGCAGAAGATCTATATGCTTTTTTGCCGAAGCAATCCCCTTTTCTCCGTAAAGTTTGTAGGCAGCACCGTCGAAAGTCCACTTCGGTTTCCATGTGTAAAAACCGTTCAGACCGCCCCAGAAAGGTGAAAATTCGTTATAAGGATTTTCCTGAGCAATGAAATAATTTATTTTGGCCGATCTGTAAAGATAGGAACCTTTTATAAAGAAATTATCGACAGCCTGCCATTTCCGTTCGAAATCACTAAATTCTTTCGGCACGAAATAGTCGTAGACGACTTCGTCAATAATATCGGAAATGTCAATGAAAACATAGAGTTCATCGATCTCAAGCCCCATTTCGAGAAAATGTTTGAGCTTCAGATAATAAATTTTAGGAGAATAACTGATGACTGATGCGTTTAACAGTTCGACATCATATTTTTTAAAACGCTCAGAAATTATGCCCGGAACAGTCTGACTCCAAGGATAGCCGACACCTTCCATAAAACTGTCACCGAGAAACATCACACGCTTCCTGCTTTTTTTCAGCGGAACTTCGCGGTTTACCTCATCTACAAAACCGAGCGAATTTGTGGCTATCGTATAAAATGAAACACCGTCACCTTTCCACGAAGTCTGGTCAAGAACATATGATTTAAGACCGTGATGGTAAAAATTGTCAGCGATCCTGAACGAATCGGCATTTCCCGCAAAAATAGCGGCTGCCGAATCAAAAAGCGCAATCAAAAAAAGAATTACAATAAAATTTATACCGACAATTTTGAACGCACTCCCTTTAAAAATTTTTTTCAATACTAGAAAAAGCCCTAAAAAAAGGAGGGCGATATAAAAAATCGGCGTTCCAACAACAAACATGCGCCCACTCTATCCATCCTTTAAAAAAATGCCAGAAAAAATTTTTCCCATTTTATTATTTGAAAACTGCTGTTAGTTCCTCGAACTCAACACAAAAAAACATTCCTCCCTCTTGACAAAACTTTTTTAAGAAGTAATGATTAGTTGTTCATTTGTTCAACTAATAAAAGAGGAGGTCTCAAATGGTAGATTCGGAGTCTTTGTGCACTTGCAATGTGATACACGAAAACATTGTGAATGATGTCAGATCAAAAATGGTGTCAGATGATGAATATCTGAACCTGGCGGATCTGATGCAGCTTTTCGGCGACTATACGAGAGTTAAGATCCTGCACGCTCTAGAACAGAGCGAAATGTGCGTCTGCGACATCGCCGTGCTGTTAGGGCTCACAAAATCGGCGGTTTCGCACCAGCTTAAGGCTTTGCGTCTTGCGGGGCTTGTGAAATTCCGGCGCGAGGCGCAGATCGTCTACTACTCGCTGGCAGACGAGCATGTTAAAAAAATTATCGATACGGGATTCGAGCATCTCGAAGAACTGATGCCGGACTACCGGGAAACGCATTGATCAGGAGACAGCTATGGCACACGAACATCACGAACACGAATCTTGCGAACACGAACACGGATGCCGCTGCTGTCACGCCTG
>DBYC01000026.1:31772-34071 GCA_002310035.1 bacterium UBP6_UBA1196
GGCGGCAAAAAACTGATCTTACGCCTCTCTATCGGAGCTTTAGTCTATATTGCAGGGCTTGTCCTGGCTTTTGCGGCAGACGTTCCGCTGCACGTAGAACTGGGCTTTCTGATAGCGGCATACATCATTCTCGGTTACGATGTCGTTCTTGAAGCGGTTGAAAATATCGCCCACGGGCAGGTTTTCGACGAGAATTTCCTGATGACGATCTCAACTGTCGGGGCTTTCGTCATCGGCGAATATCCCGAAGCTGTCGCGGTAATGCTTTTTTACCAGATAGGAGAATTTTTCCAGTCGCTCGCAGTGAAACACTCGAAAGAATCGATTTCCGACCTTATGGATATACGTCCGGACCACGCCACAGTGCTGCGAAACGACATTTCTGAAACTGTTTCTCCCGAAAATGTCGCTTTAGGAGAGACGATTATCGTGAAACCGGGCGAAAAGATCCCTCTCGACGGTATTGTACTTGAAGGAAACTCGATGATCGATACGAAGGCTCTGACCGGTGAATCGGTTCCGAAAAGTGTCCGCGAAGGCAACGAAGTCCTCTCGGGATGCGTAAACCAGAGCGGCACTCTGACGATCAGAACGACTAAAAATTTCGGAGAATCGACAGTTTCCAAAATCATAGACCTTGTTGAAAATGCTTCTGAAAGAAAAGCAAAAACGGAAAATTTCATAACAAAATTCGCAGGATACTACACGCCCGTAGTTGTTATTCTCGCCGCGCTCTTAGCTGTGCTTCCTCCCCTTCTTCTTGGCGGAGAATGGACTGACTGGATCCACCGAGGATTTGTTTTCCTTGTTGTATCATGTCCATGCGCTCTTGTAATTTCGATCCCGCTCACATTTTTCGGAGGCATCGGAGCAGCTTCAAAACACGGCGTACTTGTGAAAGGAAGCAACTACCTCGAAGCGCTCGACAACCTGGGGACCGTCGTTTTCGACAAAACCGGAACCCTCACCAAAGGGGTCTTCAATGTCACGGAAATCATTCCGGCCGAGGGTTTTACCAAAGAAAAAGTGCTTGAATACGCCTCTGCAGCCGAATATTTTTCCAACCATCCTATTGCGAAATCAATTTCTGCGGCTTACGGAAAAGAAATCGGAAGCGGGCTTGTTTCCAGTCATGTTGAAATCCCCGGGCGCGGTATCAGTGCTGTATTCGGCGGCGAAAAAATCCTCGCCGGCAACGAAGAACTTATGATTGACGAAAGAATCTCCTTTCAGCCGTGTGGTGAAACAGGAACAAAAGTCTATGTCGCAACAGATGGTCGCTATGCAGGCTGCATTCTGATAAGCGATGAAATCAAGGAAGACAGCTTCAAAGCGGTTTTAGGCCTGAAAGAACTCGGCGTAAAAAAGATCGCAATGCTCACAGGAGATGACGAGAAAATCGCGCATGCCGTAGCCGAAAAACTGAAGATCGATGAGTATTATGCGCAGCTTCTTCCCGGAGAAAAAGTCGAAAAAATAGAGATCTTAGAGAAAAATAGCGATAATTCTGGAAAGCTCGCATTCGTCGGCGACGGAATAAACGACGCACCTGTTCTGGCAAGAGCCGATGTCGGAGTGGCTATGGGAGGTCTCGGCTCCGACGCCGCAATAGAAGCGGCCGATGTAGTACTCATGACGGACGAACCTTCGAAACTTCTCGAAGCCATAGATGTTGCAAAAGCAACAAAAAGCATTGTCATTCAGAATATCGCGCTGGCTCTCGGAATAAAAGGAGTTTTCCTTGTTCTCGGGGCTTTAGGGATCGCAGGAATGTGGGAAGCTGTTTTCGGTGATGTCGGAGTCACCGTGATAGCGGTTCTCAATGCGATGAGAATTCTTAAAAAGTAATATTTCCAAAATAAATATTTTTACTTTTCACAAATAAAAACAATCACTTTGCAAGACATTCCACATGAATTTTATTTTTTTCATAATTTTCTCTTGACAATTAGTTGTCGCTAACTATTGTTAGTCTCAGCTAATTTAATTTGGCTCTTTTAACAAAATGAGTTTTGTGATATTAGGCAGTTTTTAATGGAGAAAGCATTGATACCATTAGTTTTAGCGGATGCAGGAAACGAACAGGTCATTAAGAAAATCGGCGGCAGTGACGAAGTAAAGCACCATCTTGAAAATTTAGGTTTTACGGTTGGTGCAACTGTCACAGTCGTAAATTCTCTGGCTGGAAACGTAATTGTCAAAGTCAAGGAGTCCAGGGTCGCGATAAACGAGGAAATGGCCCGCAAAATCATGGTTTAAAGTCTAATTTTGGAGGTATAAAATGAAAACTTTACGCGAA
>DBYC01000076.1:0-14363 GCA_002310035.1 bacterium UBP6_UBA1196
GCGGCATAACGTGACGACGAAACGACGTAACGATGATTCTTGTCTTTTCCCTGCTTTTCAATAAAATATTGCGGTGTTGATTTTGAGGAGAATGAAAAATGTACCTTCTTATATATAGAGGCACGAAGCATCTTTTTTCCTTTTATATAAACAGCGCGCGAAAAAAAATCGTCATCGGCGGTGGTGAAGGCGATATTCTTTTTCCCGATGAAATGCGGGAATGCGAACTTGTAATGAGGAAAGAATTCAATTTTGAGAAAAAGGATTATTCGTGGTGTCTTTACCCGGTTGCAGGCGTATTCAAGCTCAACGGCAAAAAAATTTCGGGCGGTGAGATCTTCGAGGATTCCGATGTTTTTTCGCTGCAGGACTTCAGTTTTTCATTTTCGCCGACATCGAATCTGATTCCCTCAATGCCGGACGAACCCGCTTCCAGAGCGGGCAACACGCTGGTAATCGACGATGAGCCTACCGAATTCAAAAACATCGAGATAACATACTGCGGAATGCACAAAACCTTCGTTTTCAGGCTAGGGCGCAAAATCGTGATCGGGCGCAAAAACGCCGATGTTCCGGTCGCTTTCGACGAGGTTTCAAGCGAACATGTCGTTCTTGAGATGAACGAAAAAGGAGTTCTTTTCCTCAACAAAGGAAAAAACGGCACATGGGTGAACGGCGTCAGGATCAATAACGGCATTTTAGAAGAGGGCAAATACCGCTTTTCGCTTGCCGGACGGCATGAAGTGACTATCAAAATCAACAAGGAAAAAACGAGCGAAACATTTCTTGCCGGCGCGCTTGCACCCTATTTTGAACAGATCGAGAACTGGCTCAACCAGCCTGTTCTGTTCCGCAACCATCCGATAATCCTTCTTTCGGGTGAAAGCGGCTCCGGAAAAGAGGTCTTTGCCGAATTTATCCACAAAACAAGCGGCAGAAACGGCGCTTTTGTCACATACAACGCGGCAAGCATCCCCGAAACTCTGGCTGAAAGCGAGCTTTTCGGCACATCGAAAGGCGGTTTCACTGGTGCGGAAGAGCATGCCGGCGCATTCATACAGGCGGACGGCGGAACTCTTTTCCTCGACGAAATCGCAGAGATCCCGATGAATCTGCAATCGAAACTTCTCCGCGTTCTTGAAGACTGGAATGTACGCAAAGTTGGCGAAAACGGCCTCGGAAGAAAGGTCGACATCAATCTGGTGCTCGCAACGAACAAAGATCTGGAATCAGCCGTCGCGGACCAGACTTTCAGAAAAGACCTCTTTTACAGAATTTCGACTCTTCACATCAAAATCCCGCCTCTCCGCGAGCATCCGGGCGACATCATTCCGCTTGCAAAGCATTTGTTCCGCGCTTTGAGCGGCAGGGAGCTTGCTGTCGAGCCCGACGCGGCGGCAAAACTCGAATCATACAGCTGGCCCGGCAATGTGCGAGAACTCAAAAGCGTGATAACGCGCTTCGCCTACACCGGCAAAACAATTCTTACAGCTTCAGACCTCTTATTTTGACACGGTGTCAAAATGAGCGATTCAGTAAGATGCGACACGCTTTCAGGGAATTTCAAGATATTCCAGCCTGAAGACGGCCAGCGCTACAGCACGGACGACCTTCTCACGGCATGGCTTGCGATAAAAACAGTTTCGGATGATCCGCCGGAGCGTTTTCTTGATCTCGGAAGCGGCCTTGCGAGCGTTCCCATGATAGTTTTGTGGAAATTTCCCAAACTCAGCGGAACCGGCGTCGAAATCAGGCCGAACCGCTACGAACTTGCCGAAAGATCGCTTGAAATCAATGGGCTTACTGAGAGATTCCACATAATCCACGGAGATCTGCGGGAGCTTGAACTTGATGAAAAATTCGATCTTATAACTTCGACCCCGCCTTACTACCAGAGTACGGAAGGACTTCTGAGCGAAAACGACGACAAGGCGGCGGCCCGTTTCGAACTTAACGGAAGCATTGACGACTACTTCAAAACTGCCGCGAAACACCTCTCTGGAAAAGGGTTTTTCATAACAGTGTATCCTTTTTTATACGCTTCCAGAGTCTACACAGCAGCTGAAAACTGCGAAATGCACATCAATTCAAGGGTCGACTTTGTTCCCAAAGATGGCAAACCACCGCTCATTTCAATATTTTCGGCATCTTTTTCCATAACAGAAACCGAACAAAAGCTCCTTGTGATGAGGGATTCATCCGGCAATCACACAAAAGAATACAATGACGCGAGAATACTCTGCGGATTTAAAGAGAAAAAGTGAGGTAAAACATGGCAAAAAACACTATAATTTCAGAAAAACAAGTTGCCGACATGCGCGTTTTCACGGTGTCGGAAGTCGAGCTCGACAAGTCGGGAAGGCGCGTTAAACATTCGATCATCAGGTTTTGCGGAACCGCGTCGATCCTGGCGATAACTAAAGACGGTAAAATCATTCTCGAAAGGCAGTACCGCACGCCGATCGACCGCTGGATCTACGAGATCCCTGCCGGAAAAATCGACAAAGGCGAGGATCCGACTCACTGCATAATCAGGGAACTTGAGGAAGAAACCGGATACCGCCCGATAAAGATAGAAAAAAATTTTGAAGCCTACACTTCATGCGGGTGCAGCGACGAATATATGCACTATTTCACGGCTCTAGTCGAAAAAATTCCCGAAGGCGAACGCAAACTTTTTCCTGAAATCGACGAGGATCTTGAAATACTTGAAGTGACACCCGAAGAAGCATGGAAAATGATCGAGGAAAAACAGATCGTAGATGCGAAATCGATAATGCTTATCACAGCTTTCAAAGCAGGTTTGACACTAAAACCTTAAAAAAAATTGATTTTTCAACCACATCCGTTATCATGCCGCGTTTTTGATTTTTTTGAAAAAATGATTTTTATAACCAGGAGTAAAATTTGAAGAATCAAGAATCAAGAATCAAGAATCCGCCTTTAATTATATCTAATTTCGAGTTTAAGTCAAGTTTTTTAGATAGTTTTCTCAATAATTTTGGCAACTTTTTTTAATTTTGGAGGTTTTATGATGAAAAAATTCCTTTTTAGTTTTGCCGTTTTAGTGGCAATGATTTTTGTTGTAAGCTGTGGCGGCAGCGACAGTAACAGCGGCGGCTACAGTGGTGACGGTAGCTACAGTGGCGACGGCGGTTATGGTAACGGTGGTGGAAGTTCCGATTATAATAATGTCTGCGAACATGGTACCCCTAAGTGTGAAGAATCTATTCAGTACAAGTGTGTTAATAATTCTTGGGAGATTCGTGAATACTGCGATTGTGGTTGCTCTCCTTATGGTTATGTATGTAAATCCTGCGACAGCAGTTCAGGTGGCGGCTCTGGTTCCGGCAGCGGAAGTTCATCAGAATGCTCCTATGGTGATTATAAATGCGATGGAGATTCATCATACAGATGTTCCGGCGGTAGTTGGTTTTACGATGATTCCTGTGACTACGGCTGCAATTATTCAACAGGCAAATGCAACAGCAGTTCAGGCGGCGGCTCCGGTTCAGGCGGCGGAAGCTCTTCAGAATGCGATTATGGTGAGTATCGTTGTTCCTACGGTTATTCTCAGAGGTGCAGCAGCGGAAAATGGGTAGATGATAAGGCTTGCCAAGGTGTCGGCGGATGCAATGACGAAACTGGCAAATGCAGAACCGCTGATGAAATTAAACCGTGTCCTCCCAAACTGAGTGGTTCCGTTTCCGGCAGTTCAGTCAAATTGAGCTGGTCATACAGTACATCTTCAGGTTGCGGAACACCTACAACGACAACACTCAAATACTATAACGATCTTACCGAATCATGGATAGAAATTAAATCATCAAGTGCATCTTCGTTCAAATCGTACTCTCTTTCTGTTTCGGATTATGGTTATCCTAGCTCAAGTGCAGGTCAGTGGCTGTTGCAAGCCGGTATCCTTGTTGAAAATGAAGTTGGCTCCGCTTCGGCATCATGTTACTGTTTTATTGATAGCGAGCGCTGTTCTTGTAGCTAAAAAAATATTTTTTGAGTGCCCAACAAACCTTTCCTGATAAAAAAAACAATCTTAAAATAAACAACAGCTTAATAGCTCCATTTTTCTAATTCAAGACTTTATACAACCAAAAACCAGATTTTCTGCTGAAAAAGCCGTCAAAAGATATTTTGTGAGGAAACCATCCTATTTAAGATTTTTCGTAAAACCGCAAAATGTTAAAATAGCACTTTAAGATTTTTTCTGATGGATGAACTCGGTTCTCCTTTCAGTTCCATTTAGTTCCGACCCCACTCAGATATTCGGAAAAGAGATAAAGCGGCACATCTAACAAAAAAGCCCCTCCGGAGAGGGGCTTGAAAACAAGGGAAAAAGAATATTTATTCTTCGTCTTTCGAGTTGCCGTCTATCTCGTCGGTCTGCGAGAATCCTTCCTCGTCGCCTTCGATACCGTCGGAAATTTTGTCGAAATCAAAAGCTCCTTCCATATCCATTTCGGAAGAGAATCTCTTCTCTGCCCTGAAAGAGTTTCTTGCGATCCTTGAAGCGACACTCTCTTCGGGATCGGCCGCTTCGGAATTCTCCATTCCCGGAATCCTGATTTCGTAATTTGCCTCGCTGTATTTTGGGAACCCTGTTCCGGCAGGAATCATCTTGCCGATGATGATGTTTTCCTTGATACCGCGGAGGATATCTTTTTTCCTTTCGACACTGGCGTTGGTGAGAACTTTCGTCGTTTCCTGGAAGCTGGCCGCCGAGAAGAAGCTTTCGGTGTTGAGGGCAGCCTTGGTGATGCCGAGAAGAACGACATCCCATGTTGCCGGCTGGCCGCCTTTTGCTTCGGTTTCACGGTTGATAGCCTCGAGTTTTTCCTTTTCGACGAGCTCGTCCTTCATAAGCGTCGTGTCACCTGGGTCAACGACTTTTCTCTTCTTGAGCATCTGTTTTACAATGATCTCGATGTGCTTGTCGTTGATCGGAACGCCCTGAAGTTTGTAAACTCTCTGAACTTCCTGAACAAGGAATTTAGCGACAGGAACTTCACCGCTGATACGAAGGATGTCGTGCGGATCGATGGTTCCTTCAATAAGAGCCTCGCCCGCCTCTACAATATCGCCGTCGTGGACGTTGATGTGTTTTTCCTTCGGGATCTGGATAGGTTCCATAGCTTCACCGCCGTCAATAGGAGTAACGGTGATGACACGCTTGCTCTTTGAGCTCTTGCCTTCGCTCTGAATCGATACTCTACCTGAAATTTCCGATACTTTCGCCGGATTTTTGACTTTTCTTGCTTCGAACAGATCGCTGATTCTCGGAAGACCGCCCGTGATATCCTTCGTCTTTCTTGCCGCTCTCGGAACCTTGGCAAGAACATCACCGGGTTTTACTGCATCACCGTTCTGGACTTCGATGTAGGCATTTACCGGAAGATGGTAGACCGCCTCGCCTCTTTCGAGCTTTTTAGCGGCTTTTCTTCCTTTTTTACCCTCTTCAGTGATAAGCAGCTGGGGCGACATTTTGGCGTCACGCGACGGAATAACGACCGTTTTGGTAAGACCGGTATTCTGATCCTGTTCTTCCCTCATCGTGATACCGTTTTCGAGGTCTTCATAAGCGATGACACCGTCGGTCTCGGCAATGATCGGATCGTTGTAAGGATCCCATTCTGCAAGGATCGTTCCTTCGGCAACATGAGCGCCGTCGGCAACTTTAAGATTTGTACCGTAAGTTACCGGATATTTCTCTCTGTCTCTTCCCTTTTCGTCCTGAATAACGATTTTACCGTTTCTGTTCATTACGACGAAAGTTCCGTCCTCTTTCTTGAGGAGCTTGATGTCTCTGTATGCGACTATACCAGCTCTCTTCGACTCGTGGCTCGATTTTTCACTTTTACCGGAAGCAACACCGCCGACGTGGAATGTTCTCATCGTAAGCTGCGTTCCGGGCTCACCGATCGACTGCGCTGCGATAAATCCGACCGCTTCACCGACATTTACGATGTGGCCGCGCGCCAGGTCTCTGCCGTAGCACTTCGCGCAGACGCCGAAAGGACTTCTGCATGTAAGGACCGATCTGATCCTGACGCTGTCGATACCGAGCTTGACGATTTTGTCTGCCGCGGCTTCGTCGATCATCTCGTTAGCCTCGAGAATGATTTCGCCGGTATCGGGATCTTCGATATCGTCAAGAGCGACTCTGCCGAGTATTCTCTCTTTGAGCGGAGCGATGATTTCGCCCGATTCGTTGAGCATAGCCTCGACATCGATACCGCTGTTCGTTCCGCAGTCTTCCTCGACTACGACAACATCCTGAGCGACATCGACAAGTCTTCTTGTAAGATAACCTGAGTTTGCGGTTTTAAGAGCCGTATCGGCCGAACCTTTTCTCGCGCCGTGGGTCGACGTGAAGTAGTCAAGGGAGTCAAGACCTTCCTTGAAGTTCGCGAGAATAGGCGTTTCGATGATATCGCCGTTCGGTTTTGACATAAGACCACGCATACCGCCGAGCTGTCTGATCTGGTCTTTCGAACCTCTGGCCTTTGAATCGGCCATGACATAAACCGGGTTTTCGGAAGGCATGATGACTTCACCCCAAAGTTCGTGTTTGATCTTCTTTTCCTTAAGACCATCCATCATTTTGTTGGTGACTTTTTCATTTGCCTTATCCCACAAGTCGACGATCTTATTGTATCTTTCAGACTTCGTGATGTCGCCGTGAGCATACTGGCCTTCAACTTCGCGGACCGATTTGTCGGTTTCTGCGATGATCGTCGCCTTCTCTGCGGGGATCTTGATGTCGTCGATAGAAATAGAATAAGCCGCCGTCGTGGAGTATTTGTAACCCAGATTTTTGATCTTATCGGCGAAAACGACTGTCGCCTTTCCGCCAGCAGTTCTGAAGCTTCTGTCAAGAATAGCCGTCCAGTCGCCTTTTTTGAGCTGCCTGTTGATCGTATCAAAACCGAGTTCCTTCGGCGTGACAGCCCAGATGAGCAGTCGTCCTGCCGTTGTAATCTTGATTTCTCCGTCGATCCTGACTTTGATGATCGACTGCCAGTCAATAACACCGGAGTCGCGCGCCATCAGAGCCTCGGTATCGGAATAGAAAACCTTTCCTTCGCCTTTCGAATAGGGTTTCGCTGTCGTGAGATAGTAAAGACCCAGAACCATATCCTGTGCCGGAGAAATGATCGGAGAACCTGATGCCGGTGAAAGAATGTTGTTCGTCGACATCATAAGGACACGGCTTTCAAGCTGCGCTTCGATGCTGAGAGGAAGGTGGACAGCCATCTGGTCACCGTCGAAGTCTGCGTTGAACGCAACACATACGAGCGGATGGAGCCTGATAGCCTTAGAATCGATAAGAACAGGCTCAAATGCCTGAATACCGAGTCTGTGAAGAGTAGGAGCACGGTTGAGAAGGACCGGATGCTCTTTTACGACTTCCTCAAGGATCTCCCAAACAACGTCTTCACCCGCTTCGACCATGTTTTTCGCAGCCTTAACGGTGCTGACAAGGTTTCTTTCGGAAAGTTTGTTGTAGATAAACGGCTTGAAAAGTTCAAGCGCCATGACTTTCGGAAGACCGCACTCGTGAAGCTTGAGCTCGGGACCGACTGTAATAACGGAACGGCCTGAGTAGTCGACACGTTTTCCGAGAAGGTTCTGACGGAAGCGGCCTGCCTTTCCTTTAAGCATTTCACTGAGTGATTTCAATGCTCTGCCGTTTGCTCCCTGGACTGGTCTGTGAACTTTCGTGTTGTCGAAAAGCGCGTCGACAGCTTCCTGAAGCATTCTCGTCTCGTTTTTGATAATGACATCGGGAGCACCGAGATCCATCAGTTTTTTCAAACGGATATTTCTGTTGATAACTCTTCTGTAAAGGTCATTGAGGTCGCTGGTCGCAAACCGGCTGCCGCCTTCAAGCGGAACAAGCGGTCTCAAATCGGGCGGAAGTACAGGAAGGACAGTAAGAACCATGTTCTGCGGTTGCTCGCCCGAACGGATGAACTTGTTGAAAACATTGATTCTTTTCTGCAATTTTGCCTGCTGGTTCTTGTCGTGGCATTTTTCAAGTTCCGTCTCGACTTCCTTTTTGACAGCGACAAGATCCATCTCCTCAAGCAGTTTTCTTATCGGAGCTGCACCTGTATCAGCCTGAAAATGCTCTGCAATAACGACTGGATCGCCGTTATACTTCTTGTTGAGCTCGTCCAGGATCTCGTTGTACTGCTCTTCGTCAAGATACTGGCCTTTTTCGACCTTAGGAATATCGGATTTGAGAACAACATAACCTTCGCAGTAGATTACGCTGCTCAAGTTCGTGTTGCTCATTCCGAGAAGAGTGTTGATATAGAAAGGAGATGTCTTGACATACCAGATATGCGCAACCGGAGTCGCAAGCATGATATGCCCCATCCTCTCTCTTCTGACCTTGGATTCGATGACTTCGACACCGCATTTTTCGCAGACGATGCCTTTGTATTTCATCCTTCTGTATTTGCCGCAGAGGCACTCGTAATCGTTGATCGGACCGAAAATCTTCGCGCAGAAAAGACCGTCCTTTTCAGGCTTGTATGTTCTGTGATTGAGAGTTTCGGGTTTTTTGACCTCGCCGTACGACCATTTCAGAATCTGTTCCGGAGAAGCGAGAGACACCTCGATAGCTTTAAAATCCAAGCTGCTTTTCGACTTGTCGAAAACTTTGTAAATGTCTTTCAAGGTATCCTCCTATCTGTTTTTCTGTTCTTCAATCAAATTTACATTAAGGCAGAGACTCTGCATCTCTTTGACAAGAACCGAGAACGAAGCCGGAATTCCGATTTCGTATTTGGTTTTGCCGCGGACGATCGCTTCGTAAAGTTTCTTCCTTCCTTCGACATCGTCAGATTTTACGGTAAGGAATTCCTGCAGACAGTAAGCCGCGCCGTAAGCTCCGAGCGCCCAGACCTCCATTTCACCGAGTCTCTGGCCGCCGAACTGCGCTTTACCGCCGAGAGGCTGCTGCGTGACGAGCGAGTAAGGACCGGTACTTCTTGCATGGACTTTCTCGTCGACCAGGTGGTGGAGCTTGAGGAAGTACATGACACCGACAGTGACATCTGATTCAAACGGTTCGCCTGTTCTGCCGTCGAAAAGTATCATCTTGCCGTTTTCTCTTTCGCCGGTCTTCCTGAGAATATCTCTGATCTCCGATTCCTGCGCACCGTCGAAAACGGGTGTCGCGGTGTAGATGCCGCCTTTCATCGACTTGATGAAGCTGCGGACATCGTCCTCGTCAGCCTCGTCGATAAGTTTCGCGACTTCCTTGCTCGGATTAAGAATTTCCTTAAGTTTCGCTCTGAGCTTGTCAACACCGTAGTTTTCTTCCATATAGCGGTTGATCTGCTCGCCCAGCTTTCTTGCACCGAGACCCAAGTGAACCTCGAAAATCTGTCCGATGTTCATACGGCTGGGAACGCCGAGCGGGTTGAGGACGATATCGACCGTCCTGCCGTCTTCCATATAGGGAACATCTTCTTCCGGAAGAAGCATCGAAACAACACCTTTGTTTCCGTGACGGCCCGACATTTTGTCGCCGACCGAAAGTTTTCTCTTGACAGCAACAAAAACTTTTACCGATTTGACAACGCCCGGAGTGAGGTCGTCATCTCTGGTGATCTGCTTCATTTTGTTGTCATAGATCTTTCTGACGGTATCGACCTTTCTTCTCATGTTGAGGATAAGTTCCTTGACATTTTTGAGAAGTTCGCGGTCTTTGACGCTGACAGCCGCCATAACGCTTTCAGGGATCGAAGCGAGAACTTCGGGAGTAAGCTCCGTTCCTTTCTTGACGATAACGACTTCCTTTTCGTTCCTGAGGTCGGCGTCAGTCTTTTTGCCGACAAACATTTTTCTTATAAGTTCGTAGGTATGCTTTTCGATGATGCGGACTTCGTCGTCGCGGTTTCTCTTGACGGCATCCATCTGCTCCTGCATCTGTTCTTTCATACGGTTGTCTTTCTTGACACCTTTTCTGGAGAAGATCCTGGTGTCGATGACAACGCCTTCCGTTCCCGGATGGACATAAAGCGAATTGTCTTTGACATCGCCGGCCTTTTCACCGAAGATAGCTCTGAGAAGCTTTTCCTCGGGGGTGAGGACCGTCTCGCCTTTCGGTGTGACCTTGCCGACAAGAATGTCGCCGGGTTTTATTTTCTGGCCGATCCTGATGATACCGCTTTCGTCAAGCTTTCTCAGAATGTCTTCCGAAGCATTCGGAATGTCGGCCGTGATCTCTTCCGGTCCTCTCTTCGTGTCACGCGCCTCGCAGATAAACTCTTCGATGTGGATCGAAGTGTAGTAATCGTCACGGAGAAGCCTGCGGTTGATAAGAACCGAGTCCTCATAGTTGTAACCGTTCCAGGGCATGAACGCGATGAGAACGTTTTTGCCGAGCGCGAGTTCGCCGCGGTTGATAGCCGGACCGTCGGCAATGACATCGCCTTTTCTGACAAAGTCGCCGACAGAAACGACAGGACGCTGGTTTATCGCGGTGTTCTGGTTCGAACGTTTGAACTTTATAAGGTTGTAAATGTCGACATCGACATTGTCGTTTTCCTCGACTTTTACAACGATCCTGCTTGAATCGACCTTTACGACAACACCGTCTCTGCTTGCGAAAAGCGTGTAGCCGGAGTCTCTGGCAACATACTTTTCCATTCCTGTTCCGACAAGCGGAGCATCCGTTCTGATAAGCGGAACCGCCTGACGCTGCATGTTGGAACCCATCAGGGCTCTGTTTGCGTCGTCGTGCTCGAGGAACGGGATAAGCGCCGCGGAAACAGAAACGAGCTGGACAGGAACAAGGTCGACAAGGGTAACTTTCTCCCTCGGGACCCTGGCAACTTCGCCGACGATTCTAGCATTGACTATTTCATCAATAATTCTGCCGTTTTCGTCAAGTTTTACCGAAGACGGCATGATGATTTCATTTTCTTCCTTTATCGCGTCAAGATATACGACTTCATCCGTTACTTTGCAGTCAACAACTCTTCTGTACGGAGTTTCGATATATCCGTGCTCGTCGATCCTCGCGAAAGTCGTGAGAGAAACGATAAGACCTACGTTCGGACCTTCTGGAGTTTCGACAGGGCAGATTCTGCCGTAGTGCGTTCTGTGAACGTCACGGACATCAAAGCCTGCGTGATCACGCGTCAAACCGCCGGGACCAAGAGCCGAAAGTCTTCTTTTGTGGGTCATTTCGGAAAGAACGTTCGTGTGATCCATGAACTGGCTGAGCTGACCGCTTGCGAAGAAATCCTTCAGGACCGCCGAAACCTGCTTGTAGCTGATAACATCGTAAGGCGTCGGGTTTTCCATCGTTCCGCTGCCCGCGATTTTTTCCTTGATGCTGTGGGACATCTTGAGAAGACCGGTCTTGAAAACATCCTCGAGAAGCTCACCGACAAGACGGACTCTTCTGTTTCCGAGGTGGTCGATATCGTCGATCTTCCCTCTGCCGTCGGTAAGTTCAAGCAGGAACATCACGGAATTCATGACATCTTCCCTTCTGAGCTGCCTTTCGGAAAGCGGAAGGTCTTCCTTGAATTTATAATTCATTCTCAGACGGCCGACTTCACCGAGATCGTAATTTTCCG
Source organism: bacterium UBP6_UBA1196 (assembly GCA_002310035.1). Taxonomy (GTDB): domain Bacteria; phylum UBP6; class UBA1177; order UBA1177; family UBA1177; genus UBA1177. Next base: position 11,619 of record DBYC01000076.1, read on the forward strand.
GATTGAGGAAAAGGCTCTTGAAATAATTCTCGGCAACTTCGCTGTTCGCCGGATTCGACGGAACCATCATTCTGTAAATTTCACGGAGAGCCTCTTCGCGCGTAGCCGTCTTGTCGCTCTTCAGCGTATTGGAAAGATAGGGGGAATAATTCATGTTTTCGAAATAAATTATCGAAAATTCCTTGATCCCCGCCTTTGCCATCGTCTTAAGAAGAGTCGGAGTAACCGAATCGTTGACATTGGCGATAATTTCGCCGGTCTCAGGATCAAAAACAGGAGCGAAGAAACGTCTGAAGCAGTTTTCGTCCTTGTCTTTGTCCTTGCTTGTCATCTTCGGATCTTTGAAAAAATACTCCATGGGGAGATTGATTTCGCTGACTCCGGCTTCGTCAAGTCTCTTGAGAACGCCTTTAGAGAACTTTTTGCCCTCTTTCGCGAGTTCTCTGCCGTCAGGGCCGATAACATCGACCGGAATTTTCTGATCCTTGAGTGTTTCGTCGCTGCCAGCAATGACCTTGGCCGGAATTATAGTCCGTTCCTTGACTTTTTCGTCGCCGCCTTCTTCCCCTTTTGCAGCAACGCCTTCGTGAAGAACTATTTTTTCAGGTATATAAAAGGCTGAAACTATTTCCTGAGTCGTGTAACCCCATGCTTTCAGGAAAACAGTCGCCAAAAATTTCTTTTTTCTGTCTATTTTTACATAAAGCAGTCTCTTCGAATCGAATTCGAAATCGAGCCATGAACCGTGATAGGGGATAAGACGCGCCGCATAGACCTCGTTTCCGCTTGTGGTCTTGGTCTTGTCGCAGTCGAAAAATGTTCCCGGAGAACGGTGCAGCTGGTTCACGATAACCCTTTCCGTTCCGTTGATTATGAATGTCCCCCAGTCTGTCATGCACGGAATAGAACCGAAATGGATCTCCTGCTCCGTGATTGAATTGAGTTTTCTCTTGTTGTTGTCGTCCGTATATGAAGCCAGGGCGACCCTGAGTTTCAAAGGAAGCTCGTAGGTTGTTCCTCTCAGCTTGCACTCGTCGACATCGTACTGCGGCTCTCCGATTGAATAGCCCAGATACGAAAGTTCGATCAGGTTGTTGAAACTCGTTATGGGAAAAACCGACAAAAAGGCATTGTGAAGCCCGATTTTTTCCCTTTCCGAAGGTGCGGCGTCTTTCTGGAGCAATTTCTGAAAAGAAGCTTTCTGCACTTCAAGAAGATCAGGAATGTCGGTTACATTCTTTGCGACTTTCCCGAACCATTTTCTCGTTCTGTAATTCTGCTGTCCTAAGATCCCCATCATTACCTCTCTTTTGTTTGGTATCTGATATCTTCCGGCATCACGAATAATTCGTATAAGCTAAAAATAAAAAAGCAGGTAAGACAGCATAACACTGCCTTACCTTCCAAAAAATTCATAAGTTCTGCAATAAAATGCAGAATGTTTTCAGCAACTTACTTAATCTCTATCTCAGCACCAGCTGCAACGAGTTTCTCTTTAATTGCTTCTGCATCAGCCTTCGAGATGCCTTCTTTTACAGCGCCGTGGCCTTCAACGAGGTCTTTCGCTTCTTTAAGGCCGAGACCGGTGATTGCACGGACTTCTTTAATGACGTTAAGTTTGTTTGCGCCTTCCGATTTAAGGATAACGTCAAACTCTGTTTTTTCTTCAGCCGGAGCTGCCGCTGCTGCTGCCGGGCCTGCCGCTACTGCTACAGGAGCAGCTGCGCTTACGCCGAGTTCTTCTTCGAGTTCTTTAATAAGTTCCGAAAGTTCGAGAACGGTCATTCCTTTGATGAATTCTTTTACTTCTTCTTTTGTCATTGTTTTCTCCATAAAACAAAAAATTAATAATAACTAAGCCTGTTCAAGTTTGTCTTTGTATGCAGCAAGCAAGCGTACAAAAGTCTGCGGAACAGCATTAAGCAGCCGCACGAAATTCTGAGGTACAGCAAGCATTGTTGCAAGCAGCTTCGCCTGAAGCTCTTCTTTGCTCGGAAGGTCTGCGAGGACTTCCACTTCTTTCGCCGTAAGGATTTTTCCATCCAGTGCGCCGGCTTTTACAACGATGCGCTCGTCTTTCTTTGCGATTTTCTTGACGACTTTTGCACCGCTGACCTGATCTCCCATTGTAAGCACGAGAGCTGTCATTCCTGTGAGGAACTTCGAAATTCCCTCGTAAGGAGTTCCTTCGATCGCATGTTTCGCAAGAGTGTTCTTTACGACAAGCAGTCTGACCTGCTCTTTAGCGCACTCTTTACGGAAAGGAGTGAAGGTCTCCATGTTTACGCCGTTGAAATCAATTACAACGCATGACGAAGCTTTGGAAAGTGCATCTTTGATCTCCTCGATGATCTGTTGTTTTTTGCTTTTTTCCATTAAGCAACTCCATCAATTTACTTCTGGTCATCGAAGAACAATGACAGGTCTCAGACAGGAAATTAAGCCCTCAGGCACCCGACTTCTACGACCAGAAACGATTATTAAAAAACTACTTAGCCTCGTTTGCGAGAGCTGATTCATCAAGTTTGAGTCCCGGTCCCATCGTGCAGGAAATCGTGACTTTCTTGATGAATGCGCCTTTTGCCGTTGCCGGTTTAAGCTTCTGAAGGTCTTTGATAAACTCTACGACGTTGTCATAGATTTTGTCGGGACCGAAGCTGAGTTTGCCGACCATGCAGCAAAGGACACCGGCTTTGTTGACTTTAAACTCAACACGACCGGCCTTTACAAGTTTGATCGCCGCGG
>DBYC01000076.1:14399-14894 GCA_002310035.1 bacterium UBP6_UBA1196
GGCATCAAACCTTTTCTTCCGAGAACCTTACCGAGTTTACCGATTTTGCCCATCATTGCCGGAATCGTGACCAGTTTGTCGAAATCGGTCCATTCTTCCTGCATGATTTTGTCGATAAGCTCTTCGCTGCCGTAAAAATCAGCGCCGGCGTTCTTAGCCTGCTCGACCATGTCCGCAGGAACGATAGCACAAACTTTTACAACTTTACCGACACCGTGAGGGAATACGGTGGCGCCACGAACCATCTGATCCGATTTCTTCGCGTTGATACCGAGGTTAACCGCGAGTTCAACCGTCTCGTCAAATTTTTTCGATGCGCTTTTCTGAAGAATCGTTACAGCTTCCTGAACGGAATACTTAACGTTTCTGTCGAAGTTTTTCGCTGCATCTGCGAGTCTTTTTCCACAAGCTGCCATTTTTCCCTCCTTACTCAACGGTGATGCCCATGCTGCGGGCAGTTCCGATAATAATTTGTTTTGCAGCTTCAAGATCTGT
>DBYC01000010.1 GCA_002310035.1 bacterium UBP6_UBA1196
AAGAGGTTAACTCCTTTTTTTGGTTGGCCGCCCGCAAGGGCGGTTTTTTTTGCCTTCAAACGGTCGTTTTTTATAGAAATTCAGTGATTTCCTCAGCCGAGTCCGTTTTCAGCCAGTAAAGAAAGCATCTGATATCGCTTTCATCGATTCCCAGCATTTTCGCCGCTGCGGCGCGGTAACATTTCTGCTGTACGTAATATTTCGTTTTGTCCTGAATTTCATCCGATTTGTAGTCAACGATCGTATAGGTGCCGTCGCCGTTTCCGAAAATCAGATCGATCGAGCCGGTATAGAAAATTTCTTTCGCCTCTTTCAGGACCACGCCGTCTTTGTCAAACATTCTGAATTTCCATTCCGCACGGCAGAACAGGTTGTTTTCTTTGGCATTTTTCAGCTTCTGCCCGAGATTGCTCCGAGCAAAGTTTTTGCAGAAAGCAATGCATTTTCTGCATTCGGAAGCAAAATCATCGTCGTTCAGACTCCCACTCAGTGCCGTTTCCGGTTCAAATTTTTCCGGGTCGATACCGTTTGCCGCGGCTTCAAGAAAAGCGTGCGCCAAAGTTCCGAAAGATGCGGCGTCAAGCCTGTTTTCGTCCGGGATCCTTTCGTTTTTTGAGTCGTTTTCTGTTTTTTCATGCCGGATATCAGGCTCAAGCGAACTCGGCGAGATGTGATCCGGCTTGATTTCAGGGCATCCGACTGTTTCCGCATTTTCGTAAATTCCGGCTATTTTTCCGATTTCCGGTGTCTGTTCCGCTGTTTTCTGAATTTCCGCTTCAAATTTTATCCGCGAAAAATCAAAGGGAGCGTTTTCCTTATATTCAGTTGAATTCAGTCCGAAATTAGGATCAGATCCGGCTTCCCCATAATATTTTAGCAGCGCTTTCGGCAGAAGTTTGAAATCATTCTGTTCTTTGGTCAGCGGATCCAGAATGATGTAAACTTCTTTTTCGGCCCGCGTCGTCCCGACATATATCAGACGGCGGAATTCCGCCAGACTTTTAGCCCTGTCGTCGCCGCAGTCATCGGTGTTCTCTTCCTTAATTGAAAGCCCGTTTTTATCGTCAAAATATATTCCGCTGTTTGACACGTATCTCATGTCGCCGCAACCGCGAAGGAAAACCGTTTTGAACTGAAGTCCCTTGCTTTTGTGGATCGTCATAACATGCACTCCTTCGCGTTTTTCGGACGGGAAGGAAATTTCAGCGGCATCAAGATCGGCTGTATCGCTGCCAAACGACTGTTTTTCCTGTTTTTTGATTTTTGAAAGCTGGTCAACAAACCATGCAGGCGATTTTCCGCTTTCATCGCACTGTCTTGCAAGTTCAAAAATCATATCGAACTGACTTTCACGTGACGAGTTTTCATTTTCCGAGAGTGTTTCATATCTCAGCACGTTCCAGATCATTGAAACGGTCGATGAAACAGGCTGCGAAAGCGCGGTTTCCCTGAGTTCGGCAAGATTTTTTTCCGCTTCTTTCAGTTTGTCGCTCATGCAGTCCGTCAGGAAACGTGCTTCTATCTCGGCTTCGCTGAATCCGCAGAAAGGCGACGCCAGATAAGCCGCTTCCGCGAGCCTGTCTTCGGGATAGATGCAGCAGCGGAGAACAGTGTAGATGTCGTTCACCACGCTGTCGCCGAAAATTGAGGAGTTCTGGTCGAGCGTGAATGGGATCTTAAGTATATTCAACCACTTGATGATATACTTTCTGTCCGTTCTGGTTCTGTCCAGGATCGCGAAATCGGAATAATTTCCGCCTGTCTTTTCAACAATTTCCTTTATTTTTGCGGCAATGAAACGGGCGGCGCAATCTTTTGATTTTTCCTTCAGCATGTTTATGTGGATCCTGACATTGTTTTTGTCCGGTCCCGGCAGGCAGACTCCAGGTTTTTCGGCGTTTTTCGTATATTTCGCTTCGAAATTTTTATCCGTAGCGTTGTCAAACACGGTATTGCTTCCGAAAAGAATGTTGAAATCACTGATCAGTTCCGGGTCCGAACGGTAGTTGTTGACCATCTGGAAAAACGCACCGGCACCCAGTTCCGTCTTCAAACTGTTGAAAACCGAAACATCGGCACCTCTGAACCTGTAAATCGACTGTTTTTCGTCACCTACGAAAAAAAGCTTGTCATTTTCAAGGTTTTCAGCCGAAGGGATATTGTTTTTTCCGTCTCCTTTTCCGGCAAGAAGAAAGAGAAGATCCTTGTTTTCGCCGTTGTTGTCCTGAAATTCGTCGATCATTATCTTGGAATAGGCCGCTCTTTCGCTTTCCAGGATCTCTGGCTGCTCACGCAGGATTTTAAGAGCAAGTTCCGAAACGTCGCGGAAAGTCAGATTCCCGCTTTTTCGTTTGATATCATTAGCTTTTTCTGTAAATTCATCCAGAAGTCCGCAAAGGGCGAGAAGTTCTTCCTGCGGCTCTTCGTTTTTTTCCGTTTCAGTGAAAAAGCCTTTGTCTTTGGCGACGGAAGCGTGTTTTATGACTGTTTCCGCGATTATATTTTCGGCAAAATCCTCAATTTTTCCGACTTCGGCCAGTTTTTTTACGGCGGTATTTTCCAGATGCTCGAATACAAAAGGAAGAGCCGCATCCCTTATCTCTCTGGCAGAATCGGCAGATCCGGCTGTAAAATCGGGGCGGATTCCGTAAATTCCTGCGGCACGCCGGACAATTCCGGCACAATAGGAATCCAGAGTCTGGATGCGTGCATCGGTAAAATTTTTCAAAGCCTCTTTTGCACGCGATCTTTCGGGTTCCGGCGTTTTTTCATCATCGCGGAATTTCTTCAGGATCCTGTAGATCCGCTGATACATTTCCGCTGCCGCCTTGTTGGTAAAAGTCAACGTGAGGATTTTGGAAACCTCTATCCCTTCCGACATGACAAGCCATGCGAAACGCGAAGCCAGGACCTGGGTCTTTCCCGATCCCGCCCCGGCAGCGACGATCGTGTTTTCGGTCCTGCAGCAGACTTTTTTCTGGTCGTCGTCCAGATTATCAAGATATGCGTAATTACTCATCAGTTCCTCCTTTGAAGTGAAGTCTGCAGATTGAAGCGAAATCGCATTTCGGACAAATTTCGCCGATATTGAGCGGTTTTACAGGAACCCTCTCCCCGTTTTCAGACTTAAGCTCCTCCACTGCCGGCGCGAAATTTCCCTTTCCCACAGCCTCGGCGAAATAGGAAGCGCATTTTTCAAAGGCTTCAAGCGTTTCATTAAAGCTTTCAGCGCTCTTTTTCCTGTTTTCATCGATAGCTGCGGCAGTATCGTCGGTTTTTATCGAATAAAAACAGGCACTTGCAATATCTTTGTCGAAATTTTCCTCGACCAGCGCGACATATGCAGCCATCTGAAAATCGCCGAGAAAACCGTCGTTTAAGTCTTTTAATTTGATGTCTCCGACCTTAGGCAGCGCGGATTTTGTATTTTTGAAATCGATTATCATCAGTTTTCCGTCCTTGTTTTCAAGAAGACAATCGATTTTTCCGTTAAGATTGTAATTCCTGCCTGTTTCTTTTCGGTTGCACCGATCCAGTTCCGTTCCGATAACCTTGCAGCCGCCTGCCCCACGCTCTTTTTTATTTTCTGCATCGCATGGTTTCAAAAAAGTGCGCAGGAATTTCATAATGTTTCCTGCCAGAGTCTCTTTCTGGCTCTGCAGCATCCTGTCTGTAAGGGGACTTTTCGTATAATTCGGGTTTTGAAGAGCGCTTTCTGCACATTTCAGGACAAGATCCATGATTTTTTCCTCGTCATAGAATCTTCCGTCTGCGCCGGCTTCAGGCAATGGCTCACCTAAATCTTTGTAATTATTAAAAAAAAGTTCAAGGATCCTGTGATTTATGTTTCCCATGTCCCATCTTTCCAAAAGTCCGCTTTCCGACTGCAGCTCCTTCAGTTTCAGCACCCTGTTTAAAATCCATTTCCTCGGACACGGATAGAAATCTGCAAGATCGCTCTGGGTGACGACCGGTTTTTCATTGTCAATTTCGCATTTTTTTCTGCGTTCGCTGAAAAAATCGTTTATTTTTTTCATCAAGACGGTTTTGGGAACATACTTTTCGTTTTTTGAAAGTTTTGAACTCCATTTTTTGAAATTTTCTTTCTGAGCTTCTGTCAGAACATATTTTTTGCCGCTGTTTCCTTTAAAAATATCGGCTTCATTGAGAAAAAAATCGTTCCTGTCGAGCTGTTCTGCCTCCTTTTCATCCGGCTTGATCTCCGTCAGAGCGTTGTGGCATATCGCAAAACCTGAAAAAGCCTCCTCGCAGAAGCTGAATTTCACTGAACTTTCAGGATTTTCCGCATAAAGCGCGATGCAGGCTTCCGAGAGAACGGAATCTTCGGCTCCAAGGCGTTTTCTTTTTTCATCGCTCAAAAATCCAAGAGTTTTCTTAACGATTTCAAGATTCTGCTGGGAGGAATCAATAATAAACTGGTGTTTTATAGCGGCTCCGGCAGTTTCTCCGTAAGGATAAACCGCGATCCCCTGATTTTTCCTTTTCTCCGAAAAATTTTTCGTTTTGATGTGCGAAAGGAAAAACTCAAAATGATTGCGCGGATAAAGACCGACTTTCTTTTCCGCAGCCGAAAGTTCGCGCAGAATTGCGGCGCACTGCAGAAGAACTTCGTCCCCGTCAGATTTATCATTCATAAAAGTTTTTCTGAAATTTTCCCAACTGATGAGGATTTTTTCAAAAGATCCCGCTTTGAAAAAGGCTTCGACCTTTTCTTTTAAAGATTTGTAAGTGTCTAAAATCGATGGACTTTTGTCGTCATTCAGATTCGACAGGGCCTTTTCCCACGAGTCTGTATTTTTTATGCCGCAGATGCAGCGGAGTTCTCGCCCGGTTCTGACAAGTTCTTCCGCTTTTTCGCGAAATTCATCTTTCCAAAGCAGAGTGCCGCTCTGGACGAGCGAGCGCAGTGCATTGAACGAAAACGCCGATCCGCAGCAGTTGGAAATTTCTTGAAAAATCTTTCCCGACGGCTCTTTTGCAAGGGGTTTCCCGGCTTTTATCGTGTAGGGAACGCAGTATTTTTCCAGTTCTCTTTCAAGATAGGGCCTGTAAGTCGCCAGATCAGGGACAACAAGGGTAATGTCGGAATATTTCACATTTTCTTCTTCAGCCAGCCGCCTGATCGAAAGGATTGTTCTGCGCAGTTCGCTTCTTGCATCGCCGTACTGCAAACACTCAATATTTTCGGCAAGTTCCCACGTGTGAAGACAAATTTTTCCGCTGAAAAAATCTTTTCTGAAAACATAGTCGCCGTATAGTTCCGGGCAAATGAAAATAAAATCGTCACTGCTGCCGGAAATGTCTATTTTTTCCCAAAGAGGTTCAAAAACACAGTTCCGCTCCAAAAATCCGGCATATTCTTCATAAAGTTTTTCCAAATCGCGGTCTTCTTCATCAAAATCATACTGTTTTTCTTCAGTTTTTTCTTTCCAGGACCTGAGTTCCGGCAGGATCCGCGCAATCCAGTCAACGAAAGAGTCAGCTTTGTCGGCATAAGAGGGTGTTATGATTTTTTCAAAAATCTTATTTTCCGCATTCCGCCTGATGAGGTCAGCCGTAAACAGTCTGCGCTCCGCATCCGTAACACGTCTTGAATCGAGTCTGGTAAAGCGCTCTTCGAATTTTTCCCAGACAAGGAAACGGTCGAGTTCAACTGCGGAAACTCCTGTTTTTTCTGAATTTTTCACGCACCAGTCGATCCAGCTTTCCATGACCGGTCCTGTCGGAAAAACAAAAACCGTCTCTCTTTTTGAAGCATATTGCTCAAGAATTTTAGCAACAGATTTTTCGCTCATACAAAACTCCGCCATTGAAAAAACATAAGTTTTTTGAACCTTTTCAGGACTTTTTACGATATTTTTATAAAGAAAGCAAGGTGTTAGTCAAGAATGTGAACGAGAAGTCCGCTTCTGAGCTTCGGTTCGAACCATGTCGATTTCGGCGGCATGATCCTGCCTGCGTCTGCAACGCTCATAAGCTGTTCGATCGAGGTCGGGAACATGCTGAACGCCATCGTGCATTCGCCGCTGTCGACTCTCTTTTCGAGTTCTTCGGTTCCTCTGATCCCGCCGACAAAGTCGATTTTCTCGTCGCTTCTCGGATCGCCGATACCAAGGATCGGAGCAAGAAGGTTGTT
>DBYC01000027.1:0-2416 GCA_002310035.1 bacterium UBP6_UBA1196
ATGAAAAAAATCATCATTTTGATTCTTTTTGTTAGCGTGGTTTTTATGACCGCAGGTTGCGGCAATTCTTCTTCGGAAGGAAACGATGATGACAGCCTGCACGGAGAGAGAGGCAAAGACGAAGATGAAGATGAAGANNAAGAAGAAACCGAAGACGAAGATTATCCTGTTTATCCTGCGACGAATGAAGCCTTTGTGTGCCGGAACTTCGATTTGTGTTATGATAACGAAGGCGAAATAGTTTGTCCTGAATACGGAGAAAAATTTTATGGCCAGGATGCGCAGTATTCAAAGCGCGGCTTCTGCACTAAAAGACATTTTTCGGTAAAGTCAGATGTGGAAAGCGAAAAAGTGACAATTGACAACTATACCGGACTTGAGTGGACATCTTCATTTTTCCCCGAAAAAACTTGGAATGAGGCCTCTGATTTCTGCAAAAATCTTGAATACGGCGGCTTCAGTGACTGGCGGCTTTCCACTCTTCCGGAAGCTTTTACTATTGCCGGATTGAACGATGAGGAGGCGGCAGAAAGCGGTTTTGAATATCGGCAGAACAGTTCCGATGATCTTTATTTTTGGATTTCATCAATGGATTATTCCGACTATTCGGGCAATTATTACCCGTATATTATCAAAGACCACAACGATTCAGGAGAGGGGTCCGTATACGATGTCGAAACAACTATTGCACAGCAGGATGAGACACACATCCTGCGTTGTGTCCGGGGCGAAAAGTATGATACTTATTCATTGCTTGTAACGAAAAGTATAGCCGGAGACGAGGTCCTGGAAGGATCCCGTTACAAATTGCTGTGGCAGAAAAATCTTGAGACGGAAAAAAACTGGGAAGAAGCTCTTTCCTACTGCGAAAATCTTGAATATGCTGGTTTCAGCGACTGGAGACTGCCGAGCATAAACGAACTTTTCACGATGTACAATTACGAAATCAGAAGATTTGCGGTGGAAATCACCGACTATCCTTATCTTTTCTGGTCTTCTTCGACAAAAATCGGTTCCCCTGAAGAAGCTTATACATTTTCGGCGCTCGGCGGCTACACCGAAACCCGGGAAAAAAATATAGAATACGGAACTTTCTGCGTCAGAGGCGGCGGACTTTGCGACGACGGCTTTTTCTGGAACGGCGAAGGATGCGTCGAAGATCCGTGCAGATCTGATCCGTGCAAAGATGTGGAAAACGCTTTGGACGAGTGTTTCCCGAAAAGTGCGAAAAGATACCGCTGCGCCTGCGCTGAAGGTTTTTTCTGGGACGGAAAAAAGTGTACAAGCCCATGCAAAGCCGATTCGTGCGAAGGTGGAGAAAAGTGTATTGCAGAAGACCTGAAAACTTATACCTGCGAATGTAAGGACGGTTATCGGATAAACGGCAAAAAGTGCGAAAAAGTCGATGTTTCAAAAAATATCTGCACGGGGCAGAAGCTCTGCTACAACGAAGAAAACTATAAATCACCGAGTAAATGGGCAAAAGAGTTCGAAATGCCCTGTGCCGAAGAAGGAGCCGAGCTTTTTGGCCAGGATTCCCAGTATGCCGGCAAAACCTGCACGCAGCTCGATTTTACTTCATCATCAGGAATTATAACCGAACATGCTTCAGGTCTTAAATGGATCTCAACTGAAAAACAGCTGAAGTACGAGGATGCAAAAGCGTACTGCGAAAATGTCGGAGAGGGATGGCGGCTGCCAGAGATATGGGAACTTGTGAACCTTGTCGATACAAACGATTACAGCGGTCCTGAATTCTGGTCTGAGTTGGGAATAAGCGCTTACCGCCTTATGTCAGGGACTTTGTACGGAGAAAATGTTCTGGCGGTTTGGATCGGTATGGTCGAAGTAAGATCCACCGGGTATGAGATAGATTTTATGTGTGTGAAAGGAGAAAAACAGGAGCATTCTTCAAAGTTTGAAATATCGAAAAACAACGGAGAGAAAATAGTAAAAGACCCTGCGACTGATCTGATCTGGCAGAAGTCAAGCGCTCCGTCATGGCTGGATTGGGCTGACGCTCTTGCCTACTGCGAAAACCTTGAATATGCAGGTTATTCAGACTGGAGACTGCCGAACAGAAACGAGCTTTTTTCACTTGTAAACTATGGAAAATCGGATATGGCCACTTATTTCCCTGATATGGATGTAATGGATTCTTTCCTCTGGAGTTCCACTACCAATATTGCAACAACTGATGATTGTTTGAGAAAAGTGCGTGATTATGACGAGGATGATGACGATTATTATGACTATTCATATTATGACAACGAAGCGTGGTGTGTGGACTTAAAGAGTGGAAAGATCGAACGGGAAGACAAATGGGAGCTCCATAGTGTAAAATGTGTGAGATAACGGTTTCTTTATAACTTGCAAAGGGTTCTGCTAAAAATATAATCGCACGGATTTTGATTTT
>DBYC01000027.1:2485-3190 GCA_002310035.1 bacterium UBP6_UBA1196
CTGCCGACGAGGTGTGGCCTGCGTGTTACGACAAGCAGTGCAAAAGCAGCGACGACTGCTGCGCTGGGGCTAAATGCCTGCCGTGGATAGCGAAAATGCACCCGAAAATCAAAGAGACCGGTTACTGCGTCATCGAAGGGTGTAAGGAGGGCGACGATTCGACATGCCCGAAAGAGCATATATGCCTTAAATCGGTGAAAGGAACTTTCTGTGTGAAAAAAATTCCTGATAAAAAATGATGGAGAAAAAGATGAAAAAAATCGTGCTTTTAGGTTTTGTTTTTCTGTTTTTTATTGCCTGTAGCGATGCTAAAAAAGAGGCTCCAGCTGCGGAAAAAGCTGAGCCGGTAAAACCTGCGGAAACCGCGAAAACAGAAGATGAGATCGAAGTCAAAGGGCTCGAAAACGAGATCCTCGGTGAAGATTTCGAAAAAGGAAAAAACATTCATGCGTTTGAAATGACTTCGATAAAAAGCGGCGAAAAGGTGAAATTCGGCGATTTCAAAGGAAAGAGGATTCTCGTTGACTTCTGGGCAAGCTGGTGCGAGCCGTGTATCGCGATGTTTCCTGAGCTCAATAAGCTCAAAGCTGAGTATGAAGACGGAAAACAGACACTGAAGATCCTTTCGGTAAGCGTTGACCCGATGCCCGGAAAGATCAAAAAGATCATCGCTGACAAAAACGCGCAGTTCGATGTCCTTCAGGC
>DBYC01000027.1:3250-8357 GCA_002310035.1 bacterium UBP6_UBA1196
GAAAACGGGAAAGTTATCGAGACGATTTCGGGCAAACACACCTACGAAGAGTTCGAAAAAATCGTAAACAGCGGAAAATAACTTGTTTTATGCTCGATTTTGTGCGATTTATTCAGGCAGATTTGCTGTTTTAACAATTTCATATAGGAGAATGACATGGTAAAAGTCGGTGACAACATCAAAGCTATTTCCCCTTACAAACCCGGTAAACCTATTTCGGAAGTCGAAAGGGAGCTCGGTCTTACTTCAGCGATCAAACTTGCAAGCAACGAAAACCCGACAGGCATCAGCCCGAAAGTGCGCGAGGCTCTCATCAACGCCGTTTCGGAACTTAACTACTACCCGGACGGCAACGCATACTACCTCAAAAACGCGATCGTCGACTACCACAAAACAAAAGGCGAAGAGATAAAATTCGAAGAAGTTTTTGTCGGAAACGGCTCGAACGAAGTCATTGACATCGCGATCAGGACCCTCATCAAAGGCGATGAGGAAGTAGTTCTTTCGGAGCAGGGATTTGTCGCTTACGAACTCATTCTCAAGGCTGCCGACATCAAAATGAAACTCGTTCCGCAGACGAAGGAACACGTTGTCGATATCGACGGGCTCATTGCGGCCGTAACGCCGAAAACAAAGATGATCTGCCTCATCAACCCGAACAACCCGACCGGAACCTACTACACGAAAGAAAAGTTCGAAAAACTTCTCAAAGCTGTTCCGCAGGAAGTAGTTCTCGTTGTCGACGAGGCTTACTTTGATTTTGCCGACGCTCCGGACTATCCGAACGGTTTCAACTACAGAAACATGCACCCGAACATGATCATCTGCAGAACGCTTTCAAAGGCTTTCGGACTCAGCGGAATCAGGCTGGGTTATGCGATTTCGACTGCCGAGATCGTTGACTATATGAACCGCGTAAGAGAACCTTTCAACACGAACCTGCTCGCTCAGGTAGCGGGAATCGCCGCTTTCAAGGATACCGATTACCTGAAAAACGCGATCAAAGTCAACAAAGAAGGGAAGGAGTATCTCTACAAGGAATTTACGAGACTCGGCATTGAATACCTTCCTACACAGGGCAACTTCATGCTTTTCAAAGTAGGCGAAGAAACGACTTCAGGCCGCGACTGCTACGACTACCTGCTTCACAAAGGCGTAATCGTCAGACCGGTTGCGAACTACGGTTTCCCGAACTGGCTCAGACTTTCAATCGGTCTTAAAGAGCAGAACGAAACTTTTATCAAGTATTTTGAGGAATTCCTTAAAACAGTCAGATAATTTCGGGCAAAAAAACGATTGTCTGTACCATCGCAAGGAAAATCTGTTTTTTTTATAACTCTTTTGTTCTCTTTCTATTGACAAAATTCCTAAAATCATTTAGATATTATAATGAGTTTTTGTTTTTTCTTACAAAAATCGGAGGTTTGATATGTTAAGAGTATTTTTATTAGTCATTTTTTTGAGTTCTTCGCTTTTTGCCCAGAGCATATCAGTGCTTGACGACAAAGTTCAGCTTAAAGACGCAGAATTCACGAAATCCATCGAGGAAGCCGACACGATAGTTTTAGGCAGATATATGCGTGGCGGCCACACCAAAGTGAGAGTTCTTGTCGACAAAGTCTATGTCGGCGATGTCTCGGGAGAAATCGAGATTACCGATACTGACAAAGAAAAAATCAGACGCCGTTACAAACGCGATGCCTACAAACCGGGTGAAGACTATGTATTCATTCTGAAAAAAGAGGGAAAAACCTACAAACTGCTCGAAAACAGCATCACGATTCCGGTTTCACGGGACAACAAGGCAAATTTCTCGTTCAACACGCCGCATCACATCAACTTCTGGGTTCCTTTTGACGAAAGACTTCTCGAAGTCGCGATCAAGGCGATCCAGGAAAAAGCCGATAACATGAAAAATGAATCGACTCAAGAGACTTTCGCGAAACTTATCGGCGAATATACAGAAAAAAATGATAAGACCTCTTTGCGTGAAGCACTCGCTGTCGCAAGGATCGCCCAGCTCAAGTTCGAAGACGAGCAGTATGACGCTCTGGTTGCAGGGACAGACACTCTGGCCTGCCTCGCCGTTAAATTTTCCGGTGAAATCATGGGCGGGATCTATTTTGAGCACAATATCCTTACCAAAGCTGAAACTTTCAATGCAGACAACCAGACCGCTTTCGGATATGCGGCGATGAGCATCTACTCAAAGCCCAGCGTTCCGGTAATCGGCAAACTGCTTAATAAAATCAATCTGTATGCTCCCGCTTCCAGCGAATGTTTTCCGACGACTCCGGATATTAGACCCGCTTCGAACAAAGAGGTTTTTGTCCGTGCGCTCATCGAAATAGAATCTCCCGACACAATCAAAATCATCTCGTCGCAGCTTGACAGCGGCGATGCCGGCTGGCTTGCAAAAGTCCTCGCCATTATTTCCGAATACGACGGCGCGGATCTGGTCGAACTCGTACTCAAGGCTGCAACGAACGAAAGAACATCTGAAAGAAAGCTGGAGTTCAGCAACTACTTTACCAGAATAAAATCAAAAGCTGTTGCCCAGACACTTGTCTCGCTTTTCAACAAAAGCGCTGATTCTTACTGGAAGAAAAACATTCTTTCTGTTCTCGGAACATACCAGTTCCCTGAATCGCTTCCTTTCCTCATTCAGGTCATGAACGAAGATTCAAAGGAAGAAATCAGAACCGCGGCAGCAATGTCGATCGGCGAACTTGGAAACGCAGGCGGCGCAAAACCGCTCTACGAATTCATCAAGAGAGAAAAATCGGTCCTCACGAAATCGATCGGAATCAGTTCACTCGCAAAAATCAACGACAGATCGGTCCAGGATTATCTTAAGGCTCTCGTAAAAGACGAAGCTGATCCGAAAGTCCGCGAAGATGCGTTGAACGCAACTCAGGAAAATCAGTTTATCCTCAGATACGGCAGGGAAAAAGATTGATTCCTTCCGAAATCACGGAATCCATCGAAGCATGGCTTCTGTGGCAGCAGCAAATTCAGCCTTTTCTTTTTAATGAAAGCTTCCAGGCTGAGATCCGTTCCGTAATTACGGAGGAAACCGGAAGGATTTTTCAGGAATCGGAAGTTTTTCCTCTTTCCGTGCCCGGTTTGACCAAAAACGCGCCTGCCGCGAAAAATGCCGCAGAGCCAATTGACGAATCGCTTCCGCCACTTGAAAGAGTGCGGGTAAAAGCTGAAAAATGCTCGGCGTGCCGTCTTGGCGCGAAACGGACGAAACTGGTCTTCGGCGAAGGCAATCCCGATGCAGACATCATGTTTGTCGGCGAGGGACCAGGCGAAGACGAGGATCTGTCAGGCAGACCTTTTGTCGGAAAAGCGGGACAGCTTCTTACTAAAATCATTGAAAACGGCATGAAAATCCCGCGTGAGCAGGTTTACATAGCGAATATAGTGAAATGCCGTCCGCCGGCTAACCGCGATCCGATGCCTGACGAAGCTCAGTGCTGTATCGGTTTTTTGAAGGAACAGATCAGGATCGTCAATCCCAAGGTTTTGATTTTACTAGGCAAAGTCGCCACGAGATATTTGCTGGGGCTCGAAGGCGCAATAACAAGGGCGCGCGAGTCGACTTACGAATACGAAGGAATAAAGGTTTTTGTTACATATCATCCGAGTGCTCTCCTCAGAAACGAGTCATACAAACGGCCCGTCTGGGAGGACATTAAAAAGGTGATGAAATATCTCGGAATGATGTAACCTGAGACTTGTTTGAAAGTCTCATTGTTTGTTGAAATTAAGTTATTTTTTATATTGGTTGGTGAAAAATGTTTTTGAGAAAAATTTTACCCATTATTTTTATTGCGTTTTTTTCGGCAAATCTTTTCGCTTCGTCGGTTCTTGAACTTGTAGGCGCTCAGGATTCGGTTCATCCGTTCACTTCCCGCATAATTTCGACAGGCGCGGAAGCGGCTTATTTCAATCCGGCAGATCTCGCGACTTTGGATGATTCTTTCAAACTTGGCTTCGGAATGACGATCCAGAACAAGTCGATAAAACACGGCTTGCGTCCTGACGGATACGATATTGGATCTTATATCCATGATTTTGAAACTTCGAATATGGGAACCGGGATCGAAGGCTACAATGCGCCTCTGCCCACAGCTGATCTGATAAACAGGCGCGGCTCAGCCGATTACGACTCATTCGACGGCGTCATCATGCTTGGTGCAGTTAAAAACATAGCGAAGAAAAGTCTCGAAAAAATAGGAGGACAGCTCGCTGTCGGTGTTTATGCACTTCTTCCGATTTCGGGGATCCAGACTCAGGAGCCTTTTTTCAACGATGAAAGAGAACAGTATTTTTCAAATAGCCTTCAGTTCGAGCTTTACGGTGACAGACTCAAACAGTTCAGCGCGGCACTCGCTCTTGCCGGAAGATTCGGCCGTTACTTCAGGATCGGTGCCGGACTTGCGATCTCGACTTATACAAAAACTCAGAACCGCGTTTTTGTTCCGAATGCTTCGAACCCTTCCCAGCAGCTCATCAATGCAAAGATGAATGTCGGCGCTTCGGTTATGCCCTACTTCTCATTCGTGGCAAACCCGGTCGCAGGATGGCATCTCACCGGGACTTTCCACTTCCCGACGAACACGGGTATCGTCAAACTCAACAATGAAATGCAGGTTTTAGGTCTGGACTATCTCTATCCTGAAGGTCAAAAATATCTCAAGGCCGAATCCTCGATGACGGCAGGCTACCAGCCTATAAAACTTTCGATCGGCACATACTATGATTTTAAGGTGAAAAACGACTACATACTTACTCCCATGGCCGGATTTGAATGGTCAAGATGGTCGACTTACATCAACCGTCACGGCGAAAAACCTGCTGATAAATGGAGTGATACATTCTCTGCTACAGCTGGTTTGATGATGCGTCATCCCGAACGCAGAGCCGCATTCGGCTTCACTTATGTTCCAAGTCCCGTTCCTGCTCAGACGGGCAGAGAGAACTATGTCGACAACGACAGGTTCGGCTTCTCTCTCGGTTACCACGAATATTTCGGCATTACTGATCAGGTCAAGATCGGTGCCGGAATAAGCGGCTCTCTGCAGTGGCTCCTCAGCAG
>DBYC01000081.1 GCA_002310035.1 bacterium UBP6_UBA1196
GTGTTTCTCTTGAAGATCTCGCCGTAGCCGTCAAGGGCATGTACGCCTTCGGGAATGTTCGCGCCGCCGGAATCGTTGAGACCGACAACCGGAGCTCCGACTTTCATTGCAAGGTCGAGAACTTTGCAGATCTTTTCGCCGACGATCTTGCCGAGCGATCCGCCTGCTACTGTAAAATCCTGTGCGAAAACGAAAACTTTTCTTCCGTCGATCGTGCCGTAACCGGTGACTACGCCGTCACCGATAGCTGCATTTGCGCCGTTTGCGCAGCGGAGAGCGTCGATCTCCTCGAAGCTGCCGCCGTCAAGAAGTTTAGCGATCCTTTCGCGTGCCGTGAGCTTGCCTTTCGCATGCTGAGCTTCGATCCTCTTTTCGCCGCCGCCGAGCTTTCCCTTCTCTTTTTTAGCTCTGAGAGCAGCCAGTTTTTCTTCGATTGTTGCCATTCTTTCCTCCTAAAAAATCACAATCTATGAACTAATGATGAGTTTCTTCTGTGTATTCAATAAGAACTTTCGTCTCTTTCGGGTGAACGAAAGCTATTTTCGTGTGGTGTGCTCCGCCGCGCGGAACTTCGTCGATCATTCTGAGTCCTTTTTCCTTGGTCTGCGCGATATCAGCTTCTACATTGTCGCTGCTGACTGCAAGGTGATGGAGACCTTCGCCTTTCTTTTCAAGGAATTTAGCGACTGAACTTTCGGGTGATGTCGGCTCCAGAAGTTCGATCCTGCTTTCACCGATGTTGAAAAAAGCGACTTTTACTTTCTGATCCTCGACGATCTCCTCGCCTGCATACTCAAGGCCGAGAACATCGCGGTAAACTTTTACAAATGCGTCAATACTGTTGACGGCAATACCAATGTGATTGATTTTTCTGCTCATAACTTTCTCCACAAAGACAAATCATTCCCAAAAAACATTAACGCGTGGAAAATACCCGCCTATTTTTAAAATGCAAGGTTATTCCGCATACAATAAATAAAAAAGTTTTTTTGACTATCGCCGTTCCGCAATTACAATCGCATCGGTTTAGGGTCTGTTTACGGAAGGTTTATATGGCTAAATCATCCATTGAATATGTTTACGGCATAAATTCGTGCTTCGAAGTCATCCGCGGCGGGAAAAGAAAAATCTATCAGGCTTATCTCAACGAAAAGTCGCAGAACAATCCGCGGATCAAAAAACTTGCTGAATTTATTGAGAAAAAAGAGATAAAACTGGAATGGGTTTCGAGAGAGCGGCTCAATCAGCTTTCCGGATCGACCGACAATCAGGGCGCTGTAATACGGGCTTCGGTCTACAAATACGCGGAACTTGACAAAATCATCGGTAAAAAACGGATACTCCTTTTCGACAATGTCGAGGATCCGCACAATGTCGGTGCGATTCTCAGAAGTGCAGAGATTTTCGGTTTCGATTCGATTCTGATGCCTGTCCGCGGTGTTCCGGAAATCTATCCTTCAGTCATCAAAGTCAGTGCCGGTGCAAGCGAGCACCTGAACATAGTAAGGGAATCGAGTTCGAATATTTATGTAAAAAATCTTCAGGAAAAACACGGATATACAGTTATTGCTCTAGACGGGGCCGGCAAAAGTTCATTCGAAGATGTCAAGGCAGTTAACCCGGAAAAAATACTTCTTGTCATAGGCGGAGAAGACAAATCGGTCGGTCAGTATATCCTGAACTGTGCAGATTTCGTGGTTTCGATCAGACAGTTCGGAAAGATAAACTCGCTCAATGCTTCCGTCGCCGCAAGTATCGCAATGTTCGCTTTGGGAGGAGACAATGACGCTGCTCGATAAAACAAAAGTCGAAGAACTTGAAAAAAAACTCAACTATAAATTCGCCAATCTGGAACTTCTCGAAACGGCTTTCACACATCCGAGTGCCGAGACAGCTGAAAAAGGCAAAAATTACCAGCGCCTTGAATTTCTTGGCGATGTCGTTGTGGGACTCGCTGTTTCCAAACTTCTCTATCTGACATTTCCCGAAGCCGAGGAAGGCAAACTTTCCAAAGCAAGAAGCAACCTTATCGACGAGCAAGGACTCGCCTACAACGCGAAAGCCTTACAGCTCGGCGAGCTGATGATTCTCGGCAAAGGTGAGGAAAAAATGTACGGCAGGGAAAAAGAATCCATACTTTCCGATGTTTTCGAAGCGCTCATGGCCGTAATCTTTCTTGAAGCCGGCTGGATGACGGTTTTACGCATAATAACGGAGATCTTTACACCGCTTATCGACGCATCGCCTGATATCGTCGACCTGCTTGACCACATAAACCGTGACTACAAATCCAGAGTACAGGAAATCGCGCAGGAACTCGCCCTTCCCCTCCCTGTTTACACCGTCGTCGAAAAAACAGGGCCGGAACACGACCTTGTTTTTGTTACGGAATGTTCGGCTATGGGATTCACTTCTACCGGTTTCGGACACAACAAAAAAGCCTCCGAACAGGATGCTGCGATGAAAATCCTCAAAGAAATGAGGGTATTGTAATTCAAAACATGATTTTTTCATCATTTTTTTACATTCAAAATTTTTCAAGTAATATGGCTTGTTTCTTGTTTTATTAATTTTATTAACTAGAGGAGGATTTTTTATGAAAATCAAGATTTTAGCTATCTTACTGTTGACATTCTCTATTGTTGCCTGCGGTTCAACAGAAACTCAGCGAAGCAACAAACCAATGGTATCAAATGCAAATAGGCCAGAATGGACTAAAATTCAGGAAGATACAATTGATCAAGATAATATTATGATGTTTCTAGGCACTTCTGATCGTGCAGAATCTGAATCCCATGCTCTCTCTCTTGCCGAACAAAATGCCACTTTGAGAGTTAGTAATTATTTTGGAGTTAAGGTACAAAGTTTAGTAGAAAATGAAATATCTTCTGTAAACGGAACAGATAGCTATAGATTATCTATGAAAAGTTCCCAGGAAGGAAAGCAAATTGAAGTAACATACAAGGTCAGCAACAAATACACAGAATATAATAACGGTGAATGGAGCGGTTATGTTCTAATTGCTGTAACCAAACAAGAACTTGCTAGAATTCAAATTGAAGTAGATGGATTCGGTGTCTGGGCTTTAAAATCTAATATTCCTGAAAGTGAAGATAAAATTTTAACTCTTTTTGAAGTTTTCAAAAATAAAGGAATAAATATCCTTAAGGATCAGAAAATAGCTTTCTCAAATCAAAGCATCGACTCTATCTTTCAGAAAACAAGAAAAGCATTTTTTCTGAAAATCGAATGTGACGAAATTAAGTCTGAAGAATATAACGGAGAATTTTATTCTGTAATCAGTTTTAAAGCTGATCTTTTCGACCTTATTACAGGGAAAATGTTGAAAAGATGGTCTGTAGAAACAAAAGGAGCCGCATACAGCAAGAAGGAAGCAGTATCAATTGGAATATCCAAAGCTGTCGAAGAAATCGCAGATCAATTCTAATTAGGCAAGATTTAAACTCACCAAGATTTATTCCAGTTACTTTTTGATATGTTCGTGAAGGAATGAAACTATCTGCTCGGAAGTGGTTCCGGGAGTAAAGACCGCCTTTATGCCGTTTTCCTTGAGGAAAGGAATGTCGCTTTCCGGGATAACTCCGCCGCCGAAAACAAGAATGTCGGGAGCGTTCTTTTCTTTGAGAAGTTCCGCCACTTTCGGAAGAAGCGTATTGTGTGCGCCGCTGAGAATCGAAAGGCCTACAGCATCGACGTCTTCCTGGATCGCTGCATTGGCAATAGCTTCCGGAGTCTGTCTCAGACCTGTGTAAATGACTTCCATTCCGGCATCCCTCAACGCTCTAGCAACAAATTTAGCACCCCTGTCATGACCGTCAAGACCCGGTTTTGCAATAAGAACTCTGATTTTTTCGCTCATCTTTCTCTCCTATAAAAAACATTGAACATCGCCCAAAACGCGGTTTTTTACACTAAGATCGCAGAATTGTCCACTAAAAAAATTTTTTCCTTAATTTTATTTTGCCAATGTGTCAAATTGCCTTTTTGTCATTTTTGATATAGATACAACTCTTTGATTCCGTTGAAATATTTCAATGGAACAATTATTGCTTATATTATTGGTTTTTTTGTGCGGAGGAAATATGAAACCTTTGAATGTTGCAATAGTCGGCGCGACAGGGCTTGTCGGACTTGAATTCATCTCGATTCTGGAAGAAAGAAATTTTCCGATCGACAAACTCTTCCCCTTCGCGAGCGACAATTCGCTCGGCCTCACGGTAACTTATAAAAACAGGGAAATCGATGTCATTCCTCTAAACGAAAAGGAAATCGAAAAACATCCGGTCGACCTTGCTCTTTTCAGTGCCGGTGCAGGCGTTGCTCTTGACTTTGCCAGACATTTCGCGGAAAGAGGCGCTATCGTTGTCGACAACAGTTCTGCTTTCAGAATGGATGACGATGTCCCGCTCGTAGTTCCCGAAGTAAACGGTGAAATACTCAAAACCACAAAATCAAAAATCATCGCGAATCCCAACTGCTCGACGATCCAGCTTGTTCCTTTTATAAAAATCGTCGACGAGCTTTTCGGTATCAGAAAAATGGTCGTCAGCACCTATCAGAGCGTAAGCGGCGCCGGCAAAAAAGGAATCGAGGAACTCAGGTCCCAGATTTCTGCGCTTTTCTCATTCCACGAAGTCAAACCTGAAGTTTTTTTGCAGAGGATCGCTTTCAACCTCATTCCGCAGATCGGTCCGTTCTACGATGACGGTTACTGCGAGGAAGAGGTCAAAATGATAAACGAGTCCAGGAAGATCCTTTCGAGACCCGATCTTGACATCGATGTCACGACTGTCCGCGTTCCGACTTTCTATTCACATGCCGAGACAGCATGGTTCGAGCTTGAAAAAGAGTGCAGCATCAATGAGATCCACCGCAAAATCAAAGAAAACAAGGAAATGGTCCTCATGGACGATATTGAACAGATGCTCTACCCCACCCTCATTGATTCGTCGGGGCGCGACGAGGTTTTCATAGGCCGCCTCAGAAAAGGGCGTGAGCACAAAAACTACCTTTCGGCATGGATTGTCGCCGACAATGTGCGGAAAGGCGCTGCCTACAACGCAATAAGAATCGCAGAAACAATATTCGAGGATAAAAATGATTAAAAAAATCGCATTTTATTTGCTTTTTATGTGCACTCCGCTGCTTTTTGCCGAAAGTTACCTTACAAATGTGGAAACTGAACCGGGGCATGCAAATCTGAATTACGGAGGGTCGCTCAAATTCTACTACGACCTGCCTAAACCGTCTCTTGTCAAAAAAGCATATCTGCAAATTGACATTGACGGTGCGTCGTCGACATTCGACACGACCGTTACGGAAAGCGGATTTCTGACCATTGACAACTCGCTTGCGCTTTCCGGCGAAGAGCTTTACAAAGCGATCCTTAACCTCCGAGATATCGAGAATTCAGATGACAAATCCCTAGCCGACGGCACTTACAATGTGAGAGTCAGAGTGGAACTCGACACTTCGTCGAACAAAAACAACGATGACGACGATGAAAACGATGACAGTGACAATGAAGATCCGGCTACAATTCCGGAATATGCAGAAAAAACCGTTCATGTAGTTTTTGACAACAAACCGCCGAAAGCTCCTTCAGCGATAGAAGTCGAAGGCGGCAACCAGCAAATGCTTATCAGAGTCACTCCGCCAAGCACGGAAGACGGTAAAGCTAAAGAAAAAATCGGAAAATATTATGCAAAAATAACCGGAATATTCAAAAGCGGCGATGCCGAGACTCAAACGACTCTTGAATATGAATCTTTAGTCGATTCAGACAGTTACAATCAAATTTGGGAATTTACCGTCAAAGGTAAGGACGGATACGAATTCATCAACAACGACGAAGGCGAAAACACAAGGAACTACATGATCGATGTCTATGCCGAAGACATCGCCGGCAACAGCGATGAAAAAGCTGTGGTCGCGATCGACGCTTCGGCAGTTTCGACCTACGGTTTCTGGAGCAATTACAAATCGCAGGGAGGAAAAGACGACGGCGGATTCTGCTTTGTCGCAACGGCAGGTTTCGGCAGCTACTTCCATCCCAGCGTCGAACTTTTACGCAACTTCCGCGATTCAGTTCTCGCCAATTTCGAACTCGGAAAGAAATTCATAGCGGCTTACTATAAATATGGCAGCTATCCTGCTGAAATAATTAAGGATTCTTCCATACTTCGCGCAGCTTCCAGAACACTTCTCATGCCTTTGGTAATCCTGGCCTGGTTTTTAACAACATTTTTAGGACGAATTTTCATGGTTTCATGGTTGTTTTCACTTGCATTTTTTGCCTTTAAATCGGGCAGAAAATCACTTTTGGCACTTTTATTCGTTATCGTTATCGCCGTTCCGGCTCATGAACTTTCGGCGAAAGAAAACCGGATCCACGGCGAAGCAAGCTTCACCAACCTCATTTATTACCCGAATATCGACGGGGAAATCAACGGCACTCCGTTCAAGGATGTCGCCGGATCACAGCTGAGGTGGCTTCCGATGCTCACTTTCGGTTTCGCAGTTCCGACCGAATACATCAGGATCTCATTCATAGGCGGCATCGGTTACACCAGATTCAAAGGGCGCGCAATGCGTTCCGACGGCACTCAAAGTTCCGACAGGACAACAATGCACTTCATACCGCTCAAAGCAGAGCTTAAGCTGCGTCCGGTTTACAATTTTCCGCTTTATCCCTATATCGCAGGCGGACTTGACTACTATCCGTGGGTGGTCCGCGACGGCGACAAAACAACTGAAAACGGCGGAACATTCGGACTTCACGGAACAGTCGGCCTAATGCTGTCACTCAACTGGATGGATCCTTCATCTTCCAAAAAAATGAATGAAAACGGCGTAGTCAACACTTGTCTTTTCCTCGGCTACAAGTTTGAGAAAATCAATGACTTCTGGAGAGAAAAGAGCTTCGATCTTTCCAACCAGATGAAAAACAATTTCGAAGTCGGAATCGTTTTCGAGTTCTGATATTTACAAAAATCTTTTTAAGAATTTTTTCTGAAAAAATAAAGTCAGCTATATCAGCCGCATTAGAAAAACCGTCGCAGCCTAGCCTTCGAGGATCTCTTTTTCTTTTGCTTTCGTGATGTCTTCGAGTTTTTTGATGTAGTCGTTGAGGTCTTTCTGAACTTTATCGGTGAATTTCTTTTCGTCGTCTTCAGTGATCTCTTTGCCTTTCTGAGCCTTCTGAATATCGCTGATAGCGTCGCGGCGTATGTTTCTCAGGCTGACTTTGAACTT
>DBYC01000046.1 GCA_002310035.1 bacterium UBP6_UBA1196
ATTCTATCTTTTGAATGGATCGGAATGCCTGCGATATCCATGATCTTAAGAAAATCGGGGTATTGCAGCTGATACTGGAACGAAACCGCAATGATGTCGAAATCGCGGTAATTCACCCCGTGCATCATCGAAGTGAGCCCGCCGCTTTTCTTTGCCTCTTCAAATACATCCTTCTGCGGCGAAAAACCGAAATCTACAAGAAATCCGCGGCGGTTAAAGAGTGAATAGAGGATCTTCACCCCCGTGTGGCTCTGCGCCATCTCGAAAAGATCGGGAAAAAGTATCAGAACCTTCGGCTTGTTCGGATCGGTTTTCACCTTTACAGGCTCGATAAACGGGGCAAAATAACGCCCGGGCTTTTCGATCCTGCGCAGAAAAGAAGTTATGAGTTTCAAAATATTCTCCTAAAACATGAATGTTTTCAGCAATTTACTTAATTTCTTCCATTTAAAAGAACTCTTGTCAAAAAGACGGTGACACTTTAAGGGAAATTGTGGAAAATGCAAGATGTTCCTCAATTAGATTTTGTAAAATTTTAATTGAGTTTTCAAGCTTCGAACATATAATATTTCCAAAATTGCTATTTGAAAACCAGAAAGGAAAATAAAAAAAAGAAGTCCGCAGGCCCTGACACTGCAAAAGCAGGAGAAGGATCTCTGCGGCACACGAACAACATTATATGTAAAAACATTCTACAATCAAGATAAAACTGAGGCAAATCATGAATATAAACTTTTACGAAAAACTGGAAAAGACATTCACTCCGGCAAGGCTTTCGGTCTACCGACAGGATAGAGCGGATGAATCAACTGCCTTGGCACGATATCTATATAACATTGAACTTTGCCGTTCACTTTATGTTACTTTGAATATTTTCGAGGTTTCGTTAAGGAACGCTTTCGATAAGGCTTTAAGCTCTTTTGCTGGCGAAAAATGGTATGATATGCTGTCGCTTGACGAGAACAGCAGGAAAAAAGTCGAAGAAGCTAAAGGCAAAATACGGAAAAAAGATAAAATTCCGACCCACGACCGCATTATAGCTGAATTGTCGCTCGGATTTTGGACATCATTAATAACGGCGAAATATTCCCAGCAGGCTTTCCAAAGCCACATCATAAAAACATGTTTGAAAAAGTGCCCGTCACACCTGAGAAGTGTCAAAAATTTGCAGAAAATCTTCGAGAGGATCCGTATCCTGCGCAATCGAATCTCGCACTACGAACGAATCGTCCACTGGAAAGATCTGGAAGCGCAGCATGAACAGCTTTCGGAATGCATAAAATGGCTCGACGAACCGGCATTTCAGTTGCTCACGGAAATTGTTTTTTTTGATTACATCTACAGCGCAGGTGTGAACCCTTTTCTTGTGCTTGTTTCAAAAAAATGGAATCAATAATGTGGATTTACCACGGCACTGCGATGAGTCCGGTGAAACCAATACTAATTTTTGAGGTCGGATTTTTCGACCACGAAAAATGCGTTATTCGCAGTTTAAAGCGGTAAATTTTGTGTTTTTGTATAAAAATAACGCAATTATTCTGCAAGCAACTTTCTGACTTCTGGAATATCATTAACAAGAGTGTCGTAAACAATTCCCAAATCCACACGACCGTATTCATGAACGATTTTGTTACGCAGTCCGTAGACATCAGTCCATGGAATTTCGCCATGCTGCATTTTATATGTGTCGCTCAGTTTTTTGGCGTTTTCGGAAATCTGAATCAGACGGAACATCATCGAATCCTGAAGAATTTCGTTTTTACTGAAATCTTCTTCCGTAATATTCGACATGTTTTTGATGACAAAGTCTATATCTTTAATGATTTTAGCGGTGTAATATACATCGTTCTTGATGTTATCCATATATTTTCACTCCGTATCTCAAGATTTCATTCAGAAGATCGCTGTTTCCGTTCAGCTGCTGAACATTGAGCAAATCAACATTTTTTTTCAAAGCATTTTTAAGCTTTTCAACGATACCATAAAATTTAAGTCCGCTCACTTCCGATGAAATTAGAAGATCGACATCGCTTGTCTCCGAAGCCGAACCTTTGGCGTATGAACCGAACAAATAGCAATATTTGACACCGTATTCAGGCAACACATCAAGACAGACATCACGAATTGCCTCAATATCCAAAATGCCATGAGTTTCATCAACAAAAACAAGCTTTTGCAACTGCTCAACCATGTAGGCATATTTGATTGAAGAAACTTTTTCCGGATCATTTTCGTAAGTTTTGTATGTCCGAAGCGATACTTTCAGATAATCAGCCGCATCTTTCTGAGTCATACGACTTTTCAGCCGGAGTTCTTTCAATGAGTTTCCCATTTCACCACCTCGCACAGGAAAAATACTCTAACTTGCACCTTTGTCAAGATACAAAGTGCAAAATTTACACCTTGTTTAAAATTGAGATGCAAAAGCTGCACTTTTGTCAAAAATCAGAAGTGCGAAATAGCGTTATTCGCAGTTTAAAGCGGTAAATTTTGTGATTTTGTAAAAAGTTTACGGTTTAACTTGCAAATAACGGATGATTTTCCGTTTACCACGGCACTGCGATGAGTCCGGCAAAACCCATGAAAGCAAGTGTGAAACGACCAGCGGAGAGCTGTGCAACAGGTGCGCCCTTCATAGCCTTGTGAGTTTCGTAAAGCTCAAGGCGCTCCCTGATTCCGGCAAAATTACAAGTTATTTCTTTTTCTCGTCTCTGATACAGCGGACGGAAAGAGAGAGCTCCTTAACTGCTGTTGATACGCCTTCAGATGAATAGAAGGCCCATTTGTGCTGACCCCAGGTCATAGGAACGCCACTGGAAGTCCAAAGTACATCGGAATCGCCAAGACCGCTGTGGGCACCCACTTTGCAAACACATTTGTCGGCTGACCATGAAAAAACGGAACGCCAACTTTTCTTTATCGGACATTCTCCTTGTGGTTCAATTTTAGGACAATTGATGGCGATTTCGCGGTAATCGCTTATGTTCGGCAGTCTCCAATCGTCGTGACCGTCTTCCACCAGATTTTTGCAGTATTTTTCCGCTGCTTTGTGCGTCATTTTTTCCGGAGCTTTTTTTGACCAGTTGCTTGGTTTGTTTTTCATATTTTTTATATTTGTTTTTGCCTCGTCAATGCAAATTCCCTTGGTCGGGAAGCTGTCGAGATACTCTTCCCAAGATTCGATTGTTGAATCGATTCTTGCCTGAGCGCACGCCTGATTGTCTTGGAATTTGTCGTAGGATTTAGGTGCGGCTACTACTTTCACTTTGTCACCGGGTGTAGTGATCTCGCCGAACATCTGAGAAAGCAGGTCATAAACAGCGCCGGCGATTTCAGTTTTCAGCTTATCATTTTCGCCACTCAGGACTTTCGTAGCTACCGCCATGGTGCAGCTTTTTTCCGCAGATGAAAGTTTGAGGCTCAGGGTATTTTTCTGTTTTGTAATTTTAAGTATTGAGTTCGCACTGATTTCTTTGCCGAGCTGGCATCTAGAGTCTTCGTCATATTTAAGTTTGTGGCTTTCCTTTCTGAGTTCCATAAGCTGTTCGCGGTCAGCTTCGCTGGATATGACTTCTATTTTCGAATTAGTGATCAAAGCCTCTTCAACCATCGGAACCAGACTCTGGCAATTTTCATCGGTGTCAAGAGCGACTCTCGGAATGGCTTTGAAGTATTCCTTTATCGCTTTTTCGACATCTTTTACATGACCAAGTTTAACAAGCGGATCATTATTATGCCAACTGTAAAGAAATGCCTGCGGGAAGTCTTTTACGCCCCAGACTTCGGCTATTTCCTGTTCGTTGTCGCATATAATTTTGTCAGGGTGCCAGTCTTTTACGTTACAACTTCCGTCGTCGCGCTGAGGTGCGACAACTATGAGTTTGAGTGCATCTCCATATTCCTGTTTAAGTTTTTTCCAAACAGGTATTGCCGCATCACACGGTTCGCAACCAGTCATGTAAAAATCGACTGCAACTAGTTTTACACCAGGTTTTCTGAGTTCGCCTTTGATTGTAGTTTCATTGAATTCGCCTCTTGCAAAAATTGTTGCAGCAAACAGTGATAATAACATAAAAACAAAAACTTTCTTCATTTTTCCCTCCTGAAACTTAATAAAACGATTTGCAAAGACAAGATAATTGTTGAAAATTATTGAGTTTTTTCTTGACTTTCGAAGAAAAAACCGGTATGCTATTTTGACTGTTGACTGTTGACTGTTGACTGTTGACTGTTGACTGTTGACTGTTGACTGTTGACTGTTGACTGTTGACGGATCATTGCGCTTTCCAAATAAAACAATCAAAAACGGGATGTTTTAGGGAAATTTGAGAAAAATGCAAGAGTTTGCGGGTAGCAGACCTCGCTTTGGCAATCTACCACGGTACTGCGATGAGTCCTGTGAACCCATGAACGCAAGTGAAAGAAGACCTGCGGAGATAACAATATATTGATAATTCGTAATATTTTTAGTAACATTTTAATTTACTACAAGAAAAACAAATTTGGAGTTGACTTTTTAAAACAGATGTCTAATATATCCCTAGTGGTAACGCTCTACCCTAAAGAGTATTTATACGTGACTACTCTTGGTCTTAAATCAAGAATGTAAACGTAACAAGCGGCGCAAGAAATTGCAGCCGCTTCTTTTTTTTTAACAAAGCATTATGGGAACTTTAAGAATATACGAAATCAATCCGGATTATATCGACTATCTCAATTCGTTCATCCCGCATTTGTTCCGTAATAAAAAACCGAATCAGCAAAACGAACGCAAATATATAGGAATTGTGCTTGAAGTACATAATCAGAACTATTTTGCGCCGCTCTCCTCGTTCAAAACAAAGCATAAATTTATGCCCGAAGGCTTGGATTTGATAAAAATAAAGCACCTGGCAGTTATAAATCTGAATAACATGTTTCCTGCTCCTCAGTCACAAATAGTGAATTTCGATATCAAAACAGTCCTGGATCAAAAATACAAAGCCCTTTTACAGAGGGAATACCGTGCAATCACATCCATGGAACAAAAAATATGTGAAAATGCTGAAAAAATTTACCAATATAAAATTAAAAACGGTGATTTCACACCACTCGCTAAACGCTGTAACGATTTTTTGCTTTTGGAACAAAAAGCTCTTGAATATACTACCGAAATTGGAAGATCTTAAATCCTAAAAACACAAGTGTGGGAATACCTGCCGTAACAAGTTTTTAGGAATTGTAATCAGCGGTTTTGCGTATATTCCACTGCATTATTTTACACAGAAAACACATGCCTCAATGCATTATTTTACAAATTTCCGAGTGTTTCAATGCATAAAAAAAGAGCCGATACAACAGCTAAGACGGAAGCAAAAACAATAAAGAAAACAACGATTTTTCGCATATAATTTTCAAAGTTTTTTCAGTACTTCATCAATACTGATTGCCGGAATTTTGGAGTTTTTGAAATCCTTGAGATTTTCGGTAACGATGTAATCAAGATCGGCTTTCTCAGCACACTTCATCTGCAAACCGTCTCCTTGCGAGCATCAATCTGCGTTTCGCTTTTGATACAGCCAGAGAGATCGTTGAACAACCTCATCGTCTCTTCTTCAGACATTCCAATTTTTTCTTTATGTCTGTTTTCATTCATGTTCCCGAGTGAAACAACTAAATTGTAAACAATAGCCTGTTGCTCTGTCGTGAGTGCGCTCAACGCTTTTTCGAAAACATCGAAGCTCATTTTTGCCTCCATTTCACAAAACAGTTATATACTGTATTATACTCAATTTTTTATAAATGCGAGAGGAAATTTCATAAAACTCAAGATGTTTTGAGAAATGCAAGAGTTTGCGGGTGGGCGAGCCTAGCGCGCTCCGGCAATCTACCACGGAGCGTTGACCAGACCGGCAAAACCCATGAAAGCAAGTGAAAGAAGACCCGCCGTGACAAGTGCAAGAGGTGCGCCCTTCATGGCCTTGGGAGTTTCGTAAAGCTCAAGGCGTTCACGGATCCCGGCGAAGATGACGAGCGCAAGGAAGAAGCCTATAGCAGTCGCGATCGTGAAGGTCACGCTCTGAAGAAGGCCGTAATTTTTCTGGATAACGAGGATCGCGATACCCAGAACGGCGCAGTTCGTGGTAATCAGCGGAAGAAAGACTCCGAGTGCCTGATAAAGCGACTGATTGACTTTTTTCAAAACGATTTCAACCATTTGAACAAGTGCAGCGATAACCAGGATATAGGCTACCGTCTGCATGAACTCGATATGCATCGGCACGAGAACAAAGGTGAAAAGCAGCCAGGTCACGGTTGTTGCAAGCGTCATGACAAAGAGCAGCGCGGCGCTCATCCCGACCGAAGTCGAGATCTTGTTCGAGACACCGAGGAAGGGGCAGATACCCAAAAACTGCGCCAGGACGATGTTGTTTACGAGAATAGCGCTGATAAAGACAAGTACATATTCCATTTTCCCCTCCTATGCAGCAGCTTTTTTTCTGTTTTTGATGTGGTTGACAAGGGCGATCATCAGGCCGAGAGCCAGAAACGCTCCGGGGGGCATGACGAAGAGCAGGATCCCGTTGGCATCTTCAGGGATAAGCTTGAAGTTGAAGATGCTGCCTGAACCGAGGATCTCTCTGATCGCGCCGAGGATCGTAAGCGACATCGTGAAACCGAGACCGATTCCGCAGCCGTCCGCGATCGAAGGCAGGACCCCGTTTTTGGAGGCAAAAGCCTCAGCACGTCCGAGGATGATGCAGTTTACGACGATAAGCGGTATGAAGAGACCGAGTGTCGCGTAAAGATCGGGCAGATAGGCCTGCATAACCAGGTCGACAACGGTTACGAAGCTTGCGATCACAACGATAAACGCAGGAATCCTGACTTTGTCGGGGATCACGTTTTTCAGCAGTGAAATTACGGCGTTGGAGCAAATAAGGACCACCGTTGCTGCAAGTCCCATGCTCATGCCGTTGATCGCGCTGGTCGTCGTTCCGAGGGTCGGACACATTCCGAGAAGCAGAACAAATGTCGGGTTTTCCTTGATGAAGCCCTTTGTAAATTCCTTCAAAACACTCATCTTTCCCTCCTACTGCGCCGAAGCCGATTTGTAAGCCCTGACCGCCTTGCTTACCGCGTCGGAAAAGGCTCTGGACGAGATCGTCGCAGCCGTTATAGCATCGATATCGCCACCGTCCTTTTTGACTTTGAGCTTGAAGCTGTCGGGGTTTTTGCCGTTGATCTGATCCTTGAATTTCGGCGTGTCCATGTTGCTGCCGAGCCCGGGAGTCTCCTTGATCGAGAGGATCGACGAGTTGTGAATGTTGCCGTTTCCGTCGAAACCGACAAGAAGCAGGACATCGCCGCCGAAGCCTTTGTGGGAGATGGTTTCGACCGCCGTTCCGACAACCGCGCCGCCCTTTTTCGCACGGTAAAGCGCAAGCTTGTCACCGTCTATTTCGATCTCGCGCTTAGCCTCGAGTTCGTCAAAATCGGGGACAACGCTCTTGACCGCGTTATCGAATTTATCCTTTTTCACCTTTTCTGCCTGATCGTTGGTAAGGAAAAACGCCAGACCGATCGCGAAGGCGCTGACCAGAGAGATGACTGTCAGAACGATGAACATGTTCAAAAATGTGCTTTCAAGCTTTTTCTTATCCGACATAGTTCACCTCGCTGCCGAATCTCTTCGGCTTGATGTATTTATCGATAAGCGGAACAAACGCGTTCATGATGAGGATCGAGAACATGCAGCCCTCGGGGTAGGCTCCCCAGATCCTGATGCATGTGCAGATTATGCCGGCGCCGACAGCGAAGAGGATCTGCCCCTTCACGCACATCGGGCTTGTGACCATGTCGGTCAGCATGAAGAAGCCGCCGAGCATGACGCCGCCGGAGAGGATATGGTAGAGCGGATTGACGTAAGCTGACGGGTTGACGAGCCACATGATCCCTGTGAAGACAAAGATCGTCGCAAGGAAAAAGAATGGAATGTGCCAGGTGATGATTTTTTTGTAGATCAGGTAGATCCCGCCCAGAATTATCGCAATCGCGCTTGTTTCACCGAGAGATCCGCCGACATTTCCGAAGAAGAGCTGCCAGAGCTCGGGAAGCCTGTCGATGGCTCCGGATTTGATCAGATTGAGCGGAGTAGCCGCCGTAACGGCATCCCATGTCATGAATCCGTTGGCAGCCGGATCCGGCCACGAGGTCATCGTGACGGGGAAGCTCATCAGCATGAATCCTCTGCCTACAAGCGCCGGGTTGAACGGATTTTTGCCGAGCCCGCCGAAGACCATCTTCGCGACGCCGATCGCGACAAGCGAGCCGACAACGACCTGCCAGAGCGGGATCGAACTCGGAAGGTTGAAGGCCAGCAGAAGCCCTGTGACAGCCGCCGAGCCGTCAAATGCCGTAACCTCGCATTTCAGGAGGAATTTCTGGATCAGGAACTCTGTCCCGATGCACGAAACCAGCGCGACGACGATGACAGCGAGTGCGCGGACACCGAAGTTGTAAAGCGCGGAAATCAGTGCCGGAGCCAGCGCGATGCAGACGCCGTACATGATTTTGCTGGTCGTGAAGGTCCCCTTTTCATGCGGAGAAAGTGAAACGATATACTTGTTCATTTTCGACCTCTGAAATTGTTTTTTTCCATCATTTTTTTGCCCGTTCGCGCCTGATCCGCATGACGTTCGCCTTTGCGAGACGAATCATGTCGAGGAGCGGCAGAGCGCTCGGACAGGTGTAGCTGCAGCTTCCGCACTCGATACAGTCGGCAGCGTTTATCTCCTCGAGTTCAGCCCAGCGTGACTTCTCGGAGAGCTTCTCGATCAGGTATGGCTCAAGCCCCATCGGGCAGACCGAAACGCACTTTCCGCAGCGGATGCAGTTGCTCTGAGGCTTCCTGCGGGATTCGCTTTCGTCAAGCAGCAGGACACCGCTCGTACCCTTGACGACAGGGATATCCGTCCTGACGACAGCCTTCCCCATCATCGGACCGCCGGAGATGATTTTGCCCGTTCCCTCGGGGATCCCGCCGCACTTTTCTATCAGATACTCGACACTGACGCCGGTCCTGACGAGGAAGTTAGACGGGCTGGCAAGATGCTTGCCGGTCACCGTGACGACACGCTCGAAGAGCGGTTTATGCTTTTGTACCGCCTCGTATATCGCCATTGCCGTTCCGACATTGTCGACAACACAGCCGACATCCAGAGGAAGCTTGCCGGACGGGACCTCGCGGTTGGCGATCGCCTTGATCAGCTGCTTCTCGGCGCCCTGCGGATACTTCATCTGAAGGGGCTGGACGACGATCCCGCTGAAAGTCGCGGCAACTTTTGTCATCTTTTCGATCGCGTCAGGTTTGTTCGCCTCGATACCGATGACCGCACGTTCGCTGTTGAGCGCCCGCCGCATGATATCGACACCGACCAGGATCTCCTCCGCGTGCTCCAGCATCAGCCGGTGGTCTGCAGTGAGGTACGGTTCACACTCGACGCCGTTGATGATAAGCGTATCGGCCTTTTTGCCGTTAGGGATCATGTACTTGACATGTGTCGGGAAGCATGCGCCGCCCATTCCGACGATGCCGGCCTCCTTGATCGCCGCGACGATCTCTTCAGGCGTGGCCTTGACCTCACGAATAACCTCGCTGCGGTTGATGATGCTCTCCTCCCACTCGTCGCCCTCGACATCGATGGTAACGACATTTGACTGGAAGCCCGCGAGATCGGTGATCGTGTCGACTGAAAAAACGGTACCGCTGACCGACGAATGGATGTTCGCCGAAATAAAGGCCTCTCCCCTTCCGATCAATGTGCCGACCTTTACCTTGTCGCCTTTCTTGACAACCGGGACTGCAGGAGCGCCGATGTGCTGGGAAAGAGGAATCGTAACCCTTTTCGGCAGCTCGACTGCCACGATAGGATTACCCGCGCTGATTTTGTTTTCCGGCGGATGAATGCCGCCGATTTTAAATGTTTTCAAATTCAAGTTGTTACCCTCCGCGCATAGTTCTTTGGACCATAATATCCAAATTTTAATTCAGGGTTTCACTTAATACATTTGAATTTTAATGCAATTTTTTCTTGTTATTTTGAGGTAAAGGCACCCACAATTTCGCAAATCGAGATGATTCCGAAAAAAATCGGGAAAAAACGGCCCAGGAGAGGACCACTGTTCTCTCTTTTTGCCAGAACCGCTGCAGAAAAGACAAGCGCGAGCATAGGCAGAAGCGTCACAAGAAGATCGGCCGGGTGAAACGAACATGATCCCGAAAAACGGATGCGGAGAATCATGAACAAAGCCTCAAGCAGAAGCGCAGCAGCTGAAAGCAAAAGACAGTATTTGGTTTTTTTCTTAATAAATCCGGCAAGTTCAGGCAGGAACAGAAGGCTGAACGCAACGATCAGGGCCGAAAAATATACAAAATAGAGAAAGATGTGGTTCTTGAAGCAGCTCGCGATATGCCAGACCGCCTTTGTATTCTGCGCTACGCCGAAATAGTGGACTCCGGCAAGTATCATAGCTCCGAAAAAACCACAGATCAGGTTTAAAACCGTACGCCAGACGCTTCCTGAGACGATGTAGCTCAAATTGACGAAAATCGCGCAGAGAAACAGCATTTCGCCGAAAAAATAGCTGTCATTCTGACTGAACCTGAAAAAAGTCACCATGTCAAAGAGGATACCCCGGAAACTGCCGCTCAGATACTGAAGACGAAGATTCTCGCCCTTTATCAGAGCCTCGGCGACAGGTGCGAAGACAACCGGACTGAAAAGTGCCAGCAGAGGGATCTTTTCTATCGGGATTTTGAGTATCGCCCTTGCACAGAAGGCAAACCAGAAAAAGACGAAAAGAAACCAGCAGAAGTGGTGAAAAAAAACATAATAACCGAAAAACGGCCTTTTCGCCATCAGCGCCGTTTCAACATAAACCCTTAAAAATATTACCAGAAACAGAAAGATAAAACAGAGAATTCCCCTCTTTTGCCAATCTTTCAGCATGGCGTGCTAACCGAACTCTCTGACAAAAGCGTCAACGATTTCGGGATCGAACTGGGTCCCGCGGTTTTTCTTCAGCTCGTCAAGGGCATCCTGCCAGTCCTTTTTACGCTGATGGACGCGGTTCGACGTCATAGCCTCGAACGCATCCGCGACATGCAGGATCCTTGCACCGAGAGGGATCTTGGAGCCCTTGAGATGCTCAGGATAGCCGCTTCCGTCAAAATTTTCGTGATGATAGAGCGCGTAAAAGGCTATTTTGTCCATCCCGTTCACGCAGTTCAGAATGTCGTATGTCAGCTGAGGATGCGCACGGATCTGCCCCCACTCCTCATCGGTAAGCTTCTCCTTCTTGAAATAGACCGAGCGGTCGACAACCAGCTTGCCGATGTCGTGCAGGAAGCCGGCCCACCGTATGGTCATCATTTCGGTATCGGGCTGCTTCATCAGCCCAGCAATCTGGACAGCTGTGTCTGAAACCTGGAGCGAATGAAGGCTTGAAGGCGAGGTCAGGTTGTCCGTAACGATCGAAATCATGCGGAAAAAGCGGTTCAAAGTATCGGGCGAAGCAAAATAATATGTATCTTTCATTTCACCCTTAATATTTTTCATATTCCGCTCTATTTCGGCACTGTCCTTCACCTTGTCGAGCAGGGAAGCGTTGAGGACAAGCTCTCTGAAGGCCTCGAAAACAGTCGGATCGAACTCCTCGCCGACAGAGAAATGGAGGAACTGCAGCAGCTCGCTGATGTCGTCGATGTGATGCAGCTTCATCGTGACGTCGACAGTGTCTGCCAGCCGGATCATCCTGGCCGCCAGAGGGATCTCTTCGCCCTTGAGCCCCGACGGGAAACCGCTTCCGTCGTAGAACTCATGGTGAGCGCCTATGATTTTGCTCACATGCCTGAAGGTCGGGAAAGAACGCATGATCGTCTGGCTCCTGTAGGGATGCGCGAAGATCAGGAAATCATTTTTCTGACCGTAGACATCCGGCACCTGAGTCAGCTTTTCAACGACATGGCCGCCGACCATAACTCCGCCGATATCGTGCAGCAGCGAAGCGAAAAAGAGCTCCCGCTGCTCGAAATCGCTGAGCCCCATCTTTTTGCCGATCATGTAGGTCAGAATGCAGACCTTCCAGCTGTGATAGATATCTCTGCCGCTCTTGCCCTTTTCGCAGGCCTTTATGAACTCGGAGATAAAATCGGCAGCAAAATCCGGCTGGAACTCGATGTCTTGTACCGGCAAGTGGGTAAGTCTGGACTTCATAAAAACCTCCTCGCCGGCTTCGGCGAAATCCGACCTCGGAAGAAAGAGAACACCGGTTTAGATACGTTAACTACTGAAGCTCTTCGAGAGCTGTAATCGATTTGATGAAAAATTCGTTCGACGGCATAAGCGTTTTGGTGAGAAGCTCGAAAATCTGTTTAGCCTTAGCCTTGTTGGATTCTCTCATTCCGTAAGCCTCCCAGTACATCGACTTGGCCATCGTATCGATCGATTTCATTCCGTCGAGACCGTTTTTGTTGTTTCTGTCGATCCTGAGAGCCTCGGCAAACGCGCTTCTCGCAGCAAGGAGGTCTCTGTCCTGAAGTTTCTTGTTTCCGTTCTTCGCGAAAGCGTCAGCCTTCAGCGTCGCAAGCTTCTCTGAAGTCTTGACGTCAACGACCTCTCTCGACTTTGTAACCTTGTACTCCTCTTTGAATCTGACGCGGATCTGCTCCATCTCCTTCTCGTCGATACCCTTGACAGCCTCTTCGTAATTACGCTCAGCCTCTTTTTTCTTCGCAGCAGCCTCTTTCTTGTCGTCTGCGCTGAGCTTCTTCAGATCCTTCTGGAACTCAGCCTTCTCCTCTTTTCTCTGCTGAGTCTCTTCTTTCCATTTAGCCTCTTTTTCAGCCCACTTTTCCTGCTCTTCCTTAAGGATAGCGGTCCTCTCCTCTTTTCTCTTGTCTTTTTCTGTGTTCAGACGGAGGACCTCCTCTTCCCAGCTCTCCTTCTGAGCCTTCTGGGCGTCTTTGTCCGCAACCTGTTTAGCAGCGTATTTGTTCTCTATCTCTTCCTTTTTCTCTTTGTACTCGTTCTCAGTCTTCTCATACTTCTCGTTCCAGGTCTTTTCATACTTCTGGTTGCTCTCCTGGAATTTGACCTTGAGATCTTCGCTCCTGTCGGCCCATTTTGCGTTTGTTACCGCGATCTGGTCATCAAGTTTTTCGTTTTCCTTGACCAGGCGGTCTTTCTGAGATTTGTCTGCTCTCTGTTTGTTCTCGAGCTCCTTTTGTCTCTTGGCAGCATCAGAATTCCATGAATCGGAAAGTCTTCCTCTCTCTTTCTCTCTTGCCTCGAGCTTGCGGTCTCTCTCCTTCTGAGCCGCCGCGATCTGGCTGTCGATATTCTTCTTGAACGCAGCTTTTCTCTTCTGGAACTCCTTGAACTCCTGCTGAGCTTTCTTCTTCTCCGCCTCCTGCGCCTTCTGGAACTTTGTATTGTCCTTGTTGAGCTCGTCGCTCTTCTTTGCGAGCTTCATATCGATAGCCATGCTCTTGTTTTCGCACTCCTGCTCGACCTTTGCAAGCTGCTTGGCAATAAAGGCATCCTTTCCGCCTTCGTGCTTCGAAATTTTCTTCTCGACAGCCGCAAGCTGCTTCTTGAGAGCCGGGGTCTCGCCCTCTGCGATCTTGGCCTCGATGTCAGCCTTTTCCTTGTTCATTCCCTCGAGTTCGCTTGCAAAGGACTTCTCTGCGTCAGCCTGTGCAGCCGTTCTTTTGGTGTTGCACTCTGTCTCGACGGCCGCTCTCTCCTTCTCGACATCCTCCTGGAACTTAGACATCGTCTCGGCGTTTTTGAACATATACTCTTCCGTAGCGGCGTCGTATTTCTTCATATCCTCCTGTTTCGCCGATTCCTGAGCATCGAAATCCTGAAGCTTTTTGTTGAGTTCATCAAATTTAGCCTGGTACTCCTTTTCGACCTCGACCTTGTATTTTCTGTCCTCATCCTCGTTTTTCATCTTGACTTCCTCGTTTCCGCTCATCTGCTTCTTTTCGTTCTCGTCGAACTGCTCCTGCTCGCTTGTGAGCTTCTTGTCGATCTCGGCGATCTTCTCTTCGTTAGCCTTTTTCTTGGCCTCGAGAGCAGCTACAGCGGCTTCCGTCTTCTTGTTGCCGGCTTCGAGTTCGTCATTCTGTTTTTTATAAATAGCCTCTTTCTCTTCCTTCATCTTTTTAAGCATGTCGCCGTATTTCTTGTCGGTAGCGTCAAGCTCTTTCTTCATCTCCTTTTCATATTGAAGAGAGAGGACATTGGAACCTTTCGTGACACCCTTTTCTCTCTGCTCGTAAAGCGTAAGCTTGTTTTCAAGCTCGACGATCTTCTGCTCAAGCTCGGTGTCGTCCTTTTCCCACTGATACTTCATCTCCTTGATCTTCTTTGCAAGCTCGGCGTACTCTGCATCTCTCTGCTTCTTTGCGGCTGCGTTGTCTTCGTCGAATTTCTTGAGCTTCGCCTCTCTCTCGATGATCCTGTCGTTGAGCCACTTGTCAGCTTCGGATGTCGCCGCAAGTTTCTCCTTTCTGAGCTTTTCGCGCTGCTTGTCGAACTTCGAGTGGATGGTTTTTATCGCCTTTTCGTCCTTTGCGGAAGGATCGGCATAGATCACTCTCTCGACAGTATCCTTTTTGTAAACGCGGTACTTTGAGTTTGCACCGAGCTCGCGGACCTTTTCGTCAAGCTTTTCAGCCTTTGCGATGAGCTGGATCGCCTCGTCGTAGTTGGCCGTCTTTACAGCAGCGTTCCCGCGGTCCATAAACTTCGAGATATCCTTGATATTGTTCATAAGTTCCTTTGCCGTCACATCGTCGGAAGCGACATCGGCGAGATTCTTTTCGGCTGCCTTTAGATCGCCATCTGCATAGGCTTCAAGAGCCGCAACTATAGCTGCGGTGACATTCTTGGAACTCTTCTTTACGACGGGTTTCGGAGCCTCTTCCTCAGGCTCTTCTTCAGGTTTTTCGGCGCCGAGATGCGGCTTGATCATCTTGTTCCAAGCCTCGACCAGACCGTCTGCGATATCCTCTGAGGAGTCGCCGCCGTCAAATTTTATGTTTTTCTTTTCAAGACCGCCGAAAGAGCTGTCGAAAAGATATGTGTCGACAATCGTTTTGCCTGTCTTTTTGACGATCTTCATCTTTGTAAAAATGTAAAAATCTGCCTTTTTCTTGGACTTTTCAGCCAATTTCTTCTGGCAGTTGAGGTCTCCAGCACATTTTGAAGCCTCACGGACCGCCTTTTTGCTGAGAATATCAGCAGCACCGACGGCATCGACACCTTTAAAATCGCCGAAAACAGCCTCGATCGACTCATCGATATCCTTTGCTGCGCGGGCATCGCTCTCTTTCTCGGCAGTAAGCGGGAAGACTGCGACCTCCTCTGCGAATGCGGCAAGTGTCATAAGCATAACCATAAGTGACAATACGATTTTGAAACTTTTCAAAGTTGCCTCCAAAAATAACCAGTTCAATCAAACTCGCCCATATATAGGAAAAACGCACATTAAGTCAATTTTTATTGACATGACGATAAACTTCCCTATACTCGCCCACCGTGTCGGAGTCTATGCTTCGGCAACACTACTTTTAGGAGGATTTTTGAA
Source organism: bacterium UBP6_UBA1196 (assembly GCA_002310035.1). GTDB lineage: Bacteria > UBP6 > UBA1177 > UBA1177 > UBA1177 > UBA1177. Next base: position 15,640 of record DBYC01000046.1, read on the forward strand.
TGGTAGAAAACAAAAGCAAATTTGCTGAGCATGATGAAAAGTATGCTGATTTTGCTGCAATGTTGGATGAGTTCCCGACAATGGCGATTTCTCAGGACGAGATTCGCAAAGGTACCGTCAACGCAGTCAGAAAGGATTTCGTTCTCGTTGAGGCAGGCGGGAAAAGCGACGGAATCATCCACGCAAGTGAGTTCACTCCGGAAGAACTCGCAAATCTTAAGCCGGGCGACAAGATCGATGTAGTCGTTGTCGGCTGGACAGATGACAAAGGCAACATTGCCCTTTCGAAGGAAAAGGCAGCCGCGATCAAAATCTGGGAAGTTGTCGAAAGAGCTTACGAAACAGGCGAGCTCGTTCACGGCACGATCGTTGCGAAGGTCAACGGCGGTCTTGCTGTCGACATCGGCGTAAAGGCATTCCTTCCGAATTCGCAGGTTGCACTCAGACCTATCAAAAACGTTGACGATCTCATCGGCAAGGATTTTGATTTCAAGGTCATCAAGTTCGACAAGAAGAAAGGCAACATCGTTATTTCCAGACGTGATCTCCTTGAAAAAGAGAGAGAAGTTCTGAAAAATACGACACTCGAGAAGCTCCAGGAAGGCGCTATCGTCAAGGGTCTCATCAAAAATATCACCTACTACGGCGTATTTGTTGATCTCGGCGGGATCGACGGTCTCCTTCACATCACCGATATGTCCTGGGGAAGAGTCAACCATCCGTCAGAGCTTTTCAAAATCGGCGATGAAGTCGATGTAAAAGTTCTTAAATATGATAAGGATTCCGAGAGAGTAAGCCTCGGCGTAAAACAGATCACCGAGGATCCGTGGATCCACGCTGCCGAGAAGTATCCGGCTGGCAAGACCGTCAAAGGCGTTGTCGTTTCTCTTGANNTTCGTCGAGCTCGAAAAAGGCGTTGAGGGTCTTATCCACATCTCTGAAATGTCCTGGACAAGAAGAGTCAAACATCCCGGCAAAATGGTTGCAATCGGCGATGAAGTCGAGGTCAAGATCCTTGAAATCGACGTCGAGAACAGAAGGATCTCGCTCGGCATGAAGCAGATCGAACCGAATCCGTGGGAACTTCTTCAGGACAAGTATCCGGTCGGAACAGTTGTAAAGGGCACGATCCGCAATATCACCAATTTCGGTCTTTTTGTCGGCGTTGAAGAGGGTATCGACGGTCTCGTCAGAACCTCCGACATCACCTGGGACAGAAAACTGAAACACCCGTCAGAGTACTACAAAAAGGGCGACGAAATCGAAGCTATCGTCCTCAATATCGACTCCGACAAACAGAGATTCTCTCTCGGCATCAAGCAGCTTACAGAGGATCCGTGGAAGATGTTCAAGGATCAGCACAACGCAGGCGATAAGATCGAGGTCGAGGTTGCCAGAGTTGCAGAGTTCGGCGTTTTCGTAAAGGTTTTCGACATCATCGAAGGTCTTGTCCACAAATCCGAACTTGAAGAGGGCAGGGAGTACAAACCGGGCGACAAGCTCGAGGTCACGATCAAATCGATCTCCGATGCCGACAGAAAGGTTTCCCTGAGCATCAAGGGCAACACCGAAGAGACAGAAGATTCCGCGACACCGGAAGCAGATGAAGACGCACCTGTTCTCGAGAAAGTCCCTGAGAAGCTCGGCTCACTCGGCGATGCATTCAAGGCTGCTGAAAACGACAAGTAATTTCAGCTGAAACCGTTTTTCAATGGGGCACTTCGGTGCCCCGTTTTTTTAGGTGCTGCATGAACAGTTTTTGCGGACAGAAACCGCTGAAGATCGCTTTTTACACCTTCGGCTGCAAGGTAAACCTCTTTGAAACAGACCAGCTGAAGAGTTCTCTCAATAATGTCGAGATCGTCTCCTGCGACGACGATGCGGACATCTTTATAATCAACGGATGCACCGTCACTGCGACCGCCGAAGCCCAGGTCAGAAACATGATCCGGCGCTTCGTAAAACGCGGCAGAGTCATCGTTACGGGCTGTTTCGTCAGAAAAAAGGGGTGTGAAAAAATCGGGAACGCGGAATATGTTCCGACGATCGCCGAAGTAGCGCGTCTTCTGAATGCCGGAGAGCTGAGATACGACGCCTTTTTTACGAGGAGCCGTCCATTCATCAAGATCCAGAGCGGCTGCGACCAGTTCTGCTCCTACTGCGTGATCCCGTACGTAAGAGGTCCTTTGAACAGCGTTCCGCTCCCGAAAATCGAGGAACTTCTTCAAAAAATCGCAGAAGAGGGCTTTCATGAGGTCGTCCTGACAGGCATTCATATCGGAAAGTACGGCAGAGACCTTGCTGACGGCACGACGCTGGCCGACGTTATCGAAGCGGCGCACAGTATCGTAGGAAGAGTCCGCCTCGGCTCGCTGGAATCTCCTGAAATCGACGAAAGGATCTTCAGGCAGGCTGAGGAGGGTCTGATCCTTCCGCACTGGCACATACCGCTCCAAAGCGGATCCGATCCGGTTTTAAAGGCGATGAACCGCCCGTACAAATGTTCTGACTTTGCAAAAAGTATTGAAAAATTAGCAAATATTTACAAAGAGCTGCCGGCATTCGGCACAGACATAATAGCAGGCTTTCCGACAGAAACCGAGCGCGATTTCGAGGAAACACTGCGCTTTATCGGTTCCCTTCCCTTCGCCTACGGCCACGTTTTTCCCTTTTCTCCGCGGGAAGGGACTCCGGCAGCCGTTCTCGAGAAAGAATCAGGCGTCCCGTATGCCGAAAAGAGGGAGCGCGCCAGGCTTCTGCGCGAACTTTTCGCAAAAAAGGAGGCTGAATTCAAAAAATCACTTGACGGCAGGACCGACGAGGCTGTCGTTGAAGAAAAAACCGGCAACTCCATCTGCCGCGCAACAACATCCACCTATCAGGATATCGAAGTTCGGGGTGAGTTCGAGAAGAGGTCGCTTCTGCACGTAAAGCTCTCCTGCCGGGATGGAAAGCTCACTGGAGAGCCGCTTTAAAAATTTCCTTTGACACCTTCTTTTTTTTGCGTACCATCGTCTCGCTTGATCTGAGACACCGGATTTTCCGCTGTCGAGGATTTTATTTTTTGCTCAACTGATCCGGAGGGGCTCTGATGGAGAAGAGAATCGGTTCCGTTCTGATTATTATCCGCGACAAATGCCATGTAACTGAATTAAACGCCATCCTGTCGTCCCACTGCGACATCATTTGCGGGCGGATGGGGCTTAAAGCCGGGCCGCAGGCCGTCAGCATAATTTCACTTATAATCTGCGGAACAACAGACAGAATCGGTTCCCTCACCGGAAAAATCGGAAAAATCAAGGGACTTGAAGTCAAATCAGTTCTGAGCAAGTACACAGAAACAGAAGGAGGCGAAAAAAATGAAATCACTGAACACTGAAAAGATCTTTATCGATCGCGAAAAACTTTACGGTCTTATCGACCAGAAAGTAACGGACAGCCAGGTTGACGAAGTGCTCAACCGCGCAATGCAGCTCAAGGGTCTCGATCTCAAGGACGCTGCTGTTCTCCTCAACATCAAGGACGAAAAACAGCGCAACAAGGTTTTCGAAGCAGCCGGAAAGGCAAAGGAAATCATCTACGGAAAGAGGATCGTTCTTTTCGCTCCGCTTTATCTCGGCAACGTCTGCACGAACAACTGCGTTTACTGCTCGTTCAGAAAGGACAACACAGCTCTGAAACGTTCGGTCCTCACCGACGAGCAGATCCAGGACGAAACGAGATCGCTTCTCAAAATGGGGCACAAAAGACTTCTCGTCATCGGTGGCGAAGCGAGAGCGACAGATGTCGAATACTACGCTCACTCGATCAGAAAAGTTTATGAAACAAGCTGGAACGGCAACACCGTTCGCAGGATCAACGTTGAAATCGCACCTCAGAGCGAGGACAACTTCAAACTTCTGAAGAAGGAGAAGATCGGAACATACATCTGCTTCCAGGAGACCTACGACGAAAAACTTTACCCCGAATTCCATCCGAGCGGTCTCAAGGCTGACTACGGCTGGAGACTTCTCGTTATGGACAGAGCTCTCCGCGCAGGACTCAACGATGTCGGTATCGGCGCACTTTTCGGACTTACCGACTACCGCTTCGAGACTCTTGCACTCCTCGAGCACGCGAACCACCTCGACAAGACTTTCGGGATCGGACCGCACACTGTCAGCGTTCCCAGGATCGAACCGGCGGAAGGCGCACCGCTTTCGACAAATATCCCGCATCCGGTAAGCGACGACGACTTCATGCTTCTGGTCGCGGTAATCAGGCTTTCGCTTCCCTACACCGGGATCATCCTTTCGACACGTGAAAACGACAAGATCAGAACACGCCTTCTCCACTACGGCGTCAGCCAGGTCAGCGCGGCAAGCAGGACCAATCCCGGCGGATACGAAGAGGACGAAGCTGGCGCACAGTTCTCGCTCGGCGACCACAGAACCGTTGACGAAGTCGTTTCGGCTCTCATCGACGACGGCTACATTCCTTCATTCTGCACAGGATGTTACCGCAGAGGCCGCGTAGGAGCAGACTTCATGGATCTCGCTAAACCGGGACTTATCCACGAATTCTGCCTTCCGAACGGAATGCTCACATTCAAAGAATATCTTGAAGACTTCGCTTCCCCAGAAACCAAGGCGAAAGGCGAAAAACTTCTCGTCAAACTCATGGAAGACATCGAAAATCCTGAAAGAAAGGCAAAAACTCAGGAACTTCTCGGCGAAATCGAAAAAGGCAAAAGAGACCTCTACTTCTAAACCGCAATTTAGAGACAAGCCTTCTTTTATTATAAGTGCGGGCAGTTTTCGCCCGCATATTTTTACGTGACACTACATCTATGACTGTTTTTTAACAGGACAAATTTCCGGTGTTTCAAAATTTTTCGGATAGTTGACTGTGACTTCTATGCTTTTGAGCTCCTCAGCGCCATTTCCATCAACATTTAAACCCAAACTGATCAAATGAGCGATTCTATAACACCACCAAGCATTAAGAAGTGCTCTTTTCCTTGAACCGGAATCGAATCTCCCCTTGATTTTTTCAATACTTTTGAATGTTTCTTCAGCTGCTTCCCGCACATTTGCATCAACGTCATTTTTTTTCAAGTAATTGAAAACCTTGTACTTATCGAAGCGAGGGTGAATTCCCAACTCTCCAGCCGCCCTGCAGTATGCTTCTCTCCAAAGCGGGTGCGCCTCGACTACTTTTATATCGTATCCCTTTTTAAATTCGTCAGAAACAGTTTCAGGTTTTTCCTCACGTTTTTTCACTTCAATTTCGTCAGCTGAAGACAATTGTTTCGCAAGATGATCAAACCACGCTTCACTCACATTTTCCGAATCTTTACCTTCCATAGAACCAAGGAACTGGATCAGACGGACCGGAATAAAACCCCATGAATAACGACCATATTCATAGTACTTCATATCTATAGAATATGCCTGCTCCTTGAGATTTCTGAAAATGGCAAGCATAGGTCTTACCGCTTTCCATACACCTAAGTTATCTGCCAACAAAGAAACAGCTGTCTGAAAAACCAATGAAGTGAGATACGATTTAGAATCTGCAATATTATCTGATTCGAAAGGCTCGCCTGCATAGTAATCAGAAGGTTTTCCGCCGTTTTTTGCAATTTTCTTGAGATCGGCAAAAAATATATCAATCTCATTTTTCAATTCTTCTTTATTGATTCCGAATTCTGACAAAACCTCAACATTCCAATAATATTTTTTATCTATTTTTGCTCCTGACAAATTTTTTGCATTTCTGTAAATCAACATCAAATGTTTGATAATAACTATCTGCTGAAAAAACTTTGGCAGTTTTTTATAGCACTCCATTTCAAAATCACCCTGCAAGAAAGTTGTGAGGAGCAGGTGTTCTGCTTTGAATTTTCTATCATCATTAAAACAAGGAAGGTTATAATAGTGTTTTACCGAATCGGAAAAATTTCTATAATGTAGCTCATCAAAAAGATCTTTATCGTGTTTTTCTTTCGCTCTTTCGTATTTCAGGCTATTTGCTGCAATAAGAGGAATACACAGCATATCGTATTCAGGTTCAAGCCCCGGTATCGATTCTGATAAAATTTTGTTGTAGTGATAATCACAGGTTTTATCATTACGAAAGAATTCTTTAACATTTTCATTAAAAAGTATCGTTTCGGCGATTTTCTTCTTGACATCATCATGTAAATTAGGAAATGCAACGATTTTCCACATATTTTCTTTTTCAGCTAACTGATCAAGAGCATCAAGATAACTTGCAGGAACAAGAATTTTTTTCTCTAAAGCAATGTTCAAAAAATACATATCATGAAAAAGACTTGTAGAAATATCCAAAAGACAATTGCGAGACTTTTCTGGAGAATAATGCATGATTACCGCAGCAAATTTGTACATTTCTGACACATCGTTAAAATCATCCATTCCTTTTTGTTCATCATCAGACACCTTAAAGACATACGCAGACGATGAAGAAGATATTTTGCAACGTTTTTCGGCGAAGTTGTCTCTTAAAATAAAATAGTTAAGAAAATCAACTCTCAACCTGTCCCTCACGCTAACATAGTTCACTTTTGTTTCTATCGTCACATTCTTTTTGAGTTTTTTCGCCGTTTCATATATTTCTTTTATAACATCGTTAAAATAATCTTCATCTAACACCATCGGCAGAACTTTATAATAAAAGCCTCTGAAAAATGTTTCCATATCAAGCGATTCTGTGGCATTCCAAAACTTGTTGTCAAGACCCTGATTTGAAACAGCAATTTCTAAAAGCATCTCTTTTTCTTCTTTTTTTAATTTTTCCTCCATGATGTTAATCAATTCGCTTCTTGTTTTTTCCTCATCAGTCTTTCTCGTAGAAACCAAGCCACCACCATAGAATCCGTTTTCGTTTTCATGTGTTTCATTTATTTTTTTTAAGCAAATTTTTACAACTGTTTCGATAATAGTTTCTTTAGTCTTTTTAGGGAAATAAGTCATTTTATCCTCCATTCTCAGTTAAATCCGACATTTTTATGCCGCCATAGCTTCCGGATATTCCGAAAGCAGGCAAGCAATTTTTCTCATCTCATCAACATCGTGAGTCGGATTATCGCAAACTTCAAGAATACCCAAGTCATTCGGTTCTGCTTTTAATCCGTAGCCAGGATATTTGTCAAACATTTCAGTTCCTCTGTAGATCTGGAGCGGGAACGCTGTTATTTTAGAAAAATCTAATGTTTTCAACGAATTGACATCATTTCTGAAAGATTCCGCCGTCTGATAAGGCAATCCGTAAATAAGCGTGATCTCCGTTCTGATTCCGCGTTTTGCAACTTCTTTCAACTTTTCAAGCACTTTTTCTTTAGTTCCGCATCCGCCGCGGTTGATTTCCTTCATAACTTTTTCGTCAAGCGACTGCACACCTATCTCGAAAATGAGATTCGGCATAGCTTCTGCGATATCAAGGTATTCGTCTGTAAGCATTTCAGGGCGTATCTGCAAAGAAACTTCTGACGTAATTTTCAACTCTTTAACCAACTTCAAAAACTCAAGACTGATTCTCTTAAAATCACTGCGCCCGTCATTGAAATATGGATCGAGAACATTGATTTTTCTGACTTTTGCAGCCTTGAAAAGCATCAGTTCCTGCCTGTGGGCTTCCATACAACCGACACAGAAAACTTTTTTCTCAGGATTGCGGTGGCGGCAGAATGAGCAGTTGAAAAGACAACCGCGCCTGAGTTCCATTCTGACTGTCATTCCCTCTTTCAGCGGAATAAGACCTGACAAATAAGGTGAAGTCAGCTTCTCAAATTCTGGCAAATCCTTTATGAGCGGGTTTCCGCTTCTTTCCGCGCAGCAAAGATATTCTCCAAGATTTGAAAACACTTTCTCGCCGTAAGATTCGATGAAAAACTCAGCAAAAGGATACTCTTTTCTGAGGGTTTCAACATCTCCGCAAACCATAGGGCCGCCCATTATAATAAGCGGATGATTCTTGTATTTGCGGAGAATCTCCATCGTCTTTTTGAAAAGCTCATCGCTCCATGCAAAGACGCTGAAAGCCGCGATATCGCAGCCGCTTTCAATGATTTTTTCTGCAATAAATTCAGCTGTTTTGTCAATATCAATGCAGAATTTACCAAGGTTTTCATTAAAATGTCTGTTCAAATCGTAAGTAAAAGTGTCAATGCTGCCGTCGTTTTTCCCCTGCCTGAACGCATTGACAAGACATGAAACTCCGTAAGGTGTGCGTTCTTCGTCAGGACGGTAAAAATTGGTCGAAACAAGAAGAACTTTTAAATTATTATTCATATTTTTCTCCATAATTAAATTGATATAGCTCCTACAGTTTCCTGCGGGAGCTCCTCCTACCGACCATGTTTTTTTATAGTCTTTATCTTGTTTTCGTAAGCGTCGTGACTTCCGACAAAGAAAGTCCTGCCGTCAGTCAGGAGCCTGTAGTTCATGCTGAGCCTGAACGAATAATGACCGCTCAAATCTGTCAGCTTTTTCCATCCGCGCCTAACGCCTTTCAGAAAAAGTTCCATGATTCTTACAGCTTTTCTAAGAAATGTCTGAGGGACATTGTTTAAAAGAGTCATTTCAACCTCCAAAGAGTTAATTTTTAAATTTTATCTCTTCTTCAGCGTTAATGATTTTGATTAAAAGAAAGGAATTTTTTGATAGATCGCCAAATCCTTAGGGATAACTCTCTCAAACAATATCTCCTCCGACAACAATGAAGATCACTTCGGGTCAGAATCAATATTGAATCAATTAGCTACCACCTCTTCTTCTTGAATCTGTCTTAACAAGGCACCTTGACCTCAGACGACAAACTCGATCAAATCAAGAGCTAAAGACAGATGGGATAATAATCACGAAAAATGCAAAGTCAACGGGTTTTAGAAATAAAAAACTAGTCTTCGTAATGTCCTTTGCAGGCTGCAATGATGATTGCGCCGTTTTCTTCTTTATAGACGATTCGGTTTTCCTCATCAATCCGTCTGCTCCACCAGCCGGAAAGATTGCCGGTCAGAGGTTCAGGCTTGCCGATGCCGCCGAACCTGTCTCTTTGGATGTCTCTGACAAGTGCGTTGATCCTTTTCAGAGTTTTTTTGTCTTGATTCTGCCAGTAGATGTAATCATCCCACGCACGGTCATCCCACAACAGTTTCATGCACTAATCCTCGATAAGACTGTGTTCGTGCAGCTTTGATTTTCCTGAATCAATTTCGGAAGTTACCCTTTCCAAATAATTCATGTTCGATGCGGAATAAAAAGGATCGACCGAAACCTCGAACGGAATTCTTTTTTCGCGGGTCATCTTTTTTGCGAATATTGTGAAAGCCGTTGTCATGTTCATCCCGAGTTCCTGACAGGTCTCTTCCATATTGCGTTTCAAATCTTCATCCATCCTGAAATTAACTAAAGCCTGTGCCATGATTTCACCTCCATTATCTTCAACAATAATAGCCACAATAAAGACGATGTCAAGACAAAATCTTTACTAGACCAGAAAAACTTACGTTTAGATTTATCAGGAAATCTGATAGCTTCTGCCGACTGCGCCGATCCGGCATTCGATCCCGGCATCCTCAAAAAATCTGACAGCCAAAAGATTTGAACAGTGCAGGAAACATATTCTTTCTATGCCGTTTCCGGCAAGTGAAGCTGCGCACTTTTTAAGTTCGTTTTCCGAAGATTTGAAGTTATGGAATCCTCCGACTATCTCTTTCACGCTCCCGAATTTCTGCGCCTCGGCAAGGATCTTTTCGATCCCGGCGTGACAGCAGGCGGCAAAAAGCACATCTCCGACAAGCATCGAGATCTCGTGGATCATGTTGCCTTCGACCTCCGATCCGGTCACGACAAGAGCAAGGGTATCGGAGATTTTTTTCGATTCGGTAAGAGGAATAAATTTGAGTGCAGGAAGCCTCGGAGAGATGATCTCTTCCGTATGATACACGTCGCAGCTTTTTGAAATCATTGAATAAATCTGACTAAGCGTAGGGACGCCTCCGATGTGGTCAGGATGGATATGGCTGAGCACGGCGCACTCAAGCGAGCTCAGCGGAACATTCATAAATTCCGCATTTTCAGCGAAAAGCGACCCGCCGCCGGTATCAAAAAGATAGTCAGAATCGTCGTAGCGCACAAAAACGGAGAGTCCGTTTTCAGCCAGCATCCCCTCTCTGCCGGCCAGATTTGTCGAAAGAATAACAAAAGCTCTCACTTTCTCCTCCTGAAACTACTGCCACGCAATGAAGGCAAAATATGCGGCATATGAAAGAAGCATCAAAATGCCTGAAATACGTCCTATCGCCCTTTTCGGAAGTGCGCAGACAAAGAGAAGCACACAGGCGCCGAGCGCCACGAAGCTGTCAAAGACAAAGGCCTGCGCAAATGGGATCGAAAGGATTATCGAAGAGGTACCCAGCACAAACAGAATGTTGAAGATGTTGCTTCCGACGATATTTCCGATCGCGATGTCCGTGCTTCCGTGACGAGCCGCCTGAACCGAGGTGAAAAGCTCCGGCAGAGATGTCCCCAGAGCAACGATCGTGAGGCCTATGAAACGCTCGCTCATACCGAAGAATCTGGCGATTTCACTTGCTGAATCGACGGCAAAACGGCTCCCGAAAACGACCATGACCAATCCGGCAACTGTCAGCAGGACCGTCCTGAAAACCGATAGCTCCTTTATCTCCTCTTCCTGATATTCTTCGGGATTCTTCTTCACCATATAAAAAAGATAGGCAAAATATAAAATAAAGAAGACCCACAAAATAATGCCGTCGATCCTCCCGATGTTTCCGTCAAGCCCCATCAAAAGCAGTACGACCGTGACAAATACGGTAAACGGGATCTCGTACCGGATCGTCGATTTTGAGACGGCAACAGGAAGGATCGCACAGGAGAGCCCGAGAATAACAAGGATATTCATAATGTTGCTGCCGAGGATGTTGCCGACGGAGATATCTGCGCTTCCCCTCAGGACTCCGGCGATGCTGACTGCCGCCTCGGGAGCGCTCGTTCCCATCGCGACGATCGTAAGTCCGATAACAAGTTCCGGGATACCGAATTCTTTTGCAATACCCGAAGCTCCTATAACAAAAAAATCCGACCCCTTAACCAGAAGGACAAATCCGGCAGCCAGGATCAGAATCTGCAGAACCAGTGTCATAACAATCCTCCACCAATGCAGGAGCATACTAAACAATTATCTTTGCCAGTCAAAGTGCAAAGCTGCAAAACCGGCAAACAAAAAACAAAAAAACAGAAGTTGACATAGATTAATAATTCTTTAATATCAACAGATTATTTTTTTTAGGTGTATGCCCATGTTGTCACAACTTTCAATGATTGTCAGCACAAAAGATGTTCCGGCATGTCGTGCGGCTATCGTTCAGCTTCTTGGTTTTATGAAGGTCGAACGCGAATCCATCAACCGCGCAACGGAAATTTTCGACGATATCTACCGCCTCTACCAGGGACTGTATCCCGGCTACAGGCGATGTGATACACCTTATCATGATTTCCAGCATGTTCTTGATGTCACACTCGCAAGCCTGAGGCTCTGCGACGCCAACATCCTGTCGGGAGTGGAAATATCAACGCACGGTGTCTTTCTGGCCTGCATTGCGGCAATTTTTCACGATACAGGCTACATTCCGGAGCTTGACGATCCGGTAGAAACAGGTGCTGTCTACACTTCGACACACGTCTCCAGAAGTATGCTCTTCGCTCAGAAGTACATGTCTGAAAAAAATTATCCGGAGGACGACATCCTGCGTGTTTCGCAGATGATCCTGCTCACCGACCTTGCGGTAAAGGTTCAGTATGTAGTCTTTATCAGCCGCGAAAACGAGATCCTTTCAAAAATAGTCGCGGCAGGAGATCTGCTCGGTCAGATGGCTGACAGGATATACCTTGAAAAACTGCCCTATCTCTATCTCGAATTCAGAGCCGCAAATATCACAGCATACACATCCGAAGAGGATCTGATGCAGAAGACCTGCGGATTTTTCAAGGTTATGGACAACCGCTTCAAAAATGATCTGGACAATATTGCAGAGTGTCTTTACCTGCACTTCGACCAGAGGTACGACATCAATATCGACCTCTACAAAATAGGAATGCAGCACAACCTTGAATACCTCTCGTATATCATGACGGAACATCCCGGGAGGCACCGCGAGTTCCTCAAACGGGACGGGATCATCAAAAAACTTTGATTTCATAAGCCGGTCTTTTGCCGGTCGCTTTTAATTTTAGACCAGGAGAAAATCTTGAAAAAAAACAGCAGACTTTTCAACTTTGTTTTTATACTTTCACTCATCCTTTTTATCGCACTTGCCTACGCCTCGCTAAAAAATGTCGAGGAGGCGAAACGCCAGAAGGAGGCAGATCTTGAGGCTGCCAGGATCCGCAGGGAGCACGGCATACTCACCGAAGAGGAGAAGAGACTTGAGGAGGAGCGCGAAAGGCAGCGCGAAAAGACGATCGCCGACTACAACGAGATAACAGGTTCACACAGCGGCTATCTTCTCGCAGACGGGAAAAAACTCTATATTGCAAGGAAGGAGAATATCGCCCAGATCTACCTCGAAGAGGCCGACGGGCAGAACTCAAAAGCCGTAACCGCCTCGGCGGAACCTGTCGACGGCTATAGCGTCAGCCCGGAGGAAAAGCAGCTGATTTACCTCGCATCAAAGGGCGGGAACGAAAGGTACGGCTTCTATCTGGTCGACCTTGAAAGCGGCGCGACGGAACCGCTGCTTGTCAACGACGCTGTCCGCTACGGCGACCCGACGTGGCTCAGCGAAAACGAGATCCTTTTCACTTCGAACGAGGCAAACGGCAGCGATTTTTATATCTACCATCTGGATCTGAAAACAAGGAAACAGACTCTTCTGGTCTCGAAGGCAGGCAACAACCACATAACCGACGCCCTTTCAAAAAAAGAGTTCCTGTTCTACACATACAACTCGAACACGAGCACGACCCCTTACCACTACAAAAACGGCAAAGCCAATAAATTCAAGGATATAAATCCCAACAAGAGATACTTCCCGATCGCATTTTTCAGGGACGGGATCCTTATGCGGACGAACGAAAACGACGACTTCGACTACCTCGAGCTCTGGAAAGGCAAAGAGCATGTTCCGTTTTTCAAGCGCTACTGGACTGTAGAATCGGCCGTCGTTGACAAAAAGACCCGCGACACAGCCGCATTCTGCAGCGACGAAGACGGCTTCAGCGCGTGCAGATACTACGACAAAAACGGCGAGTTCAAGCTCGTCGAGTACAACAAGTCGGTTATCAGCCTTGGGAAACTCCACGACGGAAAGCTCGTTATGGATATCACGAGAAGCCAGGAGATCACCCGGCCGCACATATACGACGTTGAAACCGGATCGCTGCAGCCTTTCGGCTACTTTTTCTACAACAGTATCAGTCAGGAGGAGTTCTCAAATGCCGAACTCAGGCATGTCCTGAGCTTTGACAACGAAAATGTCAGCTACCTCCTTTACCGTCCGCGCACAGGGAATCCGCCTTACCAGACGATCGTCTATTTCCACGGAGGCCCGGAAGGTCAGTCCCGCCCCTCCTTCTCGGCGAATTTCCAGTATTATCTTTCAAAAGGTTATGCGGTCGCCGCACCGAACGTCCGCGGCTCGTCAGGTTACGGAGAGCGTTTCATGAACCTCGACAACTACAAGCTCAGGATGAATGCGGTGAAGGACGGAAAGGCTGTGATCGACGAACTTCTGAAGGAGGGGATCTCCGCACCGAACCGGTTCATCGCAATGGGCGGCAGCTACGGCGGTTTCATGACCGTCGCCTCGATGGCCGAGTTTGCCGACGACTACATCTGCGGGATCGACAACGTCGGTGTCGTCGACCTCGTCAACTTTCTCGAAAACACCTCGTCGTACAGGCGCCACCTGCGTGAGGCCGAGTACGGTCCGCTGTCGGACAAGGAATTTCTTCAGTCGGTCTCGCCGACGAACATGGTCGACAAAATCAAGGGCGAACTCTACGTCTTCCACGGCGCAAACGATCCGCGAGTCCCGGTAAGCGACGCCTACATCCTGATCGACAGGCTCCAGAAGGCAGGCAAAAAGGTCCAGAGCCATATTTTCGAGGACGAGGGGCACGGCTACCGCAAAAAGGTGAACAGGAACATCTACTTCACTAAATCAGCGGAATTTATACAGAACAACTGCACAAAGAAGTAACAAAAATGAGCAATATCGAACTTTTCCACGATTTTCTGCTTCACGAGAAACGCTATTCGCGGAAAACCGCCGATTCCTACTGCCTTGATATCGACCTGATGCGCCGCTTTTTTGCCGAAAACGGTGAAATCGAACTTGAGGAGCTCACCCGCGACGACATCGAAGACTACCTCGGCGCACTCTATTCCGAGGAGAAGGTCAGCTCGCTCCACAGAAAGATCGCGGCATTCAGGCACTTTTATAAATTTTTGCAGAAGCGCGAAATCATCAGCGAAAATCCTACACTTCTGATCCGCACGCCCAAAATGGACAAGCCGCTTCCGCACCTCCTTTCACGCGAGGAGATGAACAAGATCATAAGCTTCAACTACCCCGACGACCTGAAGGGTCTCCGCGACAGAGCGATCGTCGAAATGCTCTACAGCAGCGGAGTCCGTGTCGGCGAGCTGGTGACGATCCGCGTCAAGGACCTGGACTTCAGGGAAAAGACGGTGACCGTTCTCGGAAAGGGCAGCAAGGAACGCCTGATCCCTGTCACGCACCAGGCAATCGAATCGATCGAGAACTACCTTCTCAAGCGGAAGGGCGGCAAGGATCCCAACGCGGTGATCTTCTGCAACCTCAGGGGAGGCGCACTCACGGAACGCGGAGTCCAGTTCATCCTTGACGGGCTTGCGCTGAAATGCGGGATCTACCGTAAAATCACGCCGCACATGCTGCGGCACAGCTTCGCGACCCATTTTCTCGAAAACGGCATGAACCTGCGCTACCTCCAGCATCTTCTGGGGCACGAAAACCTTTCGACGACCGAGATCTACACTCACGTCTCGATCGAGCAGCTCAAAAAGGTCTACCGGGAAGCCCATCCAGGATCAAAATAAAATCACGGTTGACAAACCGGTCTCTATTTCCTACATTCCGCTGTTTAAAGTATTTTTTACTTTCATTTGGAGGGAATCATGACAGAAAAAGCAAACATCGACTGGGCAAAACTCGGTTTCGCCTACACAAAATGCGACTATCGCTTCCACTCTTACTACAAAGACGGAAAGTGGGATGACGGCGAGCTCGTAACTGACGATTTCATCAGGATCCACGAGGGTTCGACAGCTCTTCACTACGGTCAGGAGTGCTTCGAAGGCCTCAAGGCATACACGACAAAAGAGGGCAAGATCGTCCTTTTCCGCCCCGACATGAACGCAAAGAGAATGAAGGAGTCCTGCGAACACCTTCTGATGGCGGTATATCCTGAGGAGAAGTTCATTGAAGCTGTCAAAAAGGTCGTTCTGGCAAACGAAAGGTTCATCCCGCCGTACGGCAGCGGTGCATCGCTTTACATCAGACCCTATCTTATCGGAATCGGCGCCAATGTCGGTGTAAGACCGGCCTCAGAATACCTTTTCGGCATCTTCGTGACACCGGTAGGTCCCTACTTCAAGGGCGGAATGGCGACAAACCACTTCAACGTCGCGATGTTCGACCGTGCCGCACCGAGAGGAACAGGCGGGATCAAAGTCGGCGGCAACTACGCGGCAAGCCTTCTTGCACACAAGCAGGCAACTGACGCCGGCTACGCAGACTGCATCTACCTCGACCCGGCGACAAACACCTACATCGAGGAGGTCGGAGCAGCAAACTTCTTCGGAATCACGAAAGACAACACATTCATGACCCCGAAGTCACCCTCGATCCTTCCATCGATCACCAAACGCAGCCTTCTCTACCTCGCTGAACACTACCTCGGCATGAAGGTCAGCGAAACGAAGATCCCGATAGACTCCCTCGACCAGTTCGTCGAGGCCGGCGCATGCGGTACAGCGGCTGTCATTTCACCGATCGGTTCAATCACATACAACGACAAAGTCTTCAAGTTCTACGGCGACGGAAAAGAGGTCGGCCCGAAGACAAAAGAGCTCTACGACCTGCTCACTTCGATTCAGATCGGCGACACGAAAGGTCCTGACGGCTGGGTAGTCGAAGTCAAGTAAATCGTTATAAATTCAGCTACTTACTTCAAATCAAGCCAAAAAATTCAACTTTTCGCGCTTCAAGCTTTTCTATTGCTTGATTTTTGCATCTGATTTGTATAAATTCATTCGCTTTCGTAGCAGAAGTCACTATTTATCAATTTTGGAGGAGAAAATGGCAGCAAAAGGTTTGGTTGAAATCTCAGTAGAGACCTGCAAAGGCTGCGGTCTGTGCGTTCACTACTGTCCAATGAAGTGCCTGGCCATCAACGAGGCCGACACGAACTCTTACGGTCTGCATTATGCCCAGAGCGTCGAACCCGACAAATGCATCGGTTGCGCCAACTGCGCAGTAATGTGTCCTGACGGCGCGATCACCGTTTACAAACAGTCTAACTAATAATGGAGGCGGACGTGGAGAAGAAAATAGCTTTTATGAAAGGCAACGAGGCGCTTGCTGAAGCTGCTCTCAGAGCCGGCATGACCGGTTACTTCGGATACCCCATCACTCCCCAGACGGAAGTCATCGAGTACCTCTGCAAAGCAAAGAACCCGGCAGATGACAAGTATCCTAAATTCACAGTTCTTCAGGCAGAAAGTGAAGTTTCGTCGATCAACATGGTATACGGCGCGGCAGCAGCCGGCGGCAGGATCATGACGACGACATCTTCACCGGGATTCTCCCTCATGCAGGAAGGTATCTCCTACATCGCCTGCGCAGACATTCCGTGCGTAATCGCGAACGTTCAGCGCGGCGGCCCCGGTCTCGGAACCATTCAGCCCAGCCAGGGTGACTACTTCCAGTCTGTTAAAGGCGGCGGCCACGGTGACTACAAACTCATCGTTTTCGCTCCTAACTCCGTACAGGAAGTCGTTGACTACACATACAACGCTTTCGACCTCGCAAACAAATGGATGTGCCCGGTCCTCATCCTTTCCGACGGCGCAATCGGCCAGATGATGGAAAAAGTCGTTCTTCCGGAGCCGATCCCGGCAAGGACCGCTGACGAGATGAGAGACGAAAAACCGTGGGCAACCAACGGCAAAGGCAACAGAAAGCAGAGGAACATCATCACATCGCTCAACATCCAGTCCGATGCGATGGAAAGAAGAAACAACGAGCTTCAGGAAAAATACAGAAAGATCGAAGCTGAAGAGGTCCGCTACGAGACATACAAGGCTGACGACGCTGAAATCATCATCACCGCTTACGGTCTTTCCAGCCGTGTCTGCAAGAAAGCTGTCGACATCGCACGCGAAAAAGGACTCAAGATCGGTCTTGTCAGACCTATCACACTCTGGCCTTTCCCGACCAAGATCATCGACGAATTCGCAGCAAAACCGAACGTAAAATTCTTCATCGACGTAGAGATGAACGTCGGCCAGATGGTCGAGGACGTCAAACTTGTCGTCAACGGCCGCAAACCGGTCTACTTCTACGGCAGAAC
>DBYC01000088.1 GCA_002310035.1 bacterium UBP6_UBA1196
ACCTACGCTGGCAAAAAATAGCCGCTCTTTTCAATTTTATCCCCGTCAATTTCTTGTTTAAAGAGGTTGGCGGGATTTTTTTATCAAGAGGGATCCGATGCTCGAAATCAAAGACAAACTTGCCGAAATTCACAAGAGTTTCCTGAACATCGAAAAGGAGATCGCGAAACCGGAAACTGTCGGCGACGTGAAAAAATACACAAAACTCATGCGCGAATACAAACGCCTGAAAAAAATCGTCGACAACTATCTCGAATGGGACAAACTGGAACGCGAGATCGCTGATCAGAAAGAGATGCTTTCGGTCGAAAAAGACCCGGAACTCATCGAAATGATCAAGGCAGAACTTCCCGAACTCGAGGAAAAATACAACGCGATCACAGACGAGCTCAATGTGCTGCTTCTTCCGAGAGATCCGCTTGACGAAAAAAGCGCGATCCTTGAGATCCGTGCAGGAACCGGCGGCGACGAAGCGGCTCTTTTCGCAGAAGAGATCTACCGTATGTACTGCCGCTACGCCGAACTCAACAAGTGGAAAGTCGAGATCATGTCGATCAGCACGGCAGAAGGCGCCGGGATCAAGGAAGTCATATCAGAAATTTCTGGCGAAGATGTCTACGGCAGGCTCAAATACGAAGGTGGTGTCCACCGCGTCCAGCGTGTTCCTGTCACCGAATCGCAGGGAAGAGTCCACACTTCGGCGATCACGGTCGCGGTCCTTCCGCAGGCTGACGAAATCGATGAAGTCCAGATCGACGAGAAAGACCTTAAAATCGATGTCTACCGTTCAAGCGGCGCAGGCGGACAGCACGTCAACAAGACAGACAGTGCGGTCAGGATCACACACATCCCGACCGGGATCGTAGTCGCGATGCAGGACGAGCGCAGCCAGATCCAGAACCGTGCAAGGGCGATGAAAGTTTTGGAAGCGAAACTTCTCAAGCTCGAACGCGAAAAACGCGATCAGGAGGTCAGTTCGCAACGCAGAAGCCTTGTCGGAAGCGGCGACAGATCGGAAAAAATCAGAACTTACAACTTTCCGCAGGGGCGCGTCACCGACCATAGGATCAAACTCACTCTTTACAGAATAAACGAGATCATGGAAGGTTCGCTTGACATGATAATAGATCCGCTCATCCACTATCAGAACGCGCTTCTTCTCGGCCAGAGCGTCGAAGAGTTCTCGGGCAGCGACGAAGACGAATAGCTGCGTTTGTCGTTTTTGTGATAATCAGAATATTTCTTCCGCATCGGATTGCGGCTGAGGCAGAAGTTTTGGCTGTTTCATCGTGAAAAGTTTGATTTTTTCGAGTGCGCGGGATTCGATTTGTCTGACACGCTCCTTGGAAATGCCGTATTTCTCGCCGATTTCTTCCAAAGTCATTGTTTCATCGGCAAGGTAGCGGTTCCAAATGACGAATTTTTCCCTTTCATTGAGGGTACTTATCGCATTTTGGAGCTTGATTTTCATATCTTCGTCATCGATTTCTTTGTCAAAATCGCTTTTATCCTTGAGTTCGATCAGTTTTTCGTCACTTCCGTTGATTGTCTGGTCGATCGAAACATCGTTGTAGGAGGAAACTACCTGAAGTGCATCAATGACTTTGTCAGGTGTGACATTGAGCCTTTTTGCGACTTCCTGAATGAGCTCCTCTTTCGATATTTCTCCGTCCTTGTCGTAACTCTGGATATCCCTGATCGTTGCCATCATATTGAAGAAAAGCTTGCGCTCATCCCTGCTTTTGCCGAAACGTACGATGCTCATCTGGCTGATGATGAATTCCTGGATTTTCGCCTTGATCCACCATGTCGCATATGTTGCAAAGCGGACCCCTTTTTCTAAATCAAACTTCTGCAATGCTGTGAGAAGTCCTAAACTTCCCTCCTGAATAAGATCGGGAACATCACGGAAATTCCTGAATTTATAGGCAAGATTTACGACAAGTTTCAGGTTGCTGACAACGATTTTCTGCGCGGCTTCACGGTTTTGTTCCTCCTTGAACTGCCTGAAAAGATCGGCTTCCTCTTCCCGCGAAAGATCGGGGACTGAAAGGACGCTTCGGATGTAAGCTGCAAGAGTGTTCTGCGAAAGAATCGGAATTTTTGCGATATTTTCATTTTTTCCGTTCAAAGCCTGCCTCACTTTTTTCTGATTTTTATTGCTTCTTCACGCAGTTTCGGGTCGGCGCAGTTGTTGTTGAACCAGATCCCGAAGAGGGCGCGTTTGAAGTCGTGACCTTTGATTACGCCCAAAAGTTCCTGCTCGAAATATATTTCTGTTCCTTTTTCCGGCAGGTATAAAAATGTTATATGTTTGTTTTTTTTGGGTTTTTTGCCTGAATTTTTAAGCATTGCCAGAAATGTGTCAATGCGCGTCTGAATCGTTTTCAAAAATGCCTTGTCATGATCCATACCGTAGCTGAAACCGCGTCGGAGTTCTTTTATGAGAAAGCTCATTGCCAGAACATTCGAAAGAGATACAAGACGGATCGCCATCGGCTGGTCTGCGTTTTTCAGCTTCATGTTGTCAGTTTCGTTTCCGGCGACATAAAGTCCGATTGCGTAAAAAGAGCCGAACGGAGCGAAAATACCGTAATTCCTGAGCGGAATCGTCAGGTTTTCATTAACTTTAATTTCGGGGTCATAGTTTACTTTGGCTGCGAAAAGTGAAAACGAAAGACAAAAAATAGAAAGAAGAAAAACGATTTTCTTCATATCTGCTTCAATTCTTCCTTTTTGAAATTGACAATAAAATCAACGGCTTCTTCGATCTTGATTTCTTTTTTCTCGTTTGTTTTGCGGATTTTTACTTCAACGATGCCTTTTTCAAGCGATTTTGCGCCGAAAATGATCTGAACAGGATAACCGACAAGGTCTGCATCGTTGAACTTGAATCCCGCTCTTTCGTCACGGTCGTCGATAACTGTCTCGACTCCAGCCATATTGAGTTTTTCATAGAAATCGAAAGCTGCGTTTTTGACCTCCTCTTTGTTCATCTGGAGCGGAAGGACGATCGCCTCGTAAGGCGCGATCGCCATCGGCCAGATTATGCCGAATTCGTCGTGGTTCTGCTCTATCGCAGCCTGAACCGTTCTGCCTACGCCGATCCCGTAGCAGCCCATGACAGCGGGAACGGAAGCACCGCTTTCGTCAATGAACTCGCATTTCATTTTCGAACTGTATTTCGTGCCGAGGTAGAAAACCTGTCCGACTTCGATCCCGCGGCACTCTTCAAGAAGACCGTCGCAGTGAGGGCATCTTTCACCGGCAGTCGTAACAACGAAATCAGCTATCGCATCGGGTGTAAAGTCGCGTTTGATTACGACATTTTCAGTGTGGTAGCCGACTTTGTTCGCGCCCGCTGTGAGCGAAGGCATTGTCGTTACAGAATAGTCGGCAAGGATCTTTATCTGTTTTTTAAGACCTACCGGCCCGATGAAGCCGTGTTCCGCGCCCGAAATTTCCTCGATCACCGAATCGCTTGCAAGCTCGACAGCGTTTCCTTTGCAGAAAGCCTGGACTTTCGCTTCGTTGATCTCTTTGTCGCCGCGGATAAGAATGAGGACCGGCTCTTCATCGACCATGTAAATCATCGATTTCATTATTTCTTTCGTGGTCTTGCCCAAAAATGCCGCAACTTCTTCGACCGATTTCTGATCTGGAGTCGCAACATCTTTCATCGGCGGAACAGCAGAAAAATCAAGTTCGTTTTCTTTGTAAACCGATGTCGCCTTTTCAAGGTTAGCCGCATAATCGCATTTGCTGCATGAAAGGATCGTGTCTTCGCCTGCATCGGCAAGGACCTGGAATTCGTGGCTCATGTCGCCGCCGATCGCGCCTGTAGCCGCATCGACCGGTTTGAATTTAAGGCCGCTTCTTCTGAAAATAGCGTTGTAAGCCTCATACATTTTTTTGTAGGATTCCTTCGCCTTTTCTTCGCTGACATCGAACGAATAGCCGTCTTTCATTATAAATTCGCGGCCTCTCATCAGACCGAAACGCGGACGGACTTCGTCACGGAACTTGCTCTGGAACTGGTAAAGGTTGTATGGTAGCTGTTTGTAGCTTCTGAGGTTTCTGCGGACCATATCGGTAATGACTTCTTCGTGTGTCGGGCCAAGGCAGAAATCGCCGCCCTTTCTGTCTTTCAGACGCAGAAGTTCGGGACCGTAGTAGCCCCATCTGCCGCTTTCCTGCCAGAGCTCTGCAGGCTGTACCGACGGCATTAAAACTTCCTGACAGCCGCGTTTGTTGAGCTCTTCGCGGATGATGTCTTCAAGTTTTCTGATGCTTCTGAGAACGAGCGGAAGATAGTTATAAACGCCGCTCGCAAGTTTCTGTATCATTCCGGCGCGGTAAAGCAGACGGTGGCTTTCGATTTGCGCCTCTTTGGGAACTTCTTTCAATGTCTGGAAAAAAAGCTGGCTTACTCTCATTGTATTTCTCCGTTAAAAAACAAAAACCAGTGATTATAATCATTTTTTGGAATTTTCATAGTAATCAGGCGTTTCTGCCAAAAAAATCTTTAATTTCGCCTGCGATCGCAGCTACCGGCAGCGGTTTGAAGCGGACTCCCGCCGGAACAGCGAGGATAAAATCCTTGCCGTAATATTTTTCCAAGATGCGTTTGTCGAGGACGGTAACCGTTCCGATGTCGTTTTTCGTGCGGATGAGCCTGCCGAAACCCTGCTTGAATTTGAGAACGGCGTTAGGCAGAGTGTAGGCAATAAAACCGCTTTCTCCGGTTTCATTTTCAAGTTTCGCGACATAACGCTTGATGAAAGGATGGCTCGGAAAACGGAAGGGAAGTTTGATTATCACGAGATTGCGGAGAGTTTCTCCCTTCATGTCGATCCCTTCCCAGAAAGTTTCGGTTGCAAGCAGAGTCGCGTTCACGTCTTCGCGGAACTTTTTCAGAATCGCCTGGACAGGCAGTTTTCCCTGTGAGATCACATCGAAATCGAGGTCTTTGAAATATTTGAGAGCCGCCTCGCGATGGCTTATCGAAGTAAAAAGGACAAGTGCGCCGCCTCCAGAAGCCTTTACGATTTCGCGTGCCGCCTCGATGCTTTCGGAGTCGAAAAACTCGCGGTCTCTCGACGGATCGGGCATGTCGCTGCCGATGAAAGCCTTTATCTGCGTTGCGTAATCGAAGCAGCTTTCAAGACTCATAGCATTTTTTTCACGTTCGCAAAGGGCAAGGCCGCTTTCTCGGTAGAAAAAGTCAAAACCGCTTTCGCCTTTGCCGGTCGTCAGTGTCGCGGAAGTGAAGATCAGAGTTTTCGTTCCTTTGTAAAGATTGTCCGCAAGAATTTTCTGCACATTGAGCGGGCTTATCGTCAGAGTGAGCGAATCCCCGTTTTTTTCACCCCAGAAAACCTGGGTCTCCGTGTTCGTGCCGATGCAGAATTCGCTGTAAAACTCGGCCTGGGCGTTGATTTTCGCGACAGTCGCTTCAAGATCGGTTATCAGCGAGCGGTTCAGATCGTCCATTGCGCTGCGCAGCACTATTTCCTCGTCTTTTTCCTTCAGCTGTTTGACGACAGGGGCCACAAGGTCGGTAATTTCGGCTAAAACCGCAACGATCTGCCCGAGGATCCCCGACATTTTTTCCCGTTTTTCAGGGTTGTCCAGTTCGTAAAGATTTTCGTCGCCGCTTCTGTTTAAACTGGCGATAAGTTCAGGAAAAAACGAGTTGTAAATTTTCCCCTGAATGCCGCTTGAAAGGATGTTTACCGCTTTTTCCAGCGGTTTCAGCATCATTGAATCGGCGTTATTGCTAAGGATTTTTGTAAGAAGTCCCTGACCGTTTGAAGTGTTGTAAAGCTTTCCGAGCAGCTTTTTAACTGAGTTCGAGGAAACCGATTCGCCGAGGAAACTGACCGCGCTTTTAAAAATGTTGTGCGCTTCGTCAATTACCAGAATATCAAACTTCGGCAGGATCCCTTCGCTTTCGTCTTCTTCGGATTTCATCGAGACATCAGCCATAAGAAGATGATGGTTGACAAGGATAAGCGAAGCGAAATTTGCCCGCCGCCGCGCCTTGAAAAAGAAACATGAGCTGAAAAAACGGCATTTGCTTTTTTCGCATGCGAGCTCATCGGCGCAGATTTCGTTCCAGATATCAAGTGCGACTGCCGAATTCATACTTGAACGCGAGCCGTCGTCAGTCAGGTTGAGCCAGCGGTCGATTTCGTCAACTGTGTCAAGGTTGTTTTTTGAAGCCGGATCTTCTTCGATTTTTGTCTGGACTGCACCCATCCGGAAAGCGGAATATTTTCTTTTACAAAGGTAGTTCGCGCGCCCTTTCAGCACGACGGTGCCGATCTCCTCGATGTCAAGTTTTTTGAGCAGAGCCGGAATATCTTTGTTGTAAAGCTGTTCCTGCAGGGCGATGGTAGATGTGCTGACGACCGCTTTTTTCCCGCGGTTTTTCGAAACATAAAGGAGAATAGGCACAAGGTAGGCAAAACTTTTTCCTGTTCCCGTTCCGGCTTCGGCGACTAAAATTGATGACGAGTTCACTGCTTCGGCAACTCCGATCGCCATTTTTGTCTGCGGCATTCTGAATTCGAATTCGCTGTCTGACTGTGCCAATCTGCCGTTTTTACTGAAAATTCCGGCAACTTCCTCGCAGTCGAGAGGCTCCGTCTCCGTGCTTTCGGGCATGATCCTTTCGACGACCGGAAAAATGTTTATCAGCTGATTGTCGACGATGTATGACCCGACGCTTTTTTCCGCCGCGCGGGCCGCGACTTCAAGGTCTGCGGCACTCGGACTGACGTTTCCGCTCGGATGGTTGTGGATCAGGATCTCGCCGGGCTGAGCCGTTGCGATAACTGCCGGAACTGAATTTGAATTTCCCATTGCGGCGCGGCGCAGGTCGCAGACCAGACCGTCTGTATCGACCTTGCCGACCATGACAATTTCATTGCCGCCGTTCTGCGAAATCAAGTGTTTCGCAAGTTTCATGGCTTCCGCCGTAAAATAAGACTCTGCCTTAAACGACGACATGAAATTTATCCGGAAAATTCAAGCCGCGTGATGCGGTTGAAAAACTGAAGCTGATCAGTCGTTGATGCGTGCGAGAAGATCTTTTCCAGCTTTGAAGAAAGGAAGTTTCTTCTGTTCGACTTTGATTGTTTCTCCTGTTTTGGGATTTCTTCCGTTATAAGCGGCGTAGTTGCGTACTACGAAACTTCCGAAACCTCTGATCTCAACACGTTCTCCGTTGTTGAGAGCTTCAACCATAGCATCGACCATAAGGTTTACAAACTGTTCAGCACTTCTTTTTGAAAGGTTTGCTTTGTCTGAGAAAACAGCGATTAAATTGGACTTATTCATTCTTTCCTCCGTAAAAATGTCTATCCACAAAAAAGCCTGTTGTTTTTAATCATTTTAAACAATATTGCAAGAAAAAATTCATTATTTTAACACTTTAAATTTATACAGAACACCCATGTCCGACACAAAATATATGCTGTCGTCGTCGCAGGCGGCGTTTCCCGACACTCCGTTGGGTATCATCACAGAGTAGTGGATTTCCTTGAAATCGGGCGAAAGCAGGTAGATGAAAGCATCGGTATCACCCAGCATCGGACCTTCTCCGGAAGTCATCGCAACCGCGAAACGCCCGTTTCGGACCAGATTCGTTACATAGTTCATTGACTTGAAAGGCTGTTCTTTGAATTTACCGTCTTCGTCGAAAAGGAAAATCCCGCGTTTTCCGAAACCTGCAAATCCGTTTTCGTATTTGAAAAGCTGCAGATCCTCCATATTTTCAAGTTTGACCGGCTGGCCTCCGGCGATAACCCCGCCGTATTCACCGCCTGAAAAAAGAAGTGAATCTTCGATGTTGACAAATGAAAGAACATCAAAGAAATCGCGTTTTTCAAATTTTTTCATGCTGTTCGCAGTTTTGAATTTGAAGTAGGGGACTAGATCGATTTTTCCTTCATCGCGGAGCATAAAGAAAGTTATCGTTCCGTCCGAAAAGCCGAAAACGATCTTGTCGTCAACTATTATCGGCGCGGCAAGGCGGACAACTGCCATCTCCTCGCTGTTTTCGTAATCGCTGTACATGTTTTTGAGCTCGCCGCTTTCCTTGTCGACAACATAGATCACGCTGTCGTGGAACTGGATCAGGACAAATTTATCCTTGTAGAGCACAGGCTGTGCCGCGACAGTTGCCTTTCCCGTGATATTCCATAGGATCTTCCAGCTGTACTGTGTCTTTTTCCATTTTTTCTCAGTAACGAGCTCAAGCATGAAAACCGAATTCGAAACCGAAACAAGAGCGTGGGTTTCGTCAAGCGCGACAGGTGCTACTGTGAATTCGCCTTCAAAAACGGCAGTGACTTTGAGCCGGCCGTTTTTCCCGAAAAGGTGAAGCTCGCCGGATCTCGCAGCTACGAGAAGATTTTCACCGAAAAGCGAAACTCCGGCCTCTTCGCGTCTGTTTACCTGAACCTGATTCTTCTTAAGCGGAAGAGCCCATTCAATCGCAAAATGCGGCGAACCTTTTTTGACGAATTCAGGTGCTTTTCCGGCATTTTCGTCAAATTCCGCAAAAAGCGGCAGTGAAATCATAAAAATGAAAAAAAATGGAATTGCGGAGAGACGAAACATTAATTCTGCGCTTTTTCAGACTCTTTCGAAGTAACTTTTCCTGCTATTTTGGCAATGAGAATGCTCTTCGGATACTCGTTTTTGATTCTGTCGTAATATACTGCTGCTTTTCCCGCATCGCCGAGTTTTTCGTAACTCATTGCGATATAGTAAAGAGCGTAATCCTTATAGATCTCGGTGTTTTGGTTAAGCCATTCTTCCCAGACCGCAGCAGCTTCTTTGAACTCGTTCTTGTCAAAACGGCAGAAAGCCTCGCCTTCGTAAGCCGCAAAACGGAGATCTGTGGCGAGTTTTCCGTTGTTTTTCGCCTGTCTGAAAAAATCGACTGCTTTGTCGCAGTTGTTCATGTTTTCTTTGTAAATACGGCCTGAATAAACCATGGAAGCCGCGGCATTGATCGAGCCGGACTGATTTTTCATGACCTTCTCGAAAGCTGAGATAGCCTTTTCGTAAGCGGCTTTCGCTTTGTCGGCGGAATCTTCTTCCTCAGCCTTGTCAAGAGCCTCTATCGCCTCGGCATATTCAAGCGATTTCGCATCGGAAGATGATTTGACGACGGAAGAGATAAGCATCGCTGCAACAACGATGGCTACAATTACCGCAACACATCCCAGAATAAAGTAGGGATGTTCCAACACAACTTTTTTGCCCTGTTCCTGAAAAGCGTCGTTTTCAACAATATGAGCAGCCGCATCTTCTTCTTTTCTTTTAGCTTTTCTCGCACCTCTAAGCTTTAAAGCCATAACTTCCTCCACAAAAAACAAACAAAAAAACTGCGCCTTTATATTGAAGAACCTTGAAAAGTCAATTATTTTGCGGCGGCAAAGCGGCAATCAGTTTGCGAAACGCCATTCCGCGATGGCTCAACGAGTTTTTTTCGTCTTCAGAAAGTTCAGCCAGAGTTTTGTCAAAACCTTCTGGAACAAAAAGCGGATCGTAGCCGAAACCGTTTTCTCCTCGGCAGCTTTCGATTATTTTTCCGTAGCACCTTCCTTCGGTCGCGAACACAGTTTTATCTGGGAAAATCAAAACCGCGGCACATACAAAATATGCGTTTCTTTCGCTTTTTCCCGAAAGTTCGGCGAGAAGTTTCCCGCGGTTCGCCGCATCGGTTCCTTCCGCAGAAAAACGAGCGGAAAAAATGCCGGGAGCTCCGTCCAAAGCGGGAACGACAAGGCCCGAATCGTCGGCAAGCACGATCGAATCAGGCGCAGCCTTAGCCGCAGCCTCAGCCTTTATCACCGCATTCTGCAGAAAAGTAGAACCGTTTTCGTCAGGCGATTTCCATGCAGAAAAAGCGCATATTGGAACGATCTCGAAACCTTCAAAAATTTCAGCTGCCTCCCGTAGTTTTCCGCGGTTTGTAGATGCAAAAACTATTTTCATTTTTCCTCCTGAAACAAAATCAACACAAGATTTTAAAAAAAAGAGATGAAAAAATAAATTTCTTTTGCCGCCGTCGATATATCGAAAATTCAATGTTTCGATATTTCGACAGAATTAGCGGCGGCATTATTTCGACAAAGATCCGGCGGCAGTATATTGACATTTTTTCCGTTATGTCGAAAATTTCGGGATTTTTGTTGATTTTCGGGGGCAAAATGGAAGATCTTTTCTTTATTCTCAATTCAAAGCGTTTCATGCCGTTTTCAGTCGCTTTCGTCTTTATTTACGGGCTTCTTTTCGGCAGTTTTCTCAATGTCTGCATCTATCGCATCCCGCTTGGAAAAAGCATCGTTTTTCCGCCGAGTTCCTGCACCAAATGCGGCCATAAGATCACATGGTATGAGAATATTCCGGTTTTCAGCTGGCTTTTTCTCCGCGGAAAATGCTCCGGCTGCGGCGAAAAGATCTCGCTGATATATCCTGTGATCGAGCTTTTGAACGCATTTTTATATCTTTTCGCGTTCCTCAAATTCGGGCTTCATCCGCGCCTGATCCTGCCGCTTTACTTTATTTCGGCGCTCGTCGTCACTGCGGCAATCGACTACAAAACACAGTTTGTCTATTCAAAAGTCATAATTCCTCCGATTTTCATGGGAATTCTGTGGAGCTTTTTCGAGCCGACGATCTCTTGGCAGGAATCGCTAATCGGGATCGGTGCCGGAGCGGGATTTCTTCTGCTCGCGATCTTTCTTTTCTACATTGTCACCCGCAAGATCGGCATGGGGCTCGGCGATGTCTACATTCTTGCGGCGATCGGCGCTTTTACCGGCCCTGTCAAGATTCCGTTCATTCTTCTTCTGGCTTCGCTTTTAGGCATAATTTTCTATTTTGCGGCCAAACTTTTCTTCGGTAAGAAGCGTATTGCAGGAAACATTTCAGCTGAAGACCTCAATTCAAAAGACGAAAAGGATGTCGAGCACGCGATTTACTTCGGCCCTTTCCTTGCGGCAGGCGGACTTATCATGTTCCTTCTTCCGACTGAAATAATGAATTCGATTCTATCTTTCTTTTTCGGAATGTAGTCATGCAACTCTTTGATTTGACCCGCAAAAAACTTGAATCGACGCTCCTTGAGAACGGTTTCCCGAAATTCAAGGCGACCCAGATAATGCAGTGGATCTACCAGAAAAAAGTCTTCTCGTTCGATGAAATGACCAATATCAGCAAATCCGACCGCGAAAAACTTGCCGGAATGTTTGAAATCACGCCGGTTTTCCCGAGTGAGATCTTCACATCTTCCGACGGCACGCAGAAACTCGCCTTCACCCTTTCAGACGGAAACATAGTCGAAGCGGTCATAATCCCCGAAGAAACGCGCTGCACTCTCTGCGTTTCGACTCAGGCGGGATGTCCCATAAAATGCGCTTTCTGCCGCACGGGAAGCCTCGGATTCAGGCGCAATCTCACCGTTTCGGAGATAAATTCGCAGGTCCTTTCCGCTCAGATCGAAGCCGAAAAAAATGAAAAAAGGATCACGAACCTCGTTTTCATGGGGATGGGAGAGCCTCTTCTCAACTTTGAAAACCTTCTTGATTCTATCGATATCCTGCTTGACGACTTCGGTTTCAACTTCTCTAACCGGAAAATCACCGTTTCGACTTCGGGGATCGCAGACAAAATCGTGGAACTCGGCGAAAAAACAAAAGTGAACCTCGCCGTTTCGCTGCACGCCGTGACAGACGAGAAACGCGACAAAATCATGCCGATAAACAAAAAATATCCGCTGAAAGAGTTGCTGAAAGCGATAGATTCCTACCCAGTTTCGCGCAAAATGGTGGTTTTAGAGTATGTTATGCTCAAAAATTTCAACGACTTTCCCGAAGACGCCGAAAAACTCGCCAAAATCGCGAAAAGATACGACGCGAAAGTCAATATAATCCCGTTCAACACCTTTGACGGAGCCGCTTTCGAGCCGACTCCGATGAAAAAAATCATCGATTTTCAGAATATTCTGATTGCGAAAAATGTAACCGCACTGATCAGAAAATCGCGCGGCGGCGACAAACTTGCGGCCTGCGGACAACTCGGAAGAGTTAAAAACTAAAACCTGCACTATTTCACAATATCGGTATTGATCATGCGCCGCCAGAACCATCCGAAATAGCTCTCCATCATCGGTTTGTATTCTTCGGGCTCGACTTTGCCGCCTGAACCCATTATCGCATAAACCATCTTGAGTTCACGCAGTTTGTAAGGCAGATCCTGCAGGCCGCAGTTAAGATAAAAATTGTGCCGTTTCACCCTTTCTTCAGGGTTGCTGCACTCTTCAAGCCAGTCTTCAAGCGCCAGAAACAGCCGTTTTCCCTTGTAATGTTCGATCATCGCCTTTACCGCAGCGGTGCCGTAGCCCTTTCCGCGCTCTTTTTCGTCGATCGCGAAAAAGAAGAGATAAGCGAGATCAGCAGAATGGACAAGATAAGCGAAACCTACCCACAGATCGCCTTCAAAAAGGTTCCAGAAGTCGGCTTTTCCCTGAAGCGCGCGCTTTTTCAGAAGCCGGAAAGGAAACCGCTCGTTTGCCGGAAAAGCGCTTAAATAAAGCTCTTCCACGCGATCCATTTCAGCTTTTGTATTGTTTATTTTAACAAGTTCCATAGTTCCTCCGCAGCAAAACAGCTTTTTCAATATTTGATCCTGAAATAATCGAGCAGTGCTTTGTAGTCATCCTGCGCCGAAAGGCAGGTGTCGCGCAGGAATGCGTTGTGTTTTCCCCAGTTCTGGATCCCGCGGTAATAATAAAGACGCAGATTTTCTGTGATTATGAACGGGACTATTCCCGATTTCAGGCACTGCCAGAACATGAGAAGCCTGCCTACTCTGCCGTTTCCGTCCTGGAACGGATGGATCCGCTCGAACTGCACATGAAAATCGAGAATATCGTCAAATTTCACCTCTTTCAGCGCGTTGTAAGCGGCAAGAAGCGTTTTCACACGGCTGTGGACATCCTCAGGCAATGTCGTTTCCTCAAATCCGATCTCATTCGGGAAACGCTTGTATGCGCCGACCGCAAACCATGATTTGCGGCTATCCGAAGTCGATTCCTTCCAAATCGAGTGAAGCTGCTTTATGTGAGATTCTGTGATTTTTTCTTGAGCGTGGTCG
>DBYC01000042.1 GCA_002310035.1 bacterium UBP6_UBA1196
CCGCCGTGTTTTTTGCAGCACTCTTTGTCGCCTTTGCACGGACATTCCTTGCCTCCGCACTTAGGACAGCCTTTGTCGCCGTAATGTTCTTTGTGATGAGGGCAACCTTCGTGCATTCCTTTGTGTTCGTGTTTTTCTTCTTTCGGTGCTTCAAGTCCCGGAATCGGACAAGCAGCTTCACCGCAGTCGTCCTCTTTTTCAGCTTCTTTTTTCATTTCGGAACCATGACAGCCGCAGCCGTTTTCCTTGAGGCAGTCGCATCCGCCGTGCTTTTTGCAGCACTCTTTGTCGCCTTTGCACGGACATTCCTTGCCTCCGCAGTGAGGACAGCCGCCGTGTTTTCCCATTTTGCGGAGCGCTATTCCTTTATGCATGTCTGCGAATTTGAGATTCGGATAGTCAGCCGCAAGTTTGTTTATTGAAGCCGCTTCGAACGGAACTCCGATTTTGAGATAAAGCTCTGAATCCTTGAGTTCAGCCATCTTTTTCGGGCCAGGTTCGTAGGTTTCCGGCGTGCTCGAAGGCTCCATCATCGTGTTGACTTTAACTTTGTCTTTCCCGACCGTTTTGACTATGAAAGCCTGTGGCGGAATGCTGACGGTTACATTGAGAATGTCCCGGTTTTTCGCCGCGGTACTGGCCTCGCTACTGGCTGCGCTGTCCTTTGAAGCGGTTTTTTCGCCGCAGGAAACCAACACAAAAAGAGCCAGAAACAGAACCAAAATTTTCATGATTTTTTTCATGAGACATTCTCCTTAAAAAAATTACTCACAAATATCCATGATCTGCCTTGTGACAGATTCAAACTCTTTTGCTGCCGGATTGCTGTCGGCCGCGTAGACAAAAGGAAGTCCGCAGTCGCCCGATTCTCCGATGGCCGGATCGAACGGGATCTTTCCGAGCAGTTTGATGTTGTATTTTTCTGCGATCTGCGTTCCCGCGCCTGTTTTGAAAATCTGTGTGACTTTGCCGCAGTGCGGGCAGATGAAACCGCTCATGTTCTCGACTATTCCGAGAATTTTTATATGCGCTTTTTCGCAGAAGTTGACCGATTTTCTTACATCAGCAGCAGCGACTTCCTGAGGAGTCGTGACTAAAACCGCGCCGGTGAGATCGTCAACCGTGTTGATGAGCGAAAGAAGCTCGTCGCCTGTTCCGGGAGGCGAATCGATTACGAGATAATCAAGGGTGCCCCAGTCGACATCTTTGAAGAACTGCTGGATCATTCCGTGTTTTATCGGGCCTCTCCAGATTATAGCGTCGTCAGAATCCTGAAGGAAAAAGCCGACCGACATTATTTTGAGCGCGCCGAAAGTGACCGGAACCAGTTTGTTGTTCTCATTAACATTGATTTTGCCGTCTTTCATGCCGAACATAGTCGGGATGCTCGGTCCGTGCAGGTCGATATCGAGAAGGCCTGTCGTTTTGCCTTCCAGCGCGAGCTTCATCGCCAGATTTACCGCGACAGAGCTTTTTCCGACACCGCCCTTGCCCGACATGACAAGGATCTTGTTTTTGATTTTGCAGAGATTTTTCTTTATCTCCTGTCTTGCAAGAAACTGCTCGTCGTTTTCATTTGCCATTTTCTTTTTCGCGCTGCAGGTAGTGCTTGTGCAGCCTTCACAAGAAGAGTGATCCGTCATTTTCACCTCCAATCAACAAAAAAACGGAAGATTTTAAAGAAAATTTAATGAAAAACAAGATTCTTTTTCGTCACGCCGACACGTCGTTACGATGACACGGCGCGATGAAACGTGTTTCCAGTTCTTCCCTGTATTTTCCGAGATCGAGTTCAACCCTGTTGACCCCTTCTTCGACAGCGGTTTTCGCAACTGCGAACGCCACTTCGACAAGAACTCTCGGGTCGAAAGGTTTCGGAATGATGTAGTTTCTGCCGTATTCGAGCGAATCGAGCCCATAAACTTTGAGAACTTCGGGCAGGACCGGCATTTTTGTGACTTTAATGAGCGCCTGGGTCGCCGCCATTTTCATTTTTTCGGTTATCTGGCTCGCCTTTGCGTCAAGTGCACCGCGGAAAATAGCGGGGAAACCGAGAAGATTGTTCACCTGATTCGGGAAATCAGTCCTTCCTGTGCCGACAATCGCGTCTGGACGTGCGATTTTCACTTCTTCATAGGTAATTTCCGGGTCGGGGTTCGCCATCGGGAAAATGACGGGATCAGGTGCCATTTTTTTGAGCATTTCAGCTTTGACAAGCCCTTTAATGCTGACTCCGATGTAGATGTCTGCCCCTTCAAAAAGCTCGGAAAGTGATCTTGCAGTCGTGTTTCTGTACAAAAATCTGTGATATTCCGAAAGTCCGTCTTTTCTGCCTTCAAAAAGAACGCCGTCCTTGTCGTAAGCATAGACGTTTTCCTTTTTTACACCGCAGTTTATGAGGTGTTTTGCGATCGCGACTCCCGCTGCGCCCGCACCGGTGAGGACGACTTTGCAGTTTTCGGGTTTTTTGCCCGAAATTTCAAGACCGTTGAGAACTCCAGCCGCGCAGATCACTGCTGTTCCGTGCTGGTCATCGTGGAAAACGGGGATATTCATTGCTTTTTTGAGTTTTTCTTCGATCTCGAAGCAGCGCGGAGACGAGATGTCTTCAAGGTTTATGCCGCCGAAAGTGGGTTCGAGCGACTTCACTATCTCGACGAATTTGTCCGGATCGTGTTCGTCTATCTCGATATCGAATGCGTCGATCCCTGCGAAACGCTTGAAAAGAAGCGCTTTTCCTTCCATGACCGGTTTTCCTGCGAGCGCCCCGATGTTTCCAAGCCCCAGAACTGCACTTCCGTCGCTGATGACACCGACGAGATTTCCTTTTCCCGTGTAATCATAGACAGTTTCGGGATTTTCCTTGATCTCAAGGCAGGGAAGGGCGACTCCCGGCGTATATGCTTTCGCTAAATCGGCCTGTGTCGCACAGACTTTGGATGGAACCACTTCAAGTTTTCCGGGTCTGGGATTCTTGTGATAACTGAGGACTTCTTCTTTGTTCATTCTGTTCTCCGCTCAAAAATCAAGAAACATTAGTGAAAATCGTCAAAAGAAGGCAAAAAAAATGGTCGCGGGGATTGGATTTGAACCAATGACCTTCGGGTTATGAGCCCGACGAGCTACCAGCTGCTCTACCCCGCAACCTCGTTGCCGCGCAATAGTTTAGTCAAAGCCGCCGCAATGTCAATAAAAAATCGAACTATTTTGATTATACAACAAAATCTGGTGGAGATGGCGGGAATCGAACCCGCGTCCAAAAAGGGGGAAAGTCGGGCGTCTACGTGCGTAGCTGTCTGTTTTGATTAGTGTTCAAGCTCCCAGCAGCAGGATCTCTCGCACTTTTTCGCAATTGATTTCGCTTCCCTCGCCCTGCGAAAAAAGGCTCAGGTCGCTATTCCGCTGTTTGGCGCCCTAGCTGAAGCCGCGGACAAGCCGCAGTAGGACGGGCAGGCTTAAGCTGCCAATGCAAAATTATTATTTGCGTTTCTTGTTTTGCCGCTTTTTACGAGGCCAGCGGCGCCTCGGCATGCAGCCGGAAAATCCAGCCTCCCTGTCGAAACCAAGTCATCCCCACTTGTCAAAGAAGCGTTCCTGAAAGAACGGCGGATATTATAGTCATGATTGACCGAAAATCAAGACCTCTCAGTCTGCTTTGCAGCCAGCTCCCCTACTCAGGGGAGCCTTGACGGGGAGGCAAGAAGCAGTTTTTCACAAAAACCACGACCTCATCCCTAACCCTTCTCCATTGTGGCGAAGGGAATCAAAAGCGGTTTTTCACAATTTTTTGCAACTTTCTTTTTAAGTAGTATATTTCGCCGTTAAAAACCTGTTTTGGAGGAAAA
>DBYC01000066.1 GCA_002310035.1 bacterium UBP6_UBA1196
GGGCCGATACCGACTTTGACGACGTCTGCGCCTGCTTTGAAAAGCTCTTCGGCCGCTTCCGCGGTTACGATGTTTCCTGCAATTATATCGACATCTGGATAGAATTTTCTGAAATCTTTGACGACTGTGATGACGTTTTTCGAGTGAGCGTGCGCCGAATCAAGAACAAGTGCGTCAACGCCTGCTTTGACAAGCTCTTCCGCCCGGTCATAACCTGCCGAAGTCGGAGTTACGGCAGCACCTACAAGAAGACGCGAATATTTGTCTTTCGCCGAATTCGGGAACTTTTCCTGATTTTCGATATCTCTGGTCGTGATGAGACCGACGAGCCCGCCGTTATCGTCAACGACAAGCAGTTTTTCTATTCTGTGGGCGTGCATCAGTGACTTTGCCTCGTCCATCGGGAAATTTTCCTTGACCGTGACAAGTTTTTTGGTCATCAGATCACCGACTTTCTTTTCCATATTTGTCTCAAAACGGAGATCGCGGTTCGTGATTATTCCGACAAGTTTCTCGCCTTCGACGACCGGAACGCCTGAGATCCTGTTTGACTGCATGAGATCAAGCGCGTCGGAAATGCTTTCGTTCGGCGTGATCGTGATGGGATTCGTTATAACGCCGGCTTCGGAACGCTTAACCATCTTGACCTGCTTTGCCTGTTCCTCGATCGTCATGTTTTTGTGGATGACACCCATTCCGCCGTGACGCGCCATGGCGATTGCGGTATCGACTTCGGTGACGGTATCCATTGCCGAACTCAGAAAAGGAGTGTTGAGCACGATGTTTTTTGTGAGTCTTGACGTTATGTTGACATCCCGCGGCAGAATTTCGGAATAGTGCGGTACGAGCAGAACATCGTCAAAAGTAAGGGCTGTTTCGATTTTGTTCGTGATTTCCATGAATTTCTCCAAAGTTAATTAGCAATCAGTTGCAGTATTTTAATGAGCCGGAAAATGAAGTCAAGCGAATCAAAAAAGGATTTTTATTTCCCTTTAAGTATGCGCTCCCGGCAAAATTTTCCGCTGAACTTTTGATATTGTTTGAAAATTGACTATAATTGACGGATTTTTGTTGGAGGAGAAAAATGGCATCTGTTACTTTTGAAAAAGTCGTCAAAAAATACAACGAGGAGACAACCATTCTCAAAGGGATCGATCTCAAGGTCGAAGACGGCGAATTTCTTGTTCTTGTCGGTCCTTCAGGCTGCGGAAAATCGACGCTGCTGCGTACTCTCGCCGGTTTGGAGACGATAACTGACGGAAATATCAGGATAGGGGAGAGAATCGTCAACGATGTTGCGCCGAAAGACCGCGATATCGCTATGGTTTTCCAGAGTTACGCCCTTTATCCCCACATGACGGTGCGCGAAAACATGGCTTTTGCCCTCAAAATGAGAAAAATGCCGAAAGCGGAAATCGACAAAAAAGTGGAAGAGGCGGCTGCAATGCTCGATATAACCCACCTTCTCGACAGGCTTCCGAAGCAGATGAGCGGCGGCCAAAGACAGCGTGTCGCGATGGGACGCGCCATCGTCAGAGATCCGAAAGTTTTCCTTTTCGACGAACCGCTTTCCAACCTTGACGCTTCTCTCAGAACACAGATGAGAGTCGAACTCAAAAAGCTTCACGAAAGACTTAAAACTACGATAATCTATGTCACGCACGATCAGGTCGAAGCGATGACGCTTGCAGACAGGATAGTTGTTCTCAATAAAGGAATTATCCAGCAGGTCGGAACTCCGGCGGAACTTTTTGACACTCCGCAGAATGTCTTTGTCGCCGGATTTATTGGTTCTCCTTCAATGAATCTGCTTGAACTTGAAGCAAAAAGAGACGGCGGCGACCTTGTTCTGAAAGGTGAAAACATAAAAATCAAAGTTCCGGCGGAAGAGGGTTTCGATCCCGAAAAAATCATCGTCGGAGCTCGGCCGCAGGACTTCCTTTTTGATGAAAAAGA
This sequence comes from bacterium UBP6_UBA1196, assembly GCA_002310035.1. Lineage (GTDB taxonomy): Bacteria > UBP6 > UBA1177 > UBA1177 > UBA1177 > UBA1177. Next base: position 1,957 of record DBYC01000066.1, read on the forward strand.
GCCTGAAATCACGGGAACTGTTGAAATCGTCGAAGCTCTCGGCAGAATGTCGCTTATCCATGTCGCCGTTTCAGAAAATGTGAAAATAACGGTCGAAACCGAATCTGAAAGGGCAAGGGGCTTCGACATCGGAAGCAAGATCTCTCTCTCTTTGAAACATGAAAAACTGCACTTTTTCGACAAGGCGTCTCAGACAAGAATATGTAATAAAATCAAAACTTTATGAAATATAAGGTCCTCCTTGCCGTTTTTGCAGCGCTTATTGCCGCAGCATCTTATGCCCTATATCAGAAATCATTGATAAAAGAAGTGAATGTTCAGGTGTGGTGGAGCAATGCGGTCGGAAAAAAATTGCGGGAAACTGTCCATCTGCAGGTCCCTGAAAGCGCTTACGATGATTTTTTCGCCGAAATTCTGGGCGGGGAAACCTGGGAAAATGCAAAAAAACTCTATCGCAGGCAGGCGGGACTTACAAAATTTATGAACGGTGATGTATTTTCAGTGACGACACTGGGCAACAAGACCGTTTCATATGACCTTCATCATTACAAAAACAATTCTACCGGCGAAAAGATCTCGTTTGTCAGAAGCGGTCAGGATTTTGTCAAAAAAAACGAACCGTTGAGCCTTGAGGAAAAAACGATGATACGTTTTTACCAGATAAAGGATTCGCTTGCCGGAGACGATCCGCAGTTCTACGAAATTGCGAAAGAAAGGCTCATCTGGGACTGGGGAATCCTGGACAAACTGAAACCCGGTGACTCTGTCGCCTTTATGGTAAAAGGGATCTTCGACAATGACATTCTGGTGAAAACCTATGGAATTCTGGGTTTTTCTGTGAAAAGCGCGAATATAGGCGACTTCACTATGACTGCTTTCCGTGATTATATCTACGGTGATTACTTCGTTTCCGGCCACACGGTCGTTCTTTCTCCGCCGGGAGATTTCCGCGCTCCGATAGACAGCGGAAGGATAACAAGTTACTTCGGCACGCGCAAGGATCCTTTTAATAAGCACAAGAAATTTCACAGCGGAGTCGACATTCTGGCCAAAACCGATACGCCTGTCAGAGCGGCGGAAAGCGGAACCGTCATTTTCGCCGGTGAAAAAGGGGGGTTGGGAAAGGCTGTCGTGATAGACCACGGCAACGGTCTGCGCACGATTTACGGGCATTTGAACCGATTTCTGACTACAAACGGCAGAAAAGTGACACGCGGCGAAATCATTGCAGGAGCCGGAAGTACCGGCCGTTCCACCGCGCCGCACCTGCATTTCACCGTGATGCAGAACGGAAAAACGGTCGATCCTCTGCTTTTTACCTATGAGCGGGTATGGACTGCGCCGTTCGACATTTCCGGCGAATTCAGGACCCTTTCGGCTTCAAGGACGGTACAGCTCGAAACAGTTATGAAAAACAAGAAGAGCGTTTTCATAAAAAACAACATGATGTCATCGTCAACTGGCAAAAAAGCAAAGAAAAAACCTTGACAGTTTAAGGCGGCAAAGCAATGAATATATACTTTTTAAAACAGATCTGGAGCAAGATCCCGGCGGAAAATCTTTCGGTGGCCTGCTTTTTTCAGGCTGATTCCGATGCTCTGCATGCCCTTTTCAACATAACTGAACCTTCTGTCAGGGCTGAAAATTCAGGTTTTAACCGGAATGTCTGGGAAGACAGCTGTGCCGAGCTTTTTTTGTCTTTCGGAAACGGTTTCTATTACAATTTTGAAATAAACTGTATCGGAGGAATTCTTGCACAATACGGCAAAAACCGTTACGAGAGAGAAAATTTGTCTCCGAAAATACTTAAAACCATTGAAGTTGTTTCGACTTTAGGCAGCCAGCCTTTCGGAGTTGTCCGTGAAAAGAGAGCTTACCGGTTAAAAGTAACGATCCCGAAAAAAGTCTTTGTTTTCGACGGCTGCAAAATCGATACAATGTCACTCATAGGCAACATTTACAAGTGTGCCGACAAATCTCCGACACCGCACTACATGACCCTTTTTGACATAATCAGTGAAAAACCGGACTTCCACAGACCCGAATTTTTTAAAAAACTATAATTTATGAAGAAATTGCTGCATTCGTTGATTGTTTTACTGATTTCCGTTTTGTTTTCCTGCTCCTCCTCGCACTCTTCCGCAGATTCCGACATTTTGCCCGATTCCGATTCAGATGAACTCGAAACTATTGCCGATGACGACACAGATTCAGAAGAAGATTCTGATTTTATTGATGATTCGGATGAAAAACCGGATGTCGATTCTGATTCAGATTCCGACGAATGCCAGCCACCTTTAAGCGAAGCTCCGTTCCCTTATTACGATGCAAACGGCAAACCCACTTTCTGCCGCCCGAACTGCGACACACCGACAAAAGACGATCCCATCTGCATCGGCAATCTCTGGGATGAGCAGAATGAAAAACTTTGTCATGAACGCCCTGAATACTCATGTTGTGGTTTTCCATGCACAATGGAAAGTTTTAAGCCTATGACTATTGAGGAACTTGTAGCTTATGATCCGACTGCACGAGATTTTATAAGTATGCACAAATGCGACCTGCTTATAAATCAGATCAATTGGGTTTTGGATGGTTCAGGCGGAGTAGTCAAGTCATGGAACATGAGCGATGGTAAAATTGGATTTTCAATTTATCCATTATTATTAGATTATGAGAAATATCCATCACAAAGAAAATATGTGAGTTATGACATCACGACACGAAAATATTCTTTTATTATACCTGCTCGAGGACATGAACAGGCATATTTTAAAGGCAAAAGACTTGGGCTTATTTCTGATAAACGAACAATTGATTTGAACAACGAAAACATTTTTCTTGCATACATCGGTGATGACGGAAAAGTTGAAATCGTTTATGATAAAAAAGTGAAAAGTGTTTCTTATGAACCAGCTTTGAATGAAAAATGGGCGTTTGTCAACCTTGTTGATGCTAATAGCAAAAGAATGCTTTATGCCAAAGTCGGTGAATGGAAGTGGACTTCGCTTGGAAATGGGGTCGCCAATCACACAAGTTTATCAGAAGATTATTTAGGAATTTATGATGAAGAGAAAAACGGATATATCTGTGATCTTTCAAAGAATCCCAAATCATTTTCAGAGTGTATGAAAATCAACCGCGAAAATGAAAAAGTTTCAATCATTAGGTTTAATCAAGACAACCCGCAGGAATTTGTTTTCAATCTTAACGGTGTTGGTATAACAAAAGCAAAGATTAAAGACGGAAAAATTATAGACTATCAAACAATAATTTCTGATTTTACGCCTGAAACAGAACAAAATGCTTACACACTTTCACCGTATCAACTCAGAGAGAATTTGCTTCTTTATGTTGAAATAACTTACAAAGACGGTGTCGGATCTGGTGGTAGACTTTGTTATTATAGGTTCGATAAAAACAAGAAATACTGCATGAAAAAGATGGAAGACGATCAGACATATTCTGATGGAACAACAATGTTTCCTTATGGTTTTTCGGAACTTGAAGCGCAATGGCTGTTATATCAAAAACTTAACTCAACATCTTTGGTGTTAAGAGACATGGATTGTTATTGTCGAGAAGAAAATATATGTCCTTTTGAGGAATAATCTTAAAAACGTCGGTTTGAACATCCCTTGTTTTCAAGTGTTTTATTTTGATTCCTCGTCTTCGTCAAAAACCGAAGCTTTTGTTTCGATAAGCCGGTCGTTGCCAAGTGCATTTGAAGGAGAAATAACTTTTTTGCCGGTCTTTTTCTCAAGTTCCGTTCTTGCATTTTTGGCGATAGTTGCACCGTCAACGGCATTTTGAATGTGGTCTGTGAAGTTCTGGGGATCTCTTGATTCTGAAATTTCTTTTGTCGAAAGCTCCGCAAGCATGTTCAGAACAAGTTCCTGATTTGTCATGTTGTCGCGCAGGTTTTCTTTCTTCAACCCTTTGAATTCTTTGTATTCTTTGTATTCTTTGGCGGTTTTACCTGCCCATGTCTTGTAAATTATGTCGGTCAGGGTCGCGAACTGGATTCCGTCCTGCAATCCGTGTTTTTTCCATTCGTCGGTCAGATCTTTGCGGATTTCCATGCTTTTCAGCCGCTGGTTTATCCAGCTTTCGGAATATCCGAGCTGACGGTAGTTGAACAGCGCGCGGTTGATTGAAATTTCGGGGTCTTTGATTTCGTCAAGCCTCTCTCTTGCGACCTGCGCCATCCAAAGTTTGAAAGGTTCCGCTTTCGGTGACGGGACTGACTGAATCAGGCGGAAAAGCTGTTCTGTTGTCATGCAGTCGGTCTTGTAAAATTTACCGTCAGCAGCTTGCATTTTCAGTTGTACGATTTTTTCGTACAACTGGCTTCCTTCAGCGATAAGTTTGCGTTTTAAATCACTCCAATAGCGTCTTGGAATCTCGCTGTCAGTCAAAACGGCGATGACATCAACCACCTAATAATTGCTTATTTTAATTTTATATTATTAAAAAATTGACATTTATATATAATTTTAATACTTTGCCGCCAAGTTCATCCGATATTTGGTCGGATGTTTATATATATTTTTCCCGGAGGAGCCGTAAGGCTTTTATATAATTTGGAAAAATCTGCTTTACGCAAACAGATTCTTCCGCTCAGGAAAAAACTGAGTGCCGAAGAAATCACAGTTTTAAGCGATAAAATAAATAAGCGATTGATTTCACTTGATATTTTTAAAGATTCTAAAACTATCGCACTCTATATTCCGATAAAAAACGAGGTTGATGTCAGACCGCTTTTCAAGTGCGAAGGGAAGCGTTTTGTCTTTCCGAGAGTCGAAAACGGAACGAAAAAACTTTCGTTTTACGAAGCGAAAAACATGGACGATTTTGAAAAAGGAAGTTTCAACATTCCGGAACCGAAAATGACTTTGAACAAAATCGATGTCGAAAATATCGACCTTTTCATCGTTCCGGGAGTCGCTTTTTCGGAAAAATGCGAGCGGATCGGCTATGGCGGCGGTTTTTACGACTCGACGCTTAAATATAAAAACAGGAATTCGTACACTCTCGGTGTCGCTTTTGATTTTCAGATCGTTGAGGAGGGCTTTTCGGAACCTTTCGACGAACGGCTGGACGCAGTCGCGACTCCGGAGAGGATTATTATAAACATTTAAAAGGGGGAAAAAATGCTTAGTTCAATAATTTTTCTTATTATTGGAATTTTGCTCGGTGCCGCACTTTGGGCGATGTCAAGATCGCTTGTTTTCAAAGAAAAAATGGAAAAAGCCCACAAAGAACTCAGCAACGCTAAAGACGAAGCCGCAAAAGTTGTGAAAGAGGCCGAGATCAAGGCGCAGGAGATCGTTCTTGAAGGCAAAAAAGAGACTGAAAATTCGAAAAACGAACTTCTGAAGGAGTTCAAAGAGCGCGAAAGAAGGCTCAACAAACGCGAGGAACAGCTCACCCAGCGTGACGAACTCAACATCGTCAAGGAAAAAGAGCTGAAAACTATTGAGAAAAAACAGAAAGACGATGAGATTTTCCTCGACAAACAGCGCGTTCAGCTTGAGGAAAAACTTGAGGAAGTAAATTCTGAACTTGAAAGGATTGCCGGAATGACCCAGGACGAGGCGAAGGAGGTCCTCATTCAGAAGATCGAGGACGAGGCGAAACACGACGCGGCGAAAAAGATCAAAGCGATAGAAGACGCGATGGTCGAGGACGCCGAAAAGAAGAGCAAAGAGATCCTTTCGACCGCGATACAACGCTACGCAGGCGAATATGTCGTTGAAAACACAGTCACGACCGTCAGCCTTCCGAATGACGAAATGAAAGGAAGAATCATCGGCCGCGAAGGAAGAAACATCCGCGCGATCGAAGCCGTTACAGGCGTTGATCTTATCATCGACGACACGCCTGAAGCAGTAGTTATCAGCAATTTCAACCCGATCAGGCGTCAGATCGCTTCTCTTACGCTTCAGAAACTTATTGCCGACGGCAGGATACACCCAGGCAGAATCGAAGAAGTTTTCGACGCTTGCACGAAAGAAGTCTGGAAGGCGATCAAAGAGGCCGGCGACCAGGCTGTTTTTGACCTCGGGATCCACAAACTTCACCCCGAACTCGTTCTTCTTGTAGGTCGTCTGAGATACAGAACAAGTTACGGCCAGAACGTCTGGAAACACTCTGTTGAAGCGGCTTTCCTCGCAGGAGAGATCGCGGCTGAACTTGGCTGCAGCGCAAACAGCATCAAAAACGCGAAACGCGCAGGACTTCTTCACGATATCGGTAAAGCAGTTGACCACGAAATCGAAGGAAGCCACGCTTCGATCGGCGCGAAACTTGCCGAAAAATACGGCGAACAGCACAGGATCGTCGCTGCGATCGCGGCTCACCACGGCGAAGTCAAACCCGAAACCGTTCTCGACTTCATCGTTTCGGCTGCCGACGCTTTGAGCGGCGCAAGACCCGGAGCAAGAAGAGAAATGGCAGAGGCATATGTTCAGAGACTTGCAGACCTTGAAAACATCGCGAACTCCTTCCCGGGCGTTGACAAATCGTTCGCGATCCAGGCAGGGCGAGAGCTCAGAGTCATGGTCGATACCGAAAAAGTCAACGACGAAAACGCTTACACCCTTGCGACCGACATCGCGAAAAAGATCGAGACCGACCTCTCATACCCAGGCCAGATCAAGGTCATCGTTATAAGAGAAACAAGAGTCATCGCAACCGCTCAGTAAAATGGCTTTCAGGATCCTTGCTTTAGGCGACATAGTCGGAAGACACGCAAGAAACTTTGTTAAAGAGCAACTGCCTAAAATCATTGAGAATTATTCGATAGATTTTGTCATTGCAAACGGAGAAAACACTTCGGGCGGTGCCGGACTTCTTGAAAAGCACGCGACTCTTCTGCACTCGTGCGGAGTCGATGTAATCACTTCCGGAAACCACATCTGGAACAGAAACGAAATTTATTCATTTATTGACAAAATGCCTTACGTTCTGCGTCCGGCCAACTATCCTGACGATCTTCCGGGAAAAGGTTCCGTCGTCATAACCCACGAAAAAACAGGAATAAAAATCGGCGTTCTCAACCTTCTCGGAACGGTTTTCATGCCGCCTATCGACAACCCTTTCAAAAAAGCTCTTACTGAGATCGAAAAACTGCGCTCAGACGGCGCCGACATAATCGTTCTTGACTTTCATGCCGAAGCAACTGCCGAAAAAGAGGCTTTCGGCTTCTATTTAGCTGATAAAATCGAACTTTTCTTTGGCACCCACACCCATGTCCAGACTTCGGACGAGAAAATAATAAACGAGAGAATGGGCTACATCACAGATCTCGGCCGTTGCGGTTCATTCTTCTCGGTTCTCGGTTTCAACGAAAAAGAGAGCATACAAGGCTATCTCTCGAATATTCCGCAACATTTCGTTCCGGCGAAAAACGACATAAAAATCGAAGGGATCATAGCTGATTTCGAGCTTAATCCCAGCCGCTGCGTCAGCATAAAAAGAGTAAGGATTTAAAGATCTTACGCTACACCTCTATGACACACGCAGCGTAAACCAGTGTTTCAGTTCCAGTTTACCGTCGCTTTTCAGCTCATAAACCACAAGCG
>DBYC01000071.1 GCA_002310035.1 bacterium UBP6_UBA1196
TTTTATTGTCGGTTGCGGTGGCGGCAACGACATCACATGCACCGTGGTAGCGGACAAAACATGGACTGATATAGCCGAATCAACGATGACTTGGGAAGAAGCCAAAGATTACTGCAGCAATCTTACAGCATGCGGATATTCGGACTGGCATCTGCCTACCATCAGTGAATTGAGAAGCCTTATCCAGAACTGCCCTGCAACACAGACCGACGGAGAGTGCGGAGTTACCGACAGTTGTTTGTCTTGGTCTGATTGCAGAGATAGTGCCTGCGATGGCTGCGATATTGATTCAAGTGGAAAATACAGCAAATTAGGTGACACCGACCGGTTCTGGTCTTCCTCTGTTCTATCAGATTATTCCGATCTCGCTTGGGGTGTGGATTTCGGCAGTGGGATTGTGGGCAACCTCAATATGAGTAGCAATGACTATTACTATGTTCGTTGTGTAAGGTAGGTTGTTCGAGAACGCAGACAGCACTTCAACCCTCCGCAGTTTCAGGGAACTGAGGCTGTGGAGTTTTTTTAAGATAAGCAGTTAATTTTACAAAATAATTCCTCCGACCAGCACTAGTTTTGGCCACGTTCTCGCAAGCGTCGCAATGGCGCAAACCACAATATTTCCGTTCATATCAGTCCTAACATATAAACCGGTAAAATGGTCGTTTTTCCATCGTGCCGTAAATCTTTTGTGCAAACCACATATCTTTTATCTATTCGCGAGGAAAACTTCTCGCAGAAAGCGTCAAGGGAGACATGTGACTTGTAACTTGCAGACTTGACCTCTATCGGACATATCTTTGCACCACGCGACAAAAGGAAATCCACCTCATAATTATGCCGTTCATCCTTTGCCCAAGTATAGAAATACAGGTTATTCCCGCTGCTTCGCAACATCTGTGCCGCAAGGTTCTCATAAATATATCCCATATTGGCAGGCAATCGGTCGGCAAGCAGCTTATCGTACAGCACATTTTCTGTAAAACTCTTATCCCAGAATGCGAGTGTTACCATCAGTCCCGTATCGCCTATATACATTTTCATACGGTTTCTATCCTCGTTTAAGAGCAAACCTACATTCGGATCTGTCGTATGGTAAGCGATGTTCACTGTCTTGCTGTCCTCCAAAGCAATGAGCAAATCTTCCATTTTATCCGCACCACTTCCCTTAATGACGGCTGTCGGATAAAAACGCCCGACACCCCGCGAAAGCATCGCCGGAATGGCTTGATACAATCTGCCGATCTTGCCATTTTTGTCTATCTTGCGGAAATCATCAAAATAGAGTTTCAATATCTTGCGCTTGACCATATCCACAGACCGCAGGTTCTTTGTGTTCAGATACTCGCTTACGGCTTGCGGCATACCGCCGACAAGCATATACAGCCTCAAGTCACGCATATACTGCCTGTTGAGATCGTCCCCGACAGATTGACCTCTTTCCAACTGCTTGCGTAATAGTGGAATAGTAGTGGTGTCATTCATAGCCCAGCGGAATTCTTCGTAATCCATAGGGAACATCTCTATTCTATCTTCCTCACTGGGAATAGTAATGTCCTGCGTGTTTTGTTTAATACTGATGAGTGAACCTGTTTCTATGTAGTCATATCTGCCGTCCTGCACCAAATATTTAATGGCTTGACGGGCCATAGGACATTTCTGCACCTCATCAAAGATTATAAGCGATTCCCGCTGATACAAAGTTGTATGATAGATGCTTTGCAGGAATAGAAAAATATAGTCCAAATCCATCAAATCATCGAATAAGTGCAGCACACGCTCCGAGGCTTTGTTGAAATCAATCAAGATATAGGATTTGTACTCACGCTTTGCGAACCTCTCCACAATAGTGGATTTTCCTATTCGCCTTGCGCCCTCTACAAGCAATGCACTTTTGCCATTATTTTCCTGCTTCCATTGAAGAAGCTGCCCATAGATTTTCCGCTCAAAAACATAGTCCATAATGTTCTCCTTAATAAAAAACCTCAAAAAAGATAGTAAAAATCAATAGAAAATGCAAATAAACACATCGATTTTCTATCTTTCCCCGCTATTTTTTTATGAAATTTTCTACTTTTCCCCGCTATTTTTTATGCAAATATACTATTTATCCCCGGAACTTTCAAAAGTCTGAGGTCTGTTTAAGATGCCAAATTGGAATCTCAAAAAACAGAGGGTCAGCCACCTGTGATCATTTCAAACCTTTATCAGGATCGAGGAACGGCGATTACGACCAGCTCGTCAAAGCTATGAACGAAGCAGCTAAACTTCACGCTATGCTTTAATGTTGACCTCAAAGACCGTTACGAGAGACTCAAAAAGCAGGGCGACAACGATATACTTTAAACCTCACCCCTTTTTCCCCTCTCCAGTGTGGCGAAGGGAAATAAGGAAAGAGACTTTACGCGGGGCTCATGCCCCCGTTTTTTTTGACCTAAAACCTCATCCCCGTCCCTTCGCCAATGTGGCTAATGGAGAAAATTCAAGCGGAAGAGCACCGTTTCATCAGTTGATCCAAACAAACTTTACATCCTGAACTCAGCAAATAAACTCTCCCCGATGCGTTTTTTTGACGGAGAAACAATGAACAGATCGCCGTGGTCATGGGTTCCGACACTTTATTTTACGGAAGGACTGCCTTATTTTATCGTTAACACCGTTTCCGTGGTAATACTGAAAGATCTCGGGACAAGCAACGGAAAACTGGCGATGATGACAAGCCTTTTAGCCCTGCCGTGGCTTTTCAAACCGTTGTGGAGTCCTCTTGTCGACACGGTAAAAAGCAAACGCTGGTGGATAATCGCGACACAGTTGTCTATAGCTTTGACGGTCGCGCTCATCGCGCTGACACTCTCCGGACACCCGACTTTTACGATGACTCTCGTCCTTTTCGCGGTCACGGCATTTGCCTCTGCCACGCACGACATTTCGGCTGACGGATACTACATGATCGCTCTGGATGAAACGCTCCAGCCTGCTTTCATCGGCATCAGAAACACTTTTTACCGCATAGCGATGATTTTCGGACAGGGGATCGTGGTGGTTCTGGCGGGAATTATTGAAAAATATGCCGGAAATAGTGCGACGGCATGGAAAATCACCCTTCTTCTGACCGCAGGGATTTTCGCGTCGCTCGCTTTTTATCACTCGTCGTTCCTGCCGAAAGCAGAGGCAATAACAAGTGTAAAGAATGAAAACAATCCGGATTTATTAAAAAATTTTGCCACAGCTTTCATGTCCTTCTTCACCAAAAAAGGAAGCCTTGCCGCAATAACATTCATGCTTCTATACCGTTTTCCCGAAGCACTTCTGATGAAAATGCTCTACCCGTTCTTCAGCGACCCGAAATCTTCGGGAGGACTCGGACTTGACAAGGAAGCATACGGCATGATCTGCGGCTCTGCAGGCGTTGCGGCACTGCTTTTGGGCGGCATTCTTGGAGGTTTCTATATCTCCAGACACGGATTGCGCAGATCTATGCCGCTGATGGCGCTGAGCCTGACTCTGCCCTGCATAGTCTATCCCTTTCTCGCACTGGTTCAGCCTGAATCACTCGGACTGATAGGGCTGTGCATTGCCTTTGACCAGTTCGGCTACGGATTCGGCTTCACAGCATACACGGTCTATATGATGAAATTTTCCGACGGCCCGATGAAAACATCCCATTACGCAATATGCACCGGTTTCATGGCACTTTCCGCGATCATTCCCGGCGCGATCGCCGGCTATCTCCAGGAAATCTGCGGATACACAGGATTTTTTGCGCTCGTGCTGCTAAGTTGCGCGGCAACGCTCGGCGTCACCCGCATGGTAACCAGACCGTCAGAAAAAGCCCTGCGCGAATCATGACAGCCAAGACAAGCTCCAGGAAACTTTAAATAAAAATCGCCTCAAAAACTTTGAAAATCATCTCTTTCATGCTATTAAAACGCAGTTTTTTTTATTTTAGAGGAAAGATGGAAAAAATTGTTTCTAGCACAGAGATCGCTCCGAGAATCCACAAGATAGTAATAACAGCTCCGCAGATCGCAAAAATGTGGCAGCCAGGACAGTTTCTGATCCTTCACGTCAAGGAGGACAGCGAAAGGATCCCTCTCACGATCTGCAAACGCGATCCTGAAAAAGGCGAAATAACGCTTGTCGTGCAGGCTATCGGCGAAAGCACGCGCGAGATCTGCTCGATGCCGGCAGGCTCCCCTATCCGCGATGTTCTAGGCCCTCTCGGGATGCCGAGCGAAATTGACGTGAATTTTAAAAATGTCCTTTTCGTTTCAGGCGGAATAGGTATTACACCGCTCTATCCGCTGATTCAGAAATACTACGAACTGGGAAGCCGGACAACGGTCCTCATGGGCTTCAGAACAGCGAAAAACCTTATTCTTGAAGAAGAGGTCCGCGAGGTCGCAACAAATACGATGATCGCTTCCGATGACGGCACTCTCGGCGAAAAAGGCCTTGCGCTGGACCTCATCGCTCCGGCAATCGAAAAATGGGGCAAGTTCGACCATGTCTACATCGCGGGGCCCGTCAGAATGATGCAGTACACTGTCGCGGAAGCGGCGAAATTCGGCATCAAATCGACTGTCAGCCTTAATCCGCTTATGATCGACGGAACAGGAATGTGCGGCGGCTGCCGTGTAAACATCGGAGGTCATGTCAAATTTGCATGCGTTGACGGCCCGGAATTTGACGGAGAATTGGTTGATTTCGAAAAACTGGCAAAGAAATTAGGTACTTACAAAGATCATCAGTGCCGTATAAGATAATTTAGAGGTAAACATGGATATTTTCACCATTTTCACGAAGGGCGGAATCGTCATGTATCCGATCCTCCTCTGTTCGATCGTGAGTGTAGCGATACTTTTTGAGCGTCTTTTCGCTCTCCGGAAAAGCCGGATCATTTCGAACAAGGATCTTCTGCTGCATCTTGCCGAAAAAGGTTCGTGGGACGAAATGAAAGAAGCAGCCGGAAAAAACGACGACTTTTTCTCCCGCACGGTCTACCTTACTCTTAACGATCCCGCCAGTAGCGGCGAAATGCAGAAAATCACCGAAATGTATGCAAAAAAAATGACCGGTGAAATTTACAGCCGCACTTCGATCCCCGGCGTGATGGCAACTCTTTCGCCGCTTCTCGGACTCCTCGGAACCGTTCTCGGCATGATCAGAATCTTCAACAAATTTACCGAAGCCGGCGGAAATCCGATGATCCTTGCGGGCGGAATCTGGGAAGCGCTCATCACGACCGCAGCCGGACTTACTGTCGCGATCCCAAGTCTCATAATTTACCGCTTTCTGACTTATACGGCTGACAAAAGCGTCGCCGAACTTGAATTTTTATTGGAAAAATTCGTGGTTTTAAAGACAAAAAACAATGGCTAGAAAAATTAATTTCAAATTTTTATTTAAAAAACTTGATTTTCATTATTTTTTAATATAATTTTTAGTGTAATATTTGTCAATGGAGAGAAAAATGGCTGAAAACAGAAGGGAAATGATTGAAAATGTTATCAAAAACATCGAAAAACAGTATGGAAAAGGAGCCGTGATGATCCTCGGCGACGAGACCAACATTGATATTCCGGTCATTCCGTCAGGTTCGATGAGTCTTGATATAGCAATGGGTGTAGGCGGTTATCCGAGAGGAAGGATCATCGAGATCTACGGCCCGGAATCTTCCGGAAAAACGACTCTCGCCCTTCATGCGATTGCCGAGGCACAGAAAAAAGGCGGCGCGGCTGCATTTATCGACGCAGAGCACGCTTTTGACCTCAACTATGCTAAAAAATTAGGTATCCAGGTAGATTCGCTTATCGTTTCGCAGCCCGATTACGCCGAGCAGGCTCTGGAAATAGCCGAAACTTTGGTAAGAAGCAACACTATCGACATTCTCGTTGTCGATTCAGTTGCGGCACTCGTTCCGAGAAGCGAGATCGAGGGCGAGATGGGCGAAAGCCAGATGGGTGTTCAGGCAAGACTTATGTCGCAGGCGATGAGAAAACTCACTGCGGCCGTCAGCAAATCAAAAACATGCCTCATTTTCATCAACCAGCTCAGAAGCAAGATCGGTGTAATGTTCGGCAACCCGGAAACGACGACAGGCGGAAACGCCCTTAAATTCTACGCTTCGATAAGGATCGACATCAGAAAGATCGCAAGCATAAAGGAAAAAGAAGTCGTTATCGGCAACCAGGTCAAGGTAAAAATCCAGAAAAACAAGATGTTCCCGCCTTTCAGAGAAGCGATCTTCGACATAATCTACGGAAAAGGCATCGACCGTCTCACCGACATGATCAATGTTGCGGAAACTGACGGGATCATCGTAAAAAGCGGAAGCTGGTATGCATACAACGACGAGAAACTGGGCCAGGGGATTTCAAACGCGGCAAAAACTTTGAAGGAAAATCCAGAGCTTATGAAGGAAATCGTCTATAAAATCAAAGAAAAGCACAATATGCTCAAAGAAGGCGACGAACTTCAGAAAGCCGCACCTAAAACAGAAGAAACCGATGAAGACAAAAAACAGAAAAAAGCCGGGAGCAAATAATGGAGCAATTTCAGGAATATCTTCAGTTTTTGAACAAGCTTCTCCATGACGCCGCGACTCTCGGGGCATCCGATGTCCATTTGAAAACATACAGCTCACCAGTATTCAGAGTCAACGGAATGCTGCACAAAATGGAAAAATACGGCATTCTCAGGCCCGAAAAACTCAACCCGATGATTTCGTCGATCCTCACCGATGAGCAGCGTATGGCGCTCAAAAACAGCACGGAAATCGACCTTTCGCACAGTGTTTCCGGCGTCGGCAGATTCAGGGTCAATGTCTTCAAGCAGAGAAGTTCGCTCGGTGCGGTTTTCAGAACGATTCCTTTTTCGGTAAAAACTATAGAAGAACTTCTTCTTCCGCCAGTGATCAAGAAAATCGCCGACAACAGACGCGGACTGATCCTTGTCACAGGAACGACCGGAAGCGGTAAATCTACGACAATGGCCTCCATGATCGACTATATAAACTCGACAAGAGCATGCAACATCATAACGATCGAAGACCCGATAGAATTCCTCATCAGAGACAAAAAAAGTATAGTCAGCCAGCGGGAAATAGGCATTGACACCAAATCTTTCGCGGCGGCTCTCCGCGGCTCTCTGCGTCAGGACCCTGATGTAATCATGGTCGGAGAAATGCGAGACCTCGAAACGATTGAAATCGCCCTTGCTGCCGCTGAAACAGGTCACCTCGTTATCAGCACGCTCCATACTCTGAACGCGGTCGAAACAATCAACCGCATAATCGCTGTTTTCCCCTCCAACTATCAGGGACAGATCCGTCAGCAGCTCGGCAGCGTCCTTACCGCCGCGATCAGCCAGCGCCTTCTTAAAAAGAAAGACGGACAATCGCGCGTTCCTGCGGTCGAGATCCTTATCGCATCCCAGCTCGCCAAAGACATAATCCTTGACGGAACTAGATTCAAAGAACTTCACGATATCATCGAAAAAGGACATCTGAACTACGGAATGCAGACCTTCGACCAGTCGATCTTCCAGCTTTATCAGGATGGTCACATCTCGGAAAAAGAAGCGCTTGAAAACGCAACAAGTCCTGACGACCTTATCCTCAGAATGAAAGGCGTCAGCATTTCAGGTGACGGAGACTGGGGTTCTTTCGACGACAGAGGCGAAGGAATGACTCCGCAGTACGAGCCCACAGATTTTGATTTCGACAACTAGTTTTTCAGGAGTTTCCATGAAAATCGCAACAGTCCAGAACAGCCCTGTTTTCGGGGAAAAAGAAAAAAATATCACCGATTTGCTGAAAATGATGGAATCTGCTCCGGCAGAGCTTTACATTCTGCCCGAAATGTCTTATTCAGGCTACCAGCTTGTCTCCAAAGAAGAGGCTGAAACGCTCGCCGACAAAGTCGATTCAGACAACATCATGCGTTTTTTTGAATGGTCGAAGGCTCATGGAAGCGCGGTGATTCTCGGTTTTCCCGAAGCTGCCGAAGACGGCAAGATATACAATTCCTCAATTTTCATAACTCCAGAAGGCGACAGGCACATCTACCGCAAATCGCACCTTTTTTATAAGGAAAAAATCTTTTATGCACCAGGAAATACCGGCTTTTTCGTCAATGAATGGCACGGAGTCAAAATCGGTCAGGCAATATGCTTCGACTGGTATTTTTCGGAAAGTTTCAGAACTCTGGCTCTTCTGGGAGCAGATCTGATAGCGCACTGCACGAACATCGTCATGCCCTACTTCCAGCGGGCGGCTTTTGCGAGAGCGATCGAGAATAAAGTCTACATTGCAACTTCCAACCGAATCGGAACAGAAGAGCGCGACGGCGAAAAACTCGTCTACACCGGCGAAAGCGTCATCGTCGATCCGCTCGGCAACTACCTTGTCGATGCTCCGAGCGATAAAACGGGAATATTCACGGCTGAAATCGACACAAAGCTTTCCAGGAATAAAAAGCTCAACGATTTCAACGATGTGATCGGCGACAGACGAACGATTTTTTACAAATAAAATCTAAATCATGAAAATTTACCAGATCGGCGGCTCTGTCCGCGATGAAATCTTGGGGATCGAGGCGACCGACAGGGATTTTGTCGTCGTCGGAGCAACTGAAGCCGAGTTTCTGGCGAAATTTCCTAAAGCTGAAAAAGTCGGAAAATCCTTTCCGGTTTTTCTTGTAAACGGCTGCGAATACGCATTCGCGAGAAAAGAGCGCAAAAACGGCCGCGGCTACACAGGTTTCGATGTCGAGTTTTCGCCTGACATCACTTTGGAAGAAGACTTGAAGCGGCGCGACATCACGATAAACGCGATTGCTAAAGATCCCGATTTTCCGGGCAGATACATCGACCCTTTCGGCGGGATCGAAGACATAAAAAACAAAAGAATAGTCCATGTTTCGGAGGCTTTTGCCGAAGATCCGCTCAGGGTTTACCGCGTTGCGCGTTTTGCGGCGAAATTTCCCGATTTTTCGGTCGATCCGGCAACAATAAAACTCATGAATTCAATCGGCGAAGAGCTTATGGCGCTTTCGACCGAGCGTGTCTGGAACGAACTTGAAAAAGCGCTTTCCTACTCCCGTCCAAGCCGTTTTTTCGAGATTTTGAAAGAGGCTGACCTCTTGAAATTCCACTTTCCGGAAGTCGCAGATCTTGTCGGAGTTCCGGCGGGACCGATCCAATATCACCCGGAAGGAGACGCTTTCATCCACACGATCGAAACGATGGACCGCCTAAAAAATTCAGGCAACAACGACCCGGTTGCCATGTTCGCCGCACTATGCCACGACTGGGGAAAGGCTGCATCCTCGCCAGACAACTACCCGCACCACTACGGCCACGACAAGGCAGGAGTTCCTATAATCGAAAACTTCTGCCGCAGAATGAAAAACATTCCGCAGAGATACATTTTTGCGGCAAAAACTGTCGCAAAATATCACATGATCGTCCGCGAGATCGACAAAATCACACCGAAAAAAGCGATCACTATAATCCAAAATATCCTTAAATGTTCGTGCGGACTCGACGGCTTCATGGATGCAGTCAAAGCAGACAACGGGCGCCAGAACGACGAAGCACGCGCCTTCATCAGAAAAATGCTCCCTGTCCTTGATGTAAAACTGCCTGAAAAATACTGGAATGCCGGCAGAAAAAGTTCCGAAATCCTCACCCAGCTCAAGGTTTTGAAGTATAAGGAACTGGCGGGAAAATAATATTAAATACTGCATTTTTTTGTTTTCAAGAGAGATTTCAATATAATCACACGTTCCGTCGTGTGCGGCTTTTTAAAAACGCTTTAACGGTTTTTCAATGGGTTACGCCGAAATAACTTTGAAACTGCCGACAGATTATTCCGAAGATCTGCTCAGAAAAAAAATCGGCGAAGAGATTTCAAGCAGAAATTTCACTTTCCGCATTCTTAAAAGAAGCCTTGACGCAAGGAATAAACGCGACATCCACTTTATGACCAGGATCGGTGTAACATCCGACAATCTTTCAGGAAATACGCCAGAGATCCAAAAGCTTGAGATCATAAAAAAACAAACGTATAAAAAAGTTGTCGTCACCGGCTGCGGCCCGGCAGGAATTTTCGCCGCGCTGATTCTCCAAAAGGCGGGATTTCATGTCACAATCATAGAAAAAGGGGCGGAAGTCGCAAAAAGAAATGAAAAAATCACCGAATTTGAAAAAACAGGAACTTTTGACTCTTTAGGCGGCTACTGCTTCGGCGAAGGTGGTGCCGGAACTTTCAGCGACGGCAAGCTTACGAGCAGAACAAAAACCATAAGTGTCGAAAAAGATTTTATTTTTGATACATTTATAAAAGCAGGGGCGCCAAGTGAAATCGCCTTTGAAACATATCCTCATGTCGGAAGCGACAATCTTAAGAAAATCATTCCGGCAATAATTTCCGACTTCAGAAATTACGGCGGCAAAGTAATTTTTGAAAGCGAAGTCACCGGAATTTTCAAAAACGGCGACAGAATAACCGCAGTCGGAATTTCAGGAAAAGAAAGCGGAAAAATAGAAGGTGATTTTTTTATTTTTGCAAACGGCCACAGCTCGTTCAAACTTTACAAATTATTGATTTCTCAAGGAGTTTTATTCACAACCAAACCTTTTGCGATCGGGTTCAGAGTCGAGCATCTTCAGGAGGAACTAAACTTTTCGATGTGGCGCCGCTACTCGCTTCCCGGCGTAAAGGCGGCGGAATACCACCTTACCGCCGACTGCGATCCCGGCCACGCATTCACTTTCTGTATGTGCCCCGGCGGAAAAGTCGTGCAGTCTGCACCGGATGAAATTTCATCGGTTGTAAACGGCATGTCAAACTATGCGAGGAACGGAAAGTTCGCGAACAGTGCGGTCGTCACGCCGTTTTCGCTTGAAGAGCTCGCAGGAAAAGAAATCTCAGCCGGAAAAGCTTTGGATCTGCTTGAAAACATGGAGCATGATTTTTATAACTTCAGGAAATCATTTGATATTCCTGCAACAAGAATTTCATCTATAATACACGGAGGAAAGATTGCCGATTTGCCGGAATCAAGCTTTTCATTCGGACTCGTTCCGGCAGATTTAAGCGAATTTTTTCCGAAAACCGTCTACGAAAGGCTTAAAGCCGGACTTCAGATTTTTTCAAAAAAACTCGACTGCTTCGAAAACGGAACAGCCATGGGGCTTGAAAGCAAGACCTCGGCACCGATAAAATGCCTTAGAAATCAAGATCTCACCGCTGCTCCGTTCACCAATCTCTATATCTGCGGAGAAGGAAGCGGCTACTCCGGCGGAATCGTCTCCAGTGCGGCGGACGGCATAAAAACGGCCCTCAAAATAGTCACAGACTTTTGATAATTTCTATGGAGATTTAAATGAAAAAAATCTATCTGTTTTTTGCGATTCTGATTTTCCTTGCCGCAAGCTGTTCCTCAGGCGATGATGACAAAACCGATATTACACCGGAACATGATGAAGACATTCCTGACAGCGCTGTAACCGACAGCGATATTACAGATGACGAAAACGATACCGCTCCGGCATCGGATGATGACAACGGTGATTCCGCTCACGGCGAAGAAACCGATACCGATGATCCGGACAACGATTCAGGCGATTCTCTGTATGACGAAGATACTGCCGATTCATCTGATGATTCAGGCGATTCCAATTCTGATGAAGACTCATCCGATTCAACTGATGACTCAGATACCGGCACCGGCAATGACGATCAGGATATTATAATTCCGGACATTCCTGTCGTTTTCGGAAACATCTGCACAGGCCAGAAAAAATGCTACGACGAAACAGCCGAAATTTCATGCCCGAACGAAGGCACAAAATTCTTCGGTCAGGATGCGAACTATGCAAAACTCGGTAAATGCATTCCGCAGAAATTCACAGTCAAAGGTTCCGGTAAAGAAAAAATCGTTTTTGACGAGAATCTCAAACTCGAATGGCAGCAAAAAGTTCCTGAAGGCGAATTTGATTGGCAAAGCGCCGAAAATAATTGCAAAAAAGAATATGCCGGAAGCTACGGCTGGCGGCTTCCGATACCGAAGGAACTTCTTTCGATCGTTGACAACGGCAGATATGATCCCGCGATAAATACAGAATATTTCCCAGACACACAGAACGAACAGTTCTGGACTTCGGCAGATTTTGTCTCGACCGAAAGCTATGACTCGGGTAAAGCATGGTTCGTCAGCTTCGACAAAGGCTTTTTAAGCCACGAAAAGAAAACCGAAAGCAAAAAGATGCATGTCCGCTGCGTCCGCGGCACACCTTTACCAGACGGGAACTTTAAAACCGAAAAAATCGGAAAAGACGAAATCGTTAAAGATTCTGTTACAGGTCTGATGTGGCAGAAAAGGGAACTGAAAGACAATGTGGATGAAATCGGAAGTTTCGAAGCAGCCCTTTCTTACTGCGAAAAGCTCACTTACGCAGGATTTTCTGACTGGCGGCTTCCGAACAAAAACGAGCTCGCCACACTTGCGGACTACGGAAAATATCACCCTGCATCGGCTTTCCCCGGCATGACAAGCAGATCTTTCCGCACTTCTACCAGCGATGCCAAAAAAAGCGATAAAACCAACGACTGGAAAAACGCGTGGTATGTCACATTTTATGAAGGCATTGTCAATTTAGAAGGCAAATCAACTGGCGATTTTGTCCGCTGCGTCCGCAACAGCCTTACAGACTGAACTACAAACTGAAATTTTCGTAAAATTCGAACGAATCGCGTAATATTCCGTCCTTTCCGAGCCTGAACCAGCGTTTCCGACGCAATGATTCGTTGAAATAATTCAAAAAAACTTCGTAATTATCGTCATTTTTATGCTCAAGCGAATAGTTGAGGAACCTTGAAATCTTCATTAGAGAGGCGATATCGGCACGTTTTTTGTCATCAAAAGGATAAAGCGCGCTTCCGCGGCAAAGACGGACATTTTCGGGGATTCCCATCTCCTCGAACATCGGCACTCCAGGCACGAGATAAAGCGGGCTCAAACCGCCTTTAACGCCTAATTTATGCAGGTGAAGAAGTGTCTGGCAAGTGTCTGAAACTTCGGTTCCGGGAAGGCCGGGAATAAGAAAGACCTCAATTTCGGTCTTTCCTTCCGTGAGCTCAATCACTTTTTCTATTTCAGCTATTCCGTGCGGTCTGTGAAGGCTGTCCGCCACACTTTTTTCTGCCGAAACAAGCGACAGATCGAGCTTTATAAACCCCGCTTTTGCAAGTCTTGCCGCAAAAGGAAGTATATTGCGCACTGTCATTCCGTTCATCGCAGTGTAAGACAACCCTTTCTCATGCATTTCTTCAAGAATTTCAAATATCTGAGCAGCATATCCGCGGTTTGAAAAAATGTCGTCGTCTTCGATATCGACCACTTCCGTACCGATACTCAGAAGGTATTCGAGCTCCTTTTTTATGTGTGAAATATCCCTGTAAGCAAGTTTGTTGTCACGGTGGATCAAACAGAATGCGCAGCGGTTGCGGCAACCTGAGGAAAAAACGATCTTCGCGATCTTTTTCTTTCTGAAATATCTCAGATTTTCCCGTTTCGGAATCAAACCTCCGCACCATGCAGGCTCGAACGAAGGTTCGTTCATAAAAATTTCGCCGTTTTTCCTGTAAATGAGCCCAGGGACTTCTTTAAAATCAATTTTTCCGGCAATCGCATCGGCAAGAAGCGGCAGAGTGACGGCACCGTTTCCGCAGTTAAGATAGTCCGCGTTTGTTGTTTCGGCGATCTTATTTTTCTGCGCGTTCACAGCTGTTCCGCCGATACAGAGAGGCGTTTTCGAGACCTTTTTTATTTCGGCGGCAAGAAGTTCGACATCCGGGTGGTAAGGCGAGAAAAGCGAACTTAAAGCAATCAGATCAAAATCGTTTTTAGCAATAAAATCAAGTATTTTCCTAAAGCTGTCCCCTAACCTTTTATAGCTGTTGTGAAGTGAAAAAGGAGAGGTATCTTCCTCGTAAAATTCAGAAAGATAGCCGAATTCGGGCGGAGCAGAAACCGTTTTGACTTTTCCGGAAGTTGTCGAATCGTAAAGGGTGACCGAATGTCCGGCGTTTTCCAGAGCCTCGCGGATGTATTCAAGCCCGAGCGGCTCCATTCTGTGGATCGTGAAGTAAAAATCAAAAACCGGAGGCGCAATGAGAAGGATTTTCATCAGTTCTTTCTGTTGAAAGCGTTCATCGCCGCTTCTACACTTTCCGAAACGAGCATTTTTGCGATCTCGGCCCATTTTTCGCGTGATTCTGCGATTGAATCGAGTTCTTCTTCCGAAAATTCGGAAAGAACATAGTCGGCAATGTTTATCCCGGCTTCAGGTTTGCCGATCCCTAGACGGATCCTTGTAAAATCGGGAGTTTCAAGCTCTGCAATTATCGACTTAATGCCGTTATGACCGGCAGAACTGCCGTTTTTGCGGATCCTCTGCGAACCGAAAGCGATATCCATGTCGTCGTGGGCAATAATGATTTTTTCAGGTTTTATTCCGAATTTTTTCTTTGCAGCCTTCACCGCCAGACCTGAATTGTTCATATAGGTCGAAGGTTTGAGCAGAACGACTTCGCTTGCGCCGATTTTTCCTTCCGCGACAAGGGCATTGAGCTTTTTTGAAAACGAAAATTCACCGAAATCAAAAGACTTTGCCACACTTTCGACAAACTTGAAGCCGATGTTGTGGCGCGTAGAAAAATAGCGGGTTTCAGGATTGCCGAGACCCGCTATTAAAAATTTTTCAGAAATTTTAGGGAAAAAAAAGAACACGAAAACCTGCGACTATTCGCCGCCTCTTCCCTTGTTGATTACGATAACCGGAGCATCCTGTGTGAAAACAGGTCTTACGCCCTGCGGATAAGGAAGAGTCGAAAGTTTGATTCTGTCGCCGATCTCGTTGTTTGTTACGTCAACAACTATTTCAGCCGGAACGTCAGCCGGTTTGCATGCGACTTTAACTTCCTTGACGACCTGGAAAATTTTTCCGCCGGCGATTTCGCCTTTCGATCTTCCCTGTTTCGTAACCGGAACAACGATCGTGATCTCCTTGTCTTCGGAAACTGTCATGAAATCGACATGAATGATGTTGTCCTTAACCGGATGGATCTGAAGTTCGTGAGCGATTGCAAGGTAAGATTTTCCTTCATATTCAAGACTGAAAATAACATTTTTTCCCTGCGGAGTGTGAAGTCCTTTGATAAGCTCTTTTCTCTCTACCGCACCGCTGATGTTGCTTTCAAGATTTTTTCCGTAAATCTCTACCGGCACAAAACCGTTGTTTCTTACAGCCTTAACACTTTTTTTGCCCTGTTCTCTCTTTTCGACTGCGAGCTTAAAAGTTTCCATAATTTCCTCCACATACAATTATAAATGGCTGGGGCAGAAGGATTCGAACCTCCGGATGCCAGAACCAAAATCTGGTGTCTTACCGCTTGACGATGCCCCAAAGCCTGTTACTAAAATTCTTTTTGTAAAGAACACCCCGAAAAAATCGGTCGCAGTTTATAGTGAAAAAGACCTCAGATGTCAAGATTTTTTTCGTTGCTGCCGCCAAATTCTTGCCGAAATAACGGTACCGGCAAATCTGTACTGCAACGCATTGACTACCATTATTTTTTTATTAGAATAATCGGTCTTTTGTTATGGAGGTACGATGTTGAAAAAAATCCTGGCTATTTTCGTTATTTTCTCGGCTTTGATTCTTTTCGCTGACGGCAGCGTCGAGGAATCTATGGTGTCGGTAAACCGCTGGACGCAGACCTCGGCCGCTTTCGAGGATTATCTGATCCAGACTCAGACGAAAGCGATTCTCGACCCCGCTATAAACGGAATATTGTATCCGGTAATCGGCTTTCCGGCAATAGTAACACCGGATGAACCGTGCTTTTCTATTATTTTCAGGCACAATGAAAATCAGATTTTCGAATACGTGAAAATAATCCGCCTTGACGACAGCGGAAGAACAGAATTCCTTAATATTTCCCGCTACAGTTTTGATTACAGTAATCCCAATTTTAACTATCTTGAAAAAATCGGCGAAAACATTGTCAAACTCTCTGTGTGCACCAATATTCTGCTTCCGGAAGCCAAATACGATATCGCTTTAAAAATGACGGACGGCGAAGAGATGATCTCTCGAAACGCCCTTTTCTTTCCTCATTACGAAGAAAGCGACCCGGCGAAATTTCTCATTGTTGCCGACCCGCAGATCGAAGACCTGCTGAGCAAAAAAACGGACGACATGAACTTCAACCCGGAAAATTATCCGTTCTATGCCGAGAATTCGCTGCTAAACTACGACCAGCAGTTCGGGATCATAAAAGCGACGTTTTCGCAACTGAATTCAGCCGACACAAATTTTTCCATCATGCTCGGCGATATCGCCTACGGAAGGAACTACCAGCAGGAATACTCCGATTTCTACGACCTGATGAGCAACCTCGAAATTCCGATGTTCTCGATCCCCGGCAACCACGACGGATACGCCCAGTTTACGGTAGTAGATGATCTGAATTCGCCTCTGGAATCGGACGGTCTTGAATACTGGTCAAGGTTCCTCGGTCCGAGAAACAACGCTTTCAGATTCAGAAACAAAACTTACCTTCTTCTCAACACCTACGACGGAACTTCGCAGAGGCGCGCGAGCAACCAGATCGGAATCGGCGACACGGGTGCCTCTCCGGTAGCGAACTGGGGCGGCTATCTTGCCGAAAAAACGCTGAACTGGGCTGAAGAAATCCTCGAAAACAACGATGTCGCTGCTGTCTTCGGCCACATGACACCGCTCGGTCAGGATGCGACCGGAAAGTATCACGCAAACCGGGCTTTCTCGAAGATCTACGGCATAATCAGCGTCATTGACGACCAGGAGTGGAACATCGACTCGTCATCGTGGGACAGCGATGTGTTCGACGGTGTTTTCAACGAGACTCAGACTTCCAACAACGGCGTTTCGCTCACCTCTTTCCTCGCAAAAAAGGAAAATCCGCCGATATACTTCTCCGGCCACACGCATCACGACAAAGTTTTCACGTTCGAAAAAGGTACCGAACTTATTCCGGGCACAGGTGTAATCGCACCGGAGAAGATGGAATTCATCATGACAACGACGATGGCGACTGAAGGAAGCGGCGATTACTGGGGTTTCAGAAGAGTTGCAATGTCGGATGACGAGGTTTCATACAACTACTCCTGCGAAAGATACGAAAACTGCGGCATCAAAAACGGCAGCGGAATGCAGTCGATACCTTCCGGCAATTTGTGGGTAACATACACCTGGCAGAAAGGCTACGAGGACACTGAGTCGATTTTTAAAGGCGGCGACGGCTTCGCGCAGAAAGTTACCGCAGAGATCGTGAACTATCTCCCGACAGAAGAGGATGTCACGCTGCGCTTCCTCATGCCGGCTACGCAGTACGGCTATCAGCTTGACAACGAAAACTTCAAAATAGTCGATGCTGCCGCTTCGAGCGACCTTTCGAAAGTGATACTGATCGTAAAGGGAAAAGTCGCTGCGGGAAGCACTTTTGACGCCTTTTACAACAGAAATTTCACGAAAACCACCGATTACGTCACGGTTTCGCCGCTTGGTGAAGGCGAAAATCCTGTTCCGGAAGTCGAATACACCGACACTGTTCCGATAGGCAATCCGTCAACAGGCAAAGTTCTGAACGCAGACAAGTTCAGTTCTCTCATCTGGAGTGTAAAAGTGTTGGGCTATCCTGATGAGTTGTACGATTTCGCTTCCGGCAGCAGTTTTGAATACAATTGTTACATCAGGATTCCTTCCGATTTTTATCTCAGATACACCACTTTGACGGGAGTTCCAGGCACAATGCAGCTGCCTGTCTATTATTATGAAAATGAAGAGGAAGAACCTGAATCCGGCGACGTGGTTTTTGATGACGACGACGTGGTTTCCGACGACGATTTCGTGCCTGAAGATGAAACTAATGCCGAAGAAACTGAGGATACTGACGAAAACAAACCTGCAAAGAAAAGCAAAGGATGCGCTATAACAGTTTTTTAACGGAGATATAAATGAAGACGATTAAATTTCTCGCAATTTTCATGTTTGCTCTTTTGATAGCGTGCAGCGGTGGAAAAAGCGATATCTACGACTATCCTGACGATGACGGCAGTCAGGGGAAAAGCGACAACGACAACAGCGGAGATTCCGACAAAGAATCCCCCGATGACAGCAATTCGACCGATTCAGACGGCGATTCAGAAGATCCCGATAAAGATCCGACTGATTCTGACAATGATTCCGAAACTCCGGACCAAGATTCAACTGACTCTGACGGTGATCCTGAAATACATGACGGCGATTCGGCTGATTCCGACGGCGATCCTGAAATCCACGACGGAGACACAACTGATTCCGACGGCGATCCTGAAATACATGACGGCGATTCGGCTGATTCCGACGGAGACCAGGATATAGACGACCCAGACACTGATTCCGG
Source organism: bacterium UBP6_UBA1196 (assembly GCA_002310035.1). GTDB lineage: Bacteria > UBP6 > UBA1177 > UBA1177 > UBA1177 > UBA1177. The sequence continues at coordinate 18,494 of DBYC01000071.1, forward strand.
TGATACCGATACGGGAGATCCAAACGATGAACCTGAGTTTTCAAGAGCTGTTTTTGTCGACAAATATAACGGCGACGACAGCAATGAAGGAACAATGACAGCACCTGTCAAGACAATAGAGAGAGCTATCCAGCTTTCAAGTGCGTCAGTCGGTGAAATTGAAGGCAGGAACCAGATAATCATCGCCGGCGGACTTTTCAATAATATCCCGACACTTAAAAGCGGCGTTTCGATTTTCGGCGGATTCGCTAACAACAATGGAGTATGGACTGAAACCGACAATGAATACTGGCCTGTAATACAAGTTGATGCAACAGGATGGAAAATTGACAACCTTCAGAAAATTACGCTTTCGAAGATCAAACTTGCGGCAAAAGCCGATACAAATCCCGGCGGAAGTTCGATAGGACTTATCCTCAACCAATGCAAACAAATAACCCTTGACCAAATTGAAATAGTCACAGCCGACGGAAGCGACGGAACAGACGGAGAAAACGGAGCAAAAGGAGATAACGGCGGAAACGGTACTGACGGTATTCCTGGTTGTGAAGAAACCCACGGTTTGATCGCCGATTATTTTTGCGAAACTTTATGCACTGTTACACCTGTAGGATCAGCCGGCGGAACTTCGACCTGCGGCGCAAACGGCGGAAAAGGCGGAAATGCCGGCCAAGCCCGGAGCAACGGTTCAAGCGGCAGCAACGGAGCCGGCTCGACAGGAACTTTAGGAAAAGGCGGTACGGGCGGAACCGAAAAATACTGGTCTGCTACAGCCAATGAATGCTCGAAAATTTCATCTGTATCAGTAAACGGCAAAAACGGATACCTGAGCGAAGACGAAAATCAAGCAGCAAACGGTGCCAACGGCGCAGGAGGAAAAAGCTACGGAACATTCTCGAGTTCCGGCTATGCTCCTTCCGACGGCGAAGACGGCGGCAACGGTAAAAACGGAATCGGCGGCGGCGGCGGCGGCGGCGGAAAAGGTGGTCATGCCAACTGTAACAGTTACGGAAGCAGCGGCGGCGGCGGC
>DBYC01000049.1 GCA_002310035.1 bacterium UBP6_UBA1196
GGCAAATCAAAAATATTGTTCCCGATTTCGTGCGTTTTAGTCGCGATTTCAATCCTTCTTGTCATTTTCAAGAGTTTCAACTTCGGTATCGACTTTGCCGGCGGAACCGAGATCCAGATCAAGGCTGACGGCGTAACCCAGGAACAGGTCAGAGAAGTTATGGGTCAGTTCGGAGCAAACGACATACAGCAGTTTGAAGGCAAGCAGAACGAATATCTCGTCCGCTTCAAAAATATTTCAATGGTCGACGATTCTACGATCAACGCTTTCCTTAAAGCCGCAGAAGCAAAATTCACAGACGCGAAGATGCTCAAGACCCACTTCGATTCTCAGGTCGGTGACAGAGTAGAGATCTGGTTCGACAAGGAAATAAGTCAAGATGCTATGAACGCGCTTATCGCCGAAACCAAGCTTCCGGTTATCGAAAAAGATGCTGTCAGATACAACAAAGTCGGCGACAGACACATCTACAAACTTATGCTCAAAGGTATGACGAACGAGATCGTCAATGCGATTGACAAGATAAATACTGAAGCGAAAGCTGACCTTGTCAGAGTCGAACTTGTCGGCCCGAAAGTCGGTCAACAGTTGAAACTTTCCGCGATCATGGCAGTTTTCTACGCACTTATCGCGATTCTTGTCTACATCGCGTTCAGATTCAACTTCATGTTTGCTCCGGGCGCAGTTCTCGCTCTTTTCCACGACGTCATGATCGCTCTCGGAATCTGGTCGCTTTTCGGATTCTCGTTTGACCTTACCGTCGTTGCGGCGCTTCTTACGATCGTCGGTTACTCGATCAACGATACGATCGTCATTTTCGACAGAATCAGAGAAAACATGAAGGATCCTGCCAAGGGCGCGACCCTTGCCGACAAGATGAACACAAGCCTCAACGAGACTTTGCAGAGAACTTTCCTCACTTCGATCACGACCCTTTTCTCGGTTCTCGCGCTTCTCATTTTCGGCGGCGAAATCATTTCCGGTTTTGCAGGCGTTATGTGCATCGGTGTTGTTGTAGGTACTTATTCTTCACTTTTCATCGCTTCGCCGATCACGCTTTACATTGAAAAATACATGAACAAAAGAAGAGGAACCGCAGCCTAAATGAAGCCGAAATGGCAAATACTCAATCCTGATCCGGGTAAAATCGACGACCTGAGCAAAACGCTCGGAATTTCCAAAACGGTTGCGACTGTCCTCGTGAACCGCGGTATCGACAATGTCGAAGCCGCGAGCATGTTCCTTCAGGCGAAAATCAAATCGCTTCCCGATCCTTTTCTTCTGAAAGATGCGGAAAAGGCTGCAGGAATCATTATCGATTACATCAAAAACAGAAAAAAGATAGTGATTTACGGTGATTACGATGTCGATGGCATCACTTCGACTCTGATTATGTACCAGTTTCTGTCGCATGTCGGCGCGAGTGTGGACCGTTACATTCCGCACAGGCTTGAAGACGGTTACGGTCTCAACACCTACACTCTGGAAGAAATCGCGACGAAGGGCGGCGAGCTTGTTATCACGGTCGATTGCGGGATCACAAGCGTCGACGAAGTCAAATACGCCAAAGATCTCGGTCTGGCGACGATAATCATCGACCATCACCATGTCGGCGAGACGGTTCCGGCGGCTGTGGCGATCGTCAACCCGCATCAGCCGGAATGCCGTTATCCTTTCAAGGAAATGGCGGCTGTCGGTGTTGCTTTCTCGTTCCTTATGGTTCTCAAGAAAATCGTCGAAAAGGACGGATTTTTCACGGGAACTCTGCCGAATTTGGCAGAATATCTCGATATCGTCGCTTTGGGAACGGTCGCAGACATGGTTCCGCTCCTTGAATCTAACAGGATTTTCGTAAAATACGGCCTTACGCAGATGCAGAAAAACCAGCGTCCGGGACTTCTGGCACTGGCGAATATTTGCGGACTCAAGTCGCTGAAAGAGATAACTCCTTCGGTAATAAGCTACAAAATGGCTCCGCGTCTCAATGCGGCAGGGAGGATCGGCAACGCGATAAAAGGGCTCGAACTTATCGAAAACACCGATTACGAAGCGGCACTGAAAATGGCGGAAGAGCTTAATTTGACTAACGAATACCGTCAGCAGCTTGAAGCCGAGATTTTTGATCAGGCACTCGAGAAAGTCGAAAACAGCGACATTATCCAAAAGCGAAATTCGATAGTTCTCTATTCCGAAAAGTGGCATCCCGGCGTCATCGGGATCGTCGCTTCAAGGCTTGTCGAAAAGTTCTACAAACCGACGATCATGATTTCGGTCGAGGACGGTGTCGGCCGCGGCAGCGTCAGAAGCATTCCGCAGCTTCACATTTATAAGGTTCTTGAAAGACTCAGCGACTATTTAGTGCAGTACGGCGGTCACAAATACGCGGCCGGACTTACGATTCAGGAATCAAAAATAGCCGAATTTATTGATAAATTCGACGAAATCGTAGCGGAAGAGCTTGAAGAGGAAGTAGGCGGACAGTTCACCGAGATCGATTCCGAACTCCAGCTCAAAGATCTCACGCCCGATATGGTCGTTGCCCTTTCTAAGCTCGAACCTTTCGGGATCAGCAATTCAGAACCAAATTTCCTGGCGAAAAATGTCAAGATCCTGAAGCAGAACATCATCAACAGAAGCCATCTTCACTGGAAACTCGGCTGCAAAAACACGAACATGACATTCAACGCCATTGCTTTCGGCCTGCTGAACCACAGGAATGCGCCGGTCGTCGGCGATTTTATCGACATAATCTATTTCCCGAGGATAAATGTTTACGGTGAAGGCATCAATATGCAGCTTTACATCAAGGATTTTGTCTATTCGGGCTCGAGCCGGTAAGTTTCTTGCCATTTTCTGGTATTTTGCTATAAAACTCTGTTTTTTTGTTGGAGAGACTTATGAATAAAGCGAGATTTTTTCTGATTTTTGTTTGGGTGCTTGTTTGCGTTTCGTGCGTTGACACAAGCGTTGTCGAAGGACCGGTCGAAATCACGAACAATGTAACTGACTGGCGCGACGAGGTCATTTACCAGCTTATCACCGATCGTTTTGCCGACGGCGATGTCAACAACAACTACAATGTTGACAAAAAATCGCTCACATCATGGAACGGCGGCGATTTTCAGGGGATAATCGACAACATTGACTATCTCAAAAAGCTCGGCGTGACGGCGCTTTGGATCAGCCCGGTCGTCAAAAACGTCGATTCTGATGCAGGAATCGCAGGATACCACGGCTACTGGACGCAGAATTTCAAAGCTGTCAACCCGCACTTCGGCGATCTGGCAAAACTGCGCGAAATGATTCAAGTTCTCCACGAAAACGACATAAAAGTCATTCTCGATATCGTTGCGAACCATGTCGGCCAGCTTTTCTACTACGACATGAACAAAAACGACCAGCCAGACGAAATGGTCATGGGCAGCGACATGACATGTGATGCTTACTGCGGACACATCACCGGAGTTGAAGACGAAGCCGTCAAAAATCAGATCTGCTCGCAGGAATATTCGTTCGATTATCTTCCGAGCGATGACTGTTACAGCAACTGCGTGTACAGATGCAAAAACGAGGAATATCCTCAGAAAATGGGGATCGTCCGCTACAGCGAATGGGATCCCGATTTTGATCCGCGCAAGATCCGCTCTTTCTCCGATGCGGGCGAATCGGGTATCGCGCCGATAAAATGGGTTTACATGCCTGAGATCAACCGCGTTCCGCCTGAACCTGCCGAGTTCCACAACGACGAATGGTACAACAGAATGGGAAGAACGGTCACTTGGGACAGCCGGTATCAGGTCGTAAAAGGCGATTTCCCCGGCGGTTTAAAGGATCTTGACACCACAAGATCAGATGTCCAGAACGCCCTTATTTCGGTTTTCCAGTATTGGATCGGTGCGCTTGATATCGACGGTTTCCGTGTCGACACGATCAAGCATGTCGAACACGAGTTCTGGCAGAAATTCACCCCGGCAATGCGCAGTTACGCGAAAAGCATAGGCAAAGAAAACTTCTTTATTTTCGGCGAAGCTTTTGACGGCGACGATGTCCTGCTCGGAAGTTTTACACAGCATGACGAAATGGACTCTGTTTTCTATTTCTCTCAGAAATTTCAGGTGTTTGACTCGATTTTCAAATGGGGCAAAGCTACGAAAAATTTTGAAGGGCTTTTCAACGAAAGATGGAACAAACACCGCGACGGCAGCGCACTCGGAGAAGGCGAGTCTCCTCGTTACGGCACGGTTTCTGGTGTGAAAGACGCTGACGGAAACATCCTCAGCCCGCAGAGGATCATGGTCAACTTCATGGATAACCACGATCTGCCGCGTTTCCTCTACGAACAGCCCGATAAAAAGGCGCTTCACAATGCACTTTCGCTCATGTTCACGATGGACGGTATCCCATGTATCTACTACGGAACCGAGCAGAATTTCAGCGGCGGTAACGATCCGGCGAACCGCGAAGCGCTCTGGACAAGCGGTTACGACACCGAAAACGAGACTTTCCAGCACATTTCGAAGATGGCGGAACTCCGTGCGAAATACGCTCCGCTGCGCCGCGGCGATCTGAATATAGTCTGGTCGACTGAGCACACCGGAGACGAGAGCGATGCCGGGATCCTCGCTTTCGAAAGGGTTTACAAGAACGAAAGAATGCTTGTCGTTATCAATACGAACAAAAATCACGCTTCGAAAACATCGTATGAAGGCGCTGTCATGAAGACGAATTTCAACGGCGGAACGAATCTGGTCAACGTTTTCCCCGGATCGGAAGGCAAAAGTTACACCGTTTCGGGCGACGGCACGCTTGAAATCGAGCTTCCGGCTCAAACAGCCGCTGTTTTTGCAGTCAAATAGTCTGAAAAAAAGATGCTTTCCAAAAAAAATCTGAAAATCGTCCTTTCATTTCTGATAGTCGCGCTTCTTTTTTATTTCCTTTTCAAAAATATCGATACGGAACTTTTTCTCAAATATCTTTCGCTCGGAAGCAAACCGCTGATTGCGGCGGGAGTCGCGGTTTATCTGCTTGCTTTCTTCGTGAGAGCCGCGCGCTGGAAAGTGCTTCTCAGGCATATCGGAAATTTTAAGGTCCCGGAGCTTGCGCCGGTCATTGTCGCCGGATATGCGGTGAACAATGTTCTGCCGGTGCGCATCGGTGAGATCGTCCGTGCCGCTATTGCCGGAAAAATATTCAGGATCAGCATTCCGTCGGCTTTTGCTTCGGTTTTTGTCGAGCGCGTTTTCGACGGACTTACGATCGCGCTGATTCTTTCGGCGACACTTTTTTTCTATCCTTTTCAGGACAACATGAAGATCCTGGCGCTTGTCGCGTCGCTTCTTTTTGCGATTCTGTTCGTTTTCGCGCTGGCGGCGGCATTTTCGTCGAAACCGCTTGAATTTGTGCAGTTCATTCGCTCGAAAGCACCGAAATTTTCGATGCCTCTTTTCGATTTTGCCGAAAAATTTCTGAAAGGGGCCGCTTCGCTTGACTCGTGGCAGAAAATTTTTGCCGCATTTTTTCTCAGCATGTGCGTCTGGGCGGCAGAACTTCTTGTTTATCTGCTTATCGTCAAGGCTTTCGGAGTCGAAATTCCGTTTGTCGGCTGCCTTGTCATGCTCTGCGCCGCGAATCTCGGAATGCTTGCCGCTCCGACACCGGCGGGACTCGGCGTTTTCCAAGGAGCGATAGTTCTGGCTCTTGAATCGTTCAATGTGCCTTACGAACAGAGAATGGCGGTCGCTCTGATACTCCATGCAGCGCAGATCGTTCCGACAACAGTCATCGGTTTCATCTGGATCTGGGTGAAAAACCTTCGTGTCGACGCGCCGGAAACAGTGTCGTAATATCGATATTTCGAAATTTCGATATACCGACGGCGCGAATCGTTCTTATCGATAATAACGTTATCACGATTCAGCAGGGCAAAGCCCTTTCACAGGGCATTTTTCGCATTCGTGCTTGGTCGGGCGGCAGACAGTCTGGCCCAGCGTGACAAGTTCCTGATTTATCTCTTTCCAGTATTTTTTCGGCAAAGTTTTTTTGAGTTCGACTCTTGTTTCCTCTGGAGTTTTGGTTTCGACGAGTCCCCACATGTTCGAAATGCGGTGAACGTGCGTGTCGACGCAGATCTCGTATTTGTCGAAAGCCTTGATTAAAACGAGCGATGCCGTTTTTACACCGACTCCTGGGAGAGTCGTAAGTTCCTCAAGCGTCTGCGGAACGATGCCTCCGAATCTTTCAACGATGTCCTGAGCAAGTTTTTTGAGGTTTTCCGCTTTCGTCTTGTAAAATCCGACGGGATATATAAGTTCCGCGAGCTCTTCGACTGAAAGCTGCGCCGTTTTTTCCGGCGTGTCGGCCTTGGCGAAAAGTGATTTCGAGGCTTTTGTCGTCACGGCGTCTTTGGTTCGTGCCGAAAGCATTGTCGAAGCGAGAAGTTTCCACGGTGAATCGTGACCTGCCGCCATCAGATCGATGACAGGCGCGTAATCAAGCTCTTTTACCCAGATTCTGAGTGCCGCAAAGGCTTTGTCAACTGGAATTTTATGTGAATCGCTCATTTTTTCTGCGGTGCCGCTTTGTCGGAAAGCCAGTGCGAGATTTTCGAAACTATTATGTCGATTGCGACAGAATTCTGACCGCCTTCAGGAATGACGAGGTCGGCAAACCTTTGTGTCGGCTTGACGAAATCGCGGTAAGCCGGGCGCACCATCGTGAAATAACGTTCGCGGATCTCTTCGAAAGAACGGCCGCGCTGCTCCATATCTCGCCTGATTCTCCGCATAAGCCGGATGTCGGCGTCAGTGTCAACGAAAATTTTGATGTCGAGCATGTCGCGTACTTTTTCGTCATGGAAAGTCATGATCCCTTCGAGAACAATGATGTCTGCCGGTTCGATGAGCTCTGTTTCCTGTTTTCTCGAGTGAGTCACGAAGTCGTAAATCGGTTTTTTTACGGCTTTGTTCGCCTTGAGGTCGTCAAGCTGCTGTCTGAGAAGCGGAAAGTCTATCGCATCCGGAATATCATAGTTGTTTTTCTCGCGCTCGGCAAGCGTTTTTCCTGACAAGTCTTTGTAATAACTGTCCATTTCGATAATTACGACCCTTTCATCATTGGAAAAGGCCTGTTTGATGTTTTTAGCGACTGTTGTTTTTCCTGAACCGGATCCTCCGGCGATTCCGATAAAAAGCGGCATGATTCCCTCCAAAAAAATGACATGCTAATATACGGCGCAAAGTTAAATTTGCAAAAAAAAGCGGCATGACTATATTTTCGCGGATTTTTTATTTATGGAGAAAAAGATGTCCGAAATCAACTACAAAAATGCCGGAGTCGATATTGTCGAAGGTGCGGCGATGGTCGACAAGATCAAACCTCTCGTAAAAAACACGATGCGTCCCGAAGTTCTTGCCGGAATAGGCGGATTTTCGTCGCTTGTTTCAATTCCGGAAGGGATCAAGGAGCCTGTTTTGGTCAGCGGGACAGACGGTGTCGGCACTAAACTCAAATTCGCTTTTCTCGCGAACAAACACGACACGATCGGCATAGACCTTGTCGCTATGTGTGTGAACGATGTCATTGTCGGCGGTGCGGAACCTCTTTTTTTCCTTGATTACTTTGCTACCGGCAAACTTGACAGTGATACCGGCGCGAAAGTCGTTTCCGGCATCGCTGAAGGCTGCCGTCAGGCGGGATGCGCGCTCGTCGGCGGCGAAACTGCCGAAATGCCCGGCTTCTACACGCCTGGCGAATATGATCTGGCAGGTTTCAATGTCGGCGTTGTCGACAAAAGCAAGATAATCGACGGCTCGAAAATCAAGGAAGGCGACGTGATCGTCGGAATTCCCTCGACTGGCGTACACTCGAACGGATACTCGCTTGTCAGAAAGATCGTCCTTGAAAAAATGGGGCTCAAAGTCAACGATAAAATCGAAGAACTCGGCTGCACGGTTGCCGAGGAATTTCTTAAACCGACAAGAATTTATGTTAAGGAAGTTCTTGATTTGATTAAGAAATTCGATATTCACGGAATGGTTCACATCACAGGCGGCGGTTTTTACGAAAATATCCCGAGAGTCATTCCGGAAGGTCTCGGAGCTCTCATCGACGGCGATTTCAAAGTGCTTCCCGTTTTCAAATGGCTCAAAAAATGCGCGGATCTCAGCGAGCGCGAGATGTTCACCACTTTCAACTGCGGAACAGGCTTCATGCTGATCGTGCCGGAAGAGCAGGTTCCCGCGCTGCTTGAAGACTCGGACAGATACATTGTCGGCAGGATCGTTAAGACAGACAAGGCCGAAAGAGTCGAAATCACAAAGAGCTATTTCGCGTAAATATTCCGAAAAATTGATTTTTCGAAAAATATCACTATACTTTCGCGGTTTTTTTGTTTTATGGAGATTTCTATGGCAAGAGTAACAGTTGAAGATTGTCTCGAAAAAGTTCCGAACAGAATGGAACTTATAATCCTTGCGGCAAAAAGGACGCGCCAGCTTCTTGACGGTGCGGAACCTCTTATCGCCAACACGAAAGGCAACAAACCGCCGATCATCGCCCTGCGTGAAGTCGGTGCCGGAAAGATTGAACTTGTACGCTCAGAGAGCAAGCTCAGAAAGCATTTCCACCGCCGCCGCAAAATTTCAAGGTATATACGCAGCCAAGACGAAGACTAATGTCCAATCTTTCAGGTTTTAATTCCGATGTCGAGATCGGAAAATTGAAGTTCAGTGTGAGAACGGAATTCATTCCGACAGAAAATTCAGGCAGGATTGTGACTTTTGTATCGTCGTCTTCCGGCCAGTCGTTTTCTTTCAGCACTTTTCCTCAGGGAATTCCGGATAACGATGAAATCGGCGGCTGTCACGAAAAAATTATTTCAAAACTGCCTTTTCTTTTGTCGGCGAAACCGTCGTCCGGCACGGGAAATACGGCCGACTATGCATCTCTTTATGTCGGAAAGCAGTTTGCCAACTATCCGGCAAACAGCAGAAATATGCTTGATAATGTTAGGAAAATTCTTGTTTTTAAGGATGGCGGATGGGAATGACGGCAGCTTTTCGGAATATAATTTTTTTTAATGCAAAAAAAAGTTTGACTGTCGGTGCAAAATTTGATAAATACCGCCGCTGATTGTTTTATGAGCTTAATTTGGACAATTTTTTATAGGTGAGCGACATGAAGTTTTTTTCAAAATTGATTGTTATTGTGATGATCGTAAGTTTTGTTGTTCCGGCGTATTCCCAGGACATGGAAGATGCTCAGGAATCGGAAGAAGAGGCTGTAGAGCAGGAAGCGGCTCAGGAAGAAGAACCGGCTGCTGCAGAGCAGGAATCCGACGGCGGAGTCAACCTTAAAGTCGGTGACAATTTCTACTTCGAAGGCAATGTCAATGACAATGCCAATGACGACAAGGAAGAGTCTATGGCTGAAACCCAGTCGACTCCTTTCTACAAACAGACATGGTTCATCGCCACAGTCGCGGTTGTCGTTATCGCCGGTGCCGCTGTCGGCATTTATTACGGCACGAGAACAAGCGAGCCTAACGGTAAAACTATTGAATGGGACAACAAATAAAATAAGACGGATTTTGGAGGTTTTTTATGAAAAGATTGCTTTTTCTGTCTTTGATTTTCGCTCTGGCTCTGATGCTCGTCGCATGCGATTCGGGCAATACCGGCGATTTCAAAATCACATTGAGACTGCCTGTCGATTTGTTGGAAGACTGCGACTCGGATGACGAGAGTGACGACCATACTTTCTGCATAGTCGAAACTGATCAGGTCCTTCTTTCGACTTATTCAACATCGGATATTTCGGAAGAATATGTTTACGCAGACCGTAAGCTCATCACTGTCGGCGGAGAAGAAGGCGTCGGAGATAACAAGAGCGGTAAAGTCGATTTTACAAGATCGCTCAAAAAAGGAAATTATTACCGCTTTTTCGTCGAAGTAACCAACAAAAACGAAAAGCTTAAACTTACAGGCGGTATTGACGGTATCCTTTATGATGACGGCGAAAATTACGATGTTGATATTTTCCTTGCACCGGTCGGCGATTTCGCGAGAGTCGTTTCCGACAGAACCAGGTCGGGAGACACCGCGCTTGAATCATACTTCGGTGACGGCGGTTCGAAAGGAGCGGCTGCGGTAGCTTTGAAAGACGGCACCATCTATATGGCAGGCGGTTATGTCCTGAACGAAGAGATTGCTACCAAAAAAGCTGTTATTTTCAACACGAAAAAACTCTCCAAAAAAGAAGTAAAAAAACTTGATCTTCCGCTTTACGATCATGTCGCGGCACTGCTTGACGACGGAAGTGAAAAGGGAAAGGTCGTCATCGGTCTCGGCAAAATCAAAGAGTCTGAAGACGAAGACGAATTTCTTAACGAAAAAGTATGGATCTATAATCCCGAAAGTGACAAATACAGCGAAATCAGCGATGTAACTTTCAGTCCGATGTCAGGCGCAAAAGCGATTTCAGTCGGTGGCGATGTCTACATCATCGGCGGATGCGGCACTGATGGAGCTTCCAACAATGTCTACAAAATTGCGGTTGACTCCGAAGGCAAACTGACAGCAGCTCATTTTGCAACTTTGAAACAGGGTCGTTGCAACCATGCTGTTGCTGATTTCTCGACTTTTACAGTCGACGCAGATAAAAACACAGTTCCGGTTCCAAGAATTCTTGTTATCGGCGGTTCTACCAATAATGCGAAAGAAGGAAAGGAAACGCCTGTTATCGGTGAGAATTTTGCAGAAATCATAGATCTTGAGAGCGGCAGCGTAAAATCTATCGCAATCGCAGACAGAAACGGCAGTGATGATGCCAGCCTTAAAACTACCGGTCTTATTTCCCCGGCTTCGGCAACAGTTCTTATGGATGACAAGGAAGATACGGAAACAGTCGTTTCGATTCTTGGCGGATATATCCGTGAAGGTGAGGACGATAGCGCATCTTGGATGAACAACGGCAACCTTTTCATTTTCAGCGAAGGAACACTTAAAGTACAAGGTGAAGACGACAAGGAAACAACCAAAGCTGTTCTTTTTTACGATTACAACGGTTCGCCTTTTGAGTGCTCAAGACCTGCGGCTGCTTTCCTCGGCTCGGAAGAAAAGAGCACGTTCAAATATGTTGCGGTAAACTGCGGTAATAAGGATGTCGAGAGAAAGAAAGACACAGAACAGATAGTTTTTGTCGTTCAGGTCAAGAGAGTTAAAGACTCTGACCTCGGTCAGGAAGTTTTCTCTTCTTCCGTTAGAGAATCTTTGATGGAAGAGAATCAGGATCCTGAAGGAGACGGCAAAATTATGGACGGTCCTGTCGCGGCTGACGGTCTTGGTCAGGTTTTCATGCTCGGCGGACAGTATCTCTATCAGGTAGGAAGCTACGCTGTTCCCTAGCATGTAGTCTGTTTTTGTTTTAAACGGGGGGTTTCCCCCGTTTTTTTTTGTCTTTCAGGAGGTGTTCGTGAAAAAGTTTTTTATTCATACTTTCGGTTGCCAGATGAATGTCTATGACAGCGAGCGGGTTGCTGTCATGCTTGTCGAAAACGGTTGGGAATACACTGAAAATGCGGAGGAGGCCGACCTTATAATCATCAACAGCTGCAGTGTCCGCGAGAAGCCGCTTCTCAAACTTTACAGCTGCGCAGGCCGCTATCTTCCGCAGAAAAAATCGAAAGGAACGAGGATTTTCATAATGGGTTGCGTCGCTCAGCAGTTGGGCGGCGAAATTATTGAAAAGATCCCTTATGTTGACGGTGTTTTCGGTCCGGGAGCGGAAGATATGATCCCGAGCGTAGCCGAAAAAGGAGTTTTTCCGTTTGTTTCCAATAAAGCCGATTCGCTTGAGCGCGAGGAGATCTTTCCGGCACGCTCGAAAGGGAGTTTTTTCAGCCCTTATTCTTCGTATGTCACCGTTATGCACGGCTGCAACAACTTCTGCAGCTACTGTATCGTTCCTTTTGTCAGAGGGCGCGAAATCAGTAGAAAGAGCGCCGTTATTCTTGATGAGATCAATCAGCTTGTCGATTCAGGTATTCAGGAGGTGACTCTTCTCGGACAGAATGTAAACAGTTACAAAGATCCTGAAACAGGTGAGACTTTTGCCGCTCTGCTGCATAAAATTTCTGACAAAACCGCTTTAAAAAGGATCCGTTTTATAACGAGCCACCCGAAGGATTTCGGCGAGGATCTTGCAAGAGCATTTGGCGAGATCCCAAATCTTATGCCTTATCTGCATCTTCCGGCACAGTCAGGTAATAACCGCATTCTGAAACTCATGAACCGAAGATACACTGTTGAAAATTATATTGAAAAGATGGAACTTGCGCGGAAATACTGTCCCGATATCGCTCTCAGCAGCGATTTTATCGTCGGTTTTCCGGGCGAAACGCGCGAAGAGTTCGAGGATACGATGAAGCTTGTCGATCTGGTCGGTTACGATTCGATCTTTGCCTTCAACTATTCCCCCAGACCCTTTACAAAAGCTGAAAAAATGGCTGACGATGTCCCTGAGGAAGAGAAATTTGCACGCCTTAACGAACTTCTTGATCTTGAAAAGAAGAGATTGAAAGATGTCAGAGGCAGATATCTGGGCAGAACAGTCAATGTTCTTGTCGAATCGGAAAGCCCGAAAGGTGACACTTTTATGGGGCGCAGCGAGCACAATCTGATCGTTCACATTTCAGGTTCCACTGCTTCAGACAAAGGTAAAATAATTCCTGTTAAAGTCGCCGAAATTCTCGAAAACACGATGCGCGGCGAAAAGATCCAATAAAATCAAAGATTAAATATTAAAAATTCGCAAATTAAGAATCTGCTGAAATAATTTTAGGCTCGGGTAGCGTGACTCCGAGAATTTTTTCCAGACTGTATTTGTTCTGCCGCAGAATGAACTCGTATTCCTGATTTTTTTCATCCGAAATCTGCGCAAGCGGCCGGTATTGCTCGAGATCCTTCTCTTCCATTTTCATAAGTGCAGGGCAGTGGTGCATCAGAAATTTTCTCCACTCCTTATCTGTGAAAAATTCGCTCACAAACGGTGTGTTTTTGCACTGGAACGGCTTGAAATCGTGGATCGAGCATTTTTTGTTTTCGAGAAAAATGCAGGCATTGTTCTTTTTTTTCATCACAATATAAGGAAGATACGAATACGAAGAAGGATCATCGCAGTATTCCAGAATCAGGAAATCGGTATATTTGTCGATAAATTCCTGAAGTGTCATTTTAAAGTTTTCAGCCAGACTTCTGACATCTTCCGGATAGAGAAATACCGATCCGTCGCCCGAGCAGCAGCTTCCGCAGGCAGTGCATTTAAAAAAATTCATTTTTCTCCCGCTATTCTATGTTGGTAAAGTAAGATGCGGCGCGCAGTGTGTTTGAAAGTTTGACCGATTTTGAGCGGTTGGAAGCACGGACGCCGCCTTGGATCCTGGTTTTTGCCTTTACGCTTCCCCAGTTCGGAAAGTCGTCGTTTGTGACGATGAGTTTTGTTATGAAGCCTGATGAAAGACGTACTGTCCCCGCTGTTTCTCCGCTTGTTAATTCGTTTGAAACGGCTTTCATCAACCCGTCGGAAAGCAGAAGCGAGAGCGAAGTGTCAGGTGAATTTTTGCTTTTGTCAACTGAAAATGAGCCGGTTTCGTTTTTAAAGCCGCGGGAATCGAAAACTTTGCTTTTTATAAACTCACTCTGAGCCGCAAAGAAGTTTTTCATCAATTCGTATGATTCCATGCCGTTTTCGGGATTAAAATCGGCAAGATAGCCGATAAAACGCATTTTGTTTTCTGTACTTGCGCTTTCAAAAAGAGAGAGCGCCTTCTTCAACAGTTCAACGATCTTTTTATCCTTGTTTTTATCTTTTGAAAGGAGCGAAAAAGCTTCGATGAAAATGCCGGAATATATGAAGTTTGCAGTTATCGCCTTTTCGGTGCGGTCGAAATCAAAAAACTGATACTGATGTCCGATCTCTTTTTTATGCCTCAACATCAGAGCTTCTAATTTGGCTGTTTCCGCATCATCTTTTTCCTCTTTTTCAAGGAGATATTTCAAAGTTTTTTCAGCCGCTTCGGCAAGAGCCGGATCTTCGAGCTTTTCAGCCATTCTGAAAAGGACTTCAGACGCGTAAGCCTGCATGAGAAGTGATTCTTTTACTTTTTTTTCTTTTGCATCGGAAGTTTCGAGCTCGGTCGGAAAGGAGCCGTCTTCACGCTGTATGTTTTTCAGATGTTTTGCTATTAGACGAAGGGCAAAGTTAGGCGAATACTCGTATTTTCCCAATGCCGAGCCGTCAAGCCAAGGCTCCGCGTTTCCGTTGTTTTCGGAAAACTGCGTCGTTCTGTAAAAATAGACCGAAGCGGCATCTTTCTGGTATTCGTTTTTGTCAAGTCCGTACTGAACACCTTTTCTGTCTAGGACTGAAAGAGGATTCGTCGAATATTCCCACGGAAGAAGCCTGATCTTTGCTCCGCGCGACTTAAGATAAAGTCCGTCAATTCCGCTTTTTGGCAGAGAAATCAGATAGTTGTCGCTTTTATCTTCGAGATATGCGTATTCTGAATGAAAGTAAAGAACAAGACGGAGTCTCTCCGGATCAAGCTTTTTTATTTTTGCGATCTCGTTAAAAAGTTTTTTCAGATTTTTTGCCGTAGCAGAAATAAGGCTGTCTTCGTAAGTGACTGAAATTTCTACTTTTCCTTCAGTGTTTAAAGCCGTTGCAGTGATTGTCCGTTTTGCATCCGGCAAATCTAAAGAACATTTTTCAAGACGGAAACATTTGATGATGAAATCGGCTTCCTTTTTAAGTGAACTGTCATTTTTTTTCAGTAAAATTCCGCTTTTTCCGGCGAAGAGGTAGTCAAAACTGTCAAGTCTGCGGAAATTCTTGAGAGATTCTGCGAATTTTGAGGTTCCGCCGAGATTTTCTCTGATAAAGACACAATCATTTGCAGCTGTTTCAAGATCGGATTCGTATTCCGTCTGTATTTCGGGTTCGTAAACCGATGAACAGTTCTCTTTTTTTATGCGTTCAAGAACCTCTTTTGGCTTTGTGATTTCCTGAATGACGACAACGATGATGAAAATCAGTGTCGCGGCAAGCGTTGAAGCCGAAACAAATTTGAGAAATTTTTCAATAGTCACCATATTCCACCAAAAATCATAAAAACACCTTATTATGCTTTTGAAAGCGGCGAAATCAAGAAATCGGCAGTTTTTAAAGCACTCTCTGCACGCCTTTTACTTGACGGATCGCATTTTGACTGGTATTTTACTGTGCTTTTTTTGAGAAGGTTTGAAATTGTTAAAGTTTTTTAATAAATTTATCCGCAATTTAGTTGATTTTCTGCGGTTTTCCGGCGATTGCTGCCGCTGGCTTTTCGTGCCGCCTTACCGCATCGGGCAGATCGCGGAACATATTGAGAGGATCGGTCTTCAGTCGATTCCTATTGTCGCTCTTTCGGTTTTTACGACAGGCATGATTCTTGCCTTGCAGCTCATCAACATCATGTATATTTTCCGCGCCGAGACTTTTGCCGGAGCGGCTGTTGCTATCGCGATGAGCCGCGAACTTGCGCCTGTTGTCACGGCAATAGTCCTGATTGCGAAAAACGGTTCGGCGATGACGGCAGAGATCGGAAGCATGCAGGTCACGGAGCAGATCGCGGCTATGGAAACGATGGCTGTGAGCCCGCTCAGATACCTTGTCGTGCCTCGTATTTTCGCGTCGATCCTCGCTTTCCCGGCACTCACGGCGATAGCTAACGCGGTCGGAGTCTACGGCGGATACTTTGTCGCGGCATATGTCATGAGCGTAAACAGAGTCGCATACAACCAGACGATGTTTTTCTTCGTCGATCCCGACGATATCTGGACCGGGCTTATAAAAGCAGCGGTTTTCGGCTTCATCGTAACGGTGATATGCTGCTACCACGGCCTTAGGACGAGCGGCGGGGCGAAAGGTGTCGGCAGGCGGACGACGGCGGCGGTCGTTCTTTCGACGATTGCCATTCTTGTCGCCGACTATATAATGACTTTTTTGTTCATCAGACTTTTGGGATTGTAATGGAAAACGTTATCGTCAGAGTTCGCAACGTTTACAAATCTTTCGGCGAGCACAAAATCCTGAACGGAGTCGACCTCGATATCGAGGAAGGGCGCATTACCGCAGTGATCGGCAAGAGCGGAACTGGCAAAAGCGTCCTTTTGAAGAACATTATCGGCATTTTGAAACCCGATAAAGGGGAGATCTTTTTCCGCGACAAAGATATCGTGAAAATGAATAAAGATGAACTACTGGAAATAAGAAAAAATATAGGTTATCTTTTCCAGGATGCCGCTCTTTTTGATTTTATGTCAGTTGAGGATAATATTAAGTTTCCGCTGGTCGAGCAGCTGGGGATGAAGGAAGGCAAAGAACTTTCCGGCAGAGTCGCTGAGCTGCTTGAGCTTGTCGGGTTGCCCGGGACGGAAAAAAAGTTTCCTTCCGAGCTTTCGGGCGGAATGAGAAAGAGAGTAGGGCTTGCGCGTGCCATCGCCGTAAAGCCGAAGATCGTCCTCTTCGACGAGCCGACGACAGGACTTGACCCGATCCTGGCGGAAAGTATTGACGAGTTGATTGATATGGTTAACAAAGAATTGAACATGACATGCGTTGTTATAAGCCACGACATCGCTTCTGTTTTCAGGCACGCGGACAAAATTGCTCTGCTTTACGACGGCGTGATCCAGTTCTGCGGAAAGCCTGACGAGGCATATGCTTCGGAGCACGAGGTGCTGCGGCATTTTATTTCCAATTCTTTCAGAGGATTCGGGGCTGAAACGAGATGAACAGAGCCGTTAAAATAGTCATTTTCTTCGTTTTGTGCTCGTGCTGTGCCGGAGTTTACATCTATAAATCGGCCGATTTTTTTGAAGGCGACACAAAAACATATTACGCGCTTGCTGACGACGCGATGGGACTTCTGCGCGACAGCGATGTTCTTGTGTCGGGTGTCGTTGTCGGAAAACTTGACAAGATCGGGCTTGAGAACGGAAAGGCGAAGTTCACGCTCAAAATCTCGAAAGAAGTGCCGATTTACGAGAACGCCAAACTCGAAAAAGTGATGGAAAGCATGCTCGGAACAAATGTTCTCGTTCTTATGCCTGGCGACAGTTCAACTCCGCTTTTGAAGGAAAACGACTACATAAAAAATGTCAAAACGCTTTCCGGGATCTCAAGCACTATGAGCAAAGTGTCGGCCATGATGGAAAAAACAGATGCGCTCATGGAGAAAATGCTCGAACGCGAGAACCAGGAAAAACTTAATAAGATCATGGACATGCTTGTAAGAACAGCTGAAAATACGACCCAGAACATAGAAGGGAACATGAAGCTGCTTTCCTCTGTTCTCAAAGATATGTCTGAAGTGATGCAGAAAGTGAACGCCAAGAGCGATACCGAGATGGATAAGCTCGCAAAAATATTGGAAAACACTCTCAAAGTCACCGACAGGATCGCCGAAATTTCCGACGGAAAGGATGAAAAACTCAACCAGACGCTTGACGATCTCAGAAACAGCCTGAAACTTATTGCCGACGAACTTGCCGCTTCCCGGGGAGCGATGCAGGATGTCCGCGAGATCACTTCAAATGTGAATCAGATCACAGAAAAAGTGGCGAACGGCGAGGGAACTGTCGGCAAACTTCTTACAGACGAGAAGCTTTATAACGATATCGTAAAAGTTTCTGACAAGCTTACTGACTATGCCGATACGCTGCTCGGAATGAAGGTCTATGTCGACGCGCATTCGAATTACATGGTTTTCAGCAATTCTTTCAAAACTTATTTTGATATCACATTGCAACCGCGTAAAGACCGTTTCTACCTGCTCGGTGTCGTGGACGATCCCCGCGGCAACATCTCGCACACGACAACAACGCACACAACGGATGTTGACGGCACTACCTATATTGTGAACGACGACAAGACCGTTGTTTCCGACAAGCTGAAATTCAACCTTCAGATAGGCAGAATTTTCGGACCGGTCGCACTTCGCGGTGGTATTTTCCAGAGCAAAGCGGGGCTTGCGGTCGATTATAATCCGTGGAAATATGTCTCGCTTTCGGCCGAAATTTTTGATTTCAGCAGCGGCGGTGCGCCTCAGCTGCGTGTTCAGGGTTTGGCAAGACCTTTCCTCTGGACAATGGAGCCTTTCAGCTGGCTTTACATTACTGCCGGCGGCGAAGATCTGATAAACGGCCAGCGCGACCTTTACTTTGGCCTGGGTCTCAGATTTGACGATGACGACCTCAAAAGCATAGTTACATCTGTGCCGAAACCTTAATTTATGTGAAAAATGCGTCCTGAAATAAAAAAAATAGTCATAGATCCTGAGTTTAGAAACGCGGAACTTCCGCATAAAATCGCGGAAAATCTGGGACTAAAGCCTGAATTTATGACAAAAGACGAGCTTCTTGACGAGATCCGTAAAAATCCGGGCGATGATTTGTTCAAAACTGCCAAAAAAGTGCTGTTTTTTACTGAAAACAAAGGGCGTTTCCTCAAAAAGTGTCCCGGCAGCAAAGGTGTCGTCTGCTGCAATTACTACACGATAAACAGCGTCACGGGGTGCCCTTACGACTGTTCCTACTGCATTTTGCAGCACTATATCGGCAATAATCCCTTCATTACGGTTTTTCTCAATAAGGAAAAGGCGATAGAGGAAATAGTTGATTTTCTTGCCGAAAACCGCTTTCTCCGCGTCGGAACAGGGGAACTCGCCGATTCGCTGGCGCTTGACCATCTGCTTGACGAAAGCGGATTTTTCATCGGCGAACTTGCGAAACGCTCGCTTTTTGACAGAGTCCAGTTCGAGTTCAAGACAAAATCAGCAGAAATCGAACGACTGCTCGAAGTTAAAAAACTATATCCTGAAGCGAACATTGTGGCCGGATTTTCGGTGAATGTGCCGCGCTTCAGCGCTCACGAAGAGCCGGGAACAGCCACTATCGAAGAGCGGATGAACGCTGCAAAACAGCTTCAGGCTGCCGGCGTAAAAGTTGCGATTCACTTTGATCCGGTGCTTATGCTGGATGAACTTTTTGATGATTATATGAATCTCATAGACTTTATTTTTTCGCAGCTTGACCCCGAAAAAATCGCATGGATAAGCATGGGAGGTTTCCGCCACACGCTCGCTCTCACAGAAACCATTGTAGGGCGCAATCCAGGAAGTCTGCTCCTCCGCGGCGAGATGTTTCCTTCCGACAGCGACAACAAACTGCGTTATCTGGCTTTTCAAAGACGCAAATTCTATACTGCTTTAAATTCGCGTATTTCCTCGTATTTCAAAGGCAATCCGCCGCTTTATATGTGCATGGAAAAGGCTTTTATGTGGTCTGACATGAAGATGCCGCTTCCCGAAAATGTTTTCTGCGACAACAAGTAATCAAATTTGCTGTTCAACAAAAGGCTTCTGCTGCAGTATTAAATTTTTCAACGAAATAAAAATTGGATTTTTTGCACAAAAAAAAACCGGGCGCGAGGCCCGGTTTAAAAAGTGAACGTGCAGGTAAGAATTAGTTTCCGCCCTCTTCGTTAGTCGGATCTTCTTCTTCGTTGCCGTTATTTTCGCCGGTCGGATCTTCATTGTTTCCGCCGTTGTTTGAAAGCGGGCCGCAATGTCCTATCGAATTGCCGTTTCTGTCTTCACGCTCTTCTTCAACAAAAGCTTTATAAGTAGGAGCGTCCCAGATCGGAACAAGAACCGCATCCGAGTTGTCGTAAGTGCATACAGGGTGGGAGATAGGATCGGTTACGATTCCTTCCTCTCTCATCGCGGTGTCTGTTACAACAGCGTTTCCTTTATACGACGGGTTAGATTCCGGACCTTTCCATTTGTTATCCCATTTTACAACTGCAACGACTTTCCATTCGTGGTATTTGATTTTGAAGTTCTTCGTGGTTATAGCAGGTTCTTTTTCTTTTCCGTTCTCATCTTTTACAGCTTCTTTAACTATTGTGTCATAGCTGTCAGCCGGTCTGTCGTCTGCGACTTTTCTTTTTCCAGCCTCGTCGCCGTCAATAAGGATTTCGACTCTTGCATCGATTTCATAAACGCTGTCGGTACCTTTGTAATCTTCCGAACAACGGTCACCGGCATCGTCTTTGTATTTCGATTCGCAGTCTACATAGCCGACAACAACAAGATACTGATCGTCTTCAACAGGAACATCCGGAACACCGTCACCGTCTTTGTCTTCGATCGGACCCAAACCGATGGTTTCGGGGTTGTCGTAGTTACCGCCGCCCCATGTGTTATCGAAGTCGAGTGAAGCATGCCACTGAATTGTAGCATCGGTTGCGCTGATCTTGTCGGTCTGTTTGCCCTGATCACCGAACGAACAGTCATCGTGGCGGAAATATTCTTCAGCTTCGGATTTGTTGTCGTTGGTTCTCTGCTTCGTGCCGAGAAGACCGTCTTTGATCTGCATAGAATCATTGTTTGCAGCTTCGATACTTGTCTTTTTGACAAGGTGAATATCCATATCGATTCGTGCATCCTCTTTGCTGGAAGAAACTTCAGCTTTTGTTTTGAAACCCTGTTTCCAGGTAAGCTGGGTAACTACGCGGGCCTGCGGGATGATTTTCGGGATAATGGTAATGTCCGCCGTGTCGCTGACAAGGTCTGTAGCTTTGTCAACAGTTTCAGCCTGAATGTTGATCTTATAATATTTCGTACGGTTCTCTTCACAGTATTTCTGGTGGCAGATGAGATAGTTCGAAAGCTTGAGGAAATAGAATTTATCAGGATTATCCTTGTCGAAAGCGGGTTCTGTACCGCATTCGCCGCATTTTTTGTCATTGAAAGATGCGTTCTTGTCTTCAAGTCTTCTGGGAGTTATCATGAGTCCTTTGAAAGAAGCTCTCTTCGGGCTCTGGTTGCCGTTGTCGGAAAGCCACTGACCTGCCTGAGCATCCATATCCATAAGACCGAGTTTCGATTCTTCAAGAAGAGGTGTCGGGGTTTCTTTCATTTCCCATTTGTATTTGATGTAATAGTTTTGTTCCCATTCCTCTTTCTTAAGGCAGCATTTGTTCAGACAGTTTTTGTCGCTTCCTTCCTCGATGCAGTTTTCGAAGCATTTTTCACCGGCCTCAGGATCGGAAACACAGGTTTCTTTGAGGTTCATCTCGACCTGGTCATAAATGTTTCTGTATGAAAGCGGCTGAGCGATAGGATTGTCGAAAGCTACATGGATTATCGGTTTTGGCGGCTTGTTGGGCTGTCTTTTTACAGAAATTCTGTAGCTCGTCGAGCTGTTGCCGCAGGTTTTGGATGTGCCTTTCGTCGGATCGTTTGTACAGATTTCAATAGCGAATTCACCGTATTGTCTGTATTTGAGGACTTCTTCATCCTTGCCTTCGAGCGTGATTTTTTCTTCAGAAGGATTGTCTTTCAACGCTGTTGCAGCCTCTTTGCTGTAGCTGAGACGGATCATGAAATATGTGTTGAGTTTTTCGTCATCGGATTCAGCCTTGCAGTGTGTGTCGTCCTTGAGCGGGCAGAGTGCCGCGATGTGGTCTGCCTCGTTTTCTTTGGACATGTTGTCGAAAGTAAGGACCTTGCTGCCGTAAAGGAATCCGTTTTCATCCTTCTGGGCGCGTCCGTCTTTCATCTGCTGGATCTCGATCTGGAAGAGTTTTTTGTAGGTTTCGTTCTCAAGTTCGTTTATAACCTGGCCGTTCGGGTCAATCAGGTTGATTTTTCTGATTTTGAGCTCACCTGTTACGCCGCGGTTGTAGATTTTGAATTCTTCCTGAATGACATCGTCGACAGTCGTCGCTTTCTTTACAACGATGTTGTTTTCGCCGATTGAAGCTTCACCTTCGCCTTCGCCGGTCGGATCCTGATCGTTGGAAATGTCATCGCCTTCGGTGGTTTCGTTATCATTGTCGTCGACCGTGGTGTTGTCGTCCTGTTCTACCTGCTGTTCGTCCGGTTCGGTCTCAGCTATATCAGCATCGTCTGTTTCAGCCGGTTCGCCGTTGGCGTCGGCATCGTCTGTTTCAGCCGGTTCGGCATCGTCCGGTTCGGTCTCAGCCGGTTCCTGTTCCGCTGCACTTCCGTCATCCCACGGATAGTAGGCAAAAACCTTTTTTGCAGGGTTGGATGCGATTTCGGGTTTTCCTTCAACATCGTAGCTGTTGCACGAAGCGAAAGCGAAAACACCCGCCAACAACAGCATAACTACCAGTAATCTCTTCATTTTTCAGAACCTCCAATAAATATTCCAAGAATCACATAAGCAAAACTTCCGATGGATTATAGGGATAAGTGTTTAAAAGTCAAAAATAAAAAGCAAACTTTCGAATTATTTCGTCTGGACTTTTTTGCCGAGAATTTTGCAGCCGCGCGCTTCAAGGTCGGCGACACTGTCGAAGGAGTAAATCGAGTTCATTTCGACATCAACGAGTCTGAGTTTCGGATGGTCGTTTATCGGAGCGAGGTCGCGGAGCTGGTTGTCCTGCATGTAAAGCTCTTCCAGTGCCATTAGTTTGCCGAGGACGAGAATGATGTCGATGCGGTTGATGTTGAGGCTGAGAACTTTGAGTTTCTGCAACGGTTTCAACGGGAAAATTTCGATTACAGCGTTGTCGTTGAGCGAAAGGTATTCGAGTTCTGTGAGGTCGGCGATCTGTGCCACATCACTGATCCGGTTGCTGTTCAGGGAAAGTTTTTTCAGCTTTTTGAGCTGCGAGAAATCGGCTAGTCCCTGGATTCCGTTGCGGCTGAGGTCGAGTTCCTCGAGATTTACGAGATTTTTGACAGGGCGCATATCGCCGATGAAATTCTTGTCAAGGTTGAGATAAGTCAGATTCGTAAGGTTTTCAAGCGGATACATCGTTGAGATCTCGTTTTCGCCGAGGTCGAGATATGTGAGTTTCGTGAGCTGCGAAAGCATCTGGATGTCGGTGATTTTGTTCTTTTTGAGGGAGAGTTTTCTCAGGTTTACGAGCTTTTCAATGCCGCTTATGCTTTTTATAAGCGATTCTCCGAACGGGTTGGCTTTGAGCGTCTCTTCGGTGTTTGAACAGTCAAGTTCTTGAATTTCCTCAAATTTTTTGTCAAGTTTTTTGATGCAGCTTATGAAGACCTTGTCTTCGAAACCTTCAAAATTCTGACCTGAACTGCATGAAACGGTCAACAAAAGTGCAAGAAGCAGCGGAACGAGTGAAAATTTCATTTTTTTACCTCTAAATTGTTATTTTCTTGTGTATGAAAAAGCCGTACAGCTTTTTTTAACTATTATTTTTCCGTTTGTCATGTTTGAAAAGAAGCCGGCTCTGACAAGGGCTGAAAGGATCTTTTTCTGTTGTCCGGCACCTATTACCATGTCGGAAATTTCGATCGTCCGCTTGCTCAAACCCTCTTTGGAGCGCATCATTTCGCGGCATGTAGAGATCGTAGCTCCGCTTGCGCCAGCCGACATCGCGGCGTCAAGCATTTCTTTTGATTCGGTGTCGTTGCATATCAGCATGATGTTTTCGAGACCGGTCATATACTTTCTTTCGACGGTATTTTTCGAGTTCAAAGTCCGTTTGCGCCATTCGGTGCCGCCCTGAATCGAGTCGAGGACGCTGATTATCTGACCCATGCTGGCCGCAGAGCGGTTCGCCCCGAAAAATGTCTTTGTGTCGAGAGCCGCCAGATTTATCGGGTAGGAGAAAATGAAGCCCATGCCGGGACGGTCGAGTCGGCCGCCGTCGATCAGAAGATCCATCATTCCCTGCGCGTCGTGATTGGCTACGACGATGTTTATGGTTTCTTTTTCAGCGGGGATAGTGATCCTGATCAGCCCCATTTTGTCGCGGATCCCTCCGCCGATGCCGTAAGAGATCGTAGGAACACAGGAACCTTTGTCGATCGCGGTCCTGGCGATCGGATAGCCTTTGCCGCGCTGCGTGATCGCACAGATCCCCATGTATTTCCCGGGATTTTCGTCAAGACTGAAAGCTAGGTCGCCGAAGTTGTCGTTACTGCCGTCGCTTTCTATAAGAACCGCTGCTTCAGTGAAAAGCGAGCCGCGTCCTTCCTGCGACAGATCGGCAGAAAATACGATTTTGTCGAAGACCTCTTTTTCTTTTTCGGCCGGAACGTAGAAATGGTAAGTTTCGAGAATATTTTCAAGAACTCCTTTTCTGTTGAAAAACCAGTGCCTGTCGGTGGAGACGATCGAGCTGCTGCGCTGGATTATATATTCGTCGATGCCGCATTCCTTCAAGGCTTCGGTGATTTTAGGAGAGATGTTTTTGTAAACGCTGCAAGTGAATTTTGCGATAGCGGAAATTTTCATTATCTGTTCCCTCCGCCTGAATTCTGCAACTTTCTGGCCTTGCGGCTCGCGCTTATCCCCATGAGCAGGACTGCTAGGATAGGGCAGGCCGACGCCATGCTGAGTATGCCGAAACCTTCGACTACACCAGGGACTCTTTCGCCAAGACCGAGTCCCATCGCGAGAACAAGCGGGACGGTCACAGGCCCTGTGGTTACGCCGGCGCTGTCCCAGCCGATATTGACATACTGTTCGTCGGAAAAGAGCGTCAGGAGCAGCAGGAGGGCGTAGAATGGGACAAGCAGCCAGAAAATCTGAATGTTCCAGATGATTTTTGCCGCACCTATGGCGATGCCTAAGCCCACGCCTGTTGCTACCGCATAGATCAGGGTCGTCTTTTTGAATGTGCCGACAGAAAGTTCCTCGACTTTCATTCCCAGAGCGTTGAGCGCCGGTTCGGCAAGAGTCGCTCCGAACCCCATTATGAATGCGAAGAGAATAACTATCAGGTATCCTCCTTTTCCTCCGTTTTCACCGAAAATCGGGCCGATATGCGGAATGTAGCGGTAGATTTTTTTGGAGCGGTCGTAATTTTTTTCGACAAACGGGATCTGCAAGTATTTGTTTTCGCCTTCTTTTTTAAAGAAAAATTCGCTGATTTTTCCGTCTGGAGTGATTGATTTCTGTACAATATCCGTGTTGAAATTGCCGATGATCTCCTGATGATCGTTGATCTCTATCGCGCTGAACGATGCCGGAAGACGCGAACCGACCTGCGTTCCGATTTTGGATAGACCGTATTCCATACCGATTCCGAAAAGTCCCAGCCCCAGAACCGAAATAAAAATTCCGAGAAAAATTTCATCCTTTTTAGGCAGTTTTTCGCGTAAAACCAGCATGAAAACTATTATTATGAAAAGTGTAAGCGGAAGGATCGCCCGCGCAGCTTCGACAAAGTTCGTGTTTGCCGCATCAAGAAGTTTTTCGGCAGCCTCCACTTTTTCCTGGGCTGCGAGTCCGGTGTCGGAAAAGTGCCGGGTAACTTCGGAAAATTTTTCTTCAGTGCCGACTATCGAAAGGGCTTGCGCGTGATTGGCGGGATCAAAAAAATCGCTCTGCTGCATCGGAGCAGGCAGGCTCGTATTGAGGAACGCGCCTAAAATAAAGACCGCGAGAACCGGAAACGCGCTGGCCAGCGTCACTACTCCGAAGCCCATAGAATCGCTTTCTTCGCCGCCGACTGTCCGGCAGATACCGATACCTAAAGCCAGAACGAGCGGAACCGTTACAGGCCCTGTCGTTACAGCGCCGCAGTCCCAGGCAAGTCCTGTGATGTATAGGATATTCGGATCAAAAGCTCCCCATAGCGTGAAAATCAGGAGGAGCGGAATGACTGCAAGAATGAAGGGTTTCAGCGAAAGCGATTTCATGAAGCGCAGCATTCCGGCTACGACCGCGATGCCGACACCGGTTCCGACAAATGCAACGAGGTGTCCGGCATACTGATTTAACATTACGTAGAGAAGCGGCGCTTCCCACGGTTTTACAAAAGAACCGTTGGCTTTGAGGATCGCGATCGAAGGTTCGGCGTAAGTCGCTCCGAGACCGAGGATGAAACTGAACGCGATAATCGTGAAGATCCCGCTTTTCAGCGGCAGTTTGATGCCGAGAATTTCGCCGAGCGGCATTATTCCGAGAAAAAGTCCTTCAAGAAAGAATGCGAGTCCAAGAACAACAAGGCCGATCCCGATCGAGATCAGTCCTGCTTCATCGACTGGCATGCCCAGAATTATTGACTGGAAAATTATGAGGTACACAACGACAGGAAGAACCGCGCTGAGCTGCTCCTTCAGTTTGTCCTTACAGAACGGGACAAGCATCATAAGCGACTGCTTGAGCGGGATTTTAAGCTTTCCCTGTTTCGTGTTTTCCATTTTTATTTAGTGAACTCCGTTTGTTATGGCTTTTTAATCAATTTCAGGCTCTTCTTCAGGCTCCGCTGGTTCAGGCATTGTACAGCCGAATCTCTCTTCGTATTCGATGTATTTGCAAACCATATCCGAACCCTCATAACTGCAGAAACTTGCGATTTCCATACCTGACCATCCGATACATTCGTGCAGAACGCCGTTTTTGTCGCAGTAAGCTTCGTCTTTGGACGAGTCGCATTTTTTTATTTCACATGATCTGCCGTCTTCGGAGCATGCCGAGTTGCAGGTCGTGCTTTCTTCAAGAAATCTCAGTTTTCCTTTGCTTGTCTGCTTGCATTTGTATTTTTCAAGTTCAAAAGTATAGCCGGAGTCATAAGTCTGGCAGATTTCCCCGTCACCGACATTTTCGCCTTCGCAGGATGCATAACAGCCCGCAGAGTTAAAGGGTTCATCGCCTCCTAATGCTTGTGTCAGGCATATAGGAAATTTTCCGTCGCATTCCGTTCTGGAAACGAACCAATCTGGTTCAAACTCCGTAGACTCACAGTGAACATATATGTTTCCGTCACAGAATTCGACAAAAGTGTCTGGGTCGCACGATGCGTCTTTCGTGTTGTCCTGATCTTTCGGAACTTCGGCAAGATCTTCGTTGACGGCATACGGATCTTCAAAGCATCCTGACTTCCCGGAATCTTCATCGAATCTGCATGACATAAATTTCATGCTTTCACAGATTAATGCTTCTTGATAAAAACCTTCTCCCCAGTCGCTGCACTCGTGCAGAACGCCGTTTTCATCGCAGTAAGGTTTGTCTTTTTTAGGGTCGCATTCCTTTGTTTCGCAGGTCTTTCCGTCTGCCGAGCAGCCTGAGTCGCATGGTTTTACCGGGCCGGAGAATTGAAGTTTCCCTTTGCTCGTCTCAACGCATTCGTATTCTTCAAGTAAAAATGTGTAGCCTTCGTCATAGCTGGCGCAGCTTTTACTTTTGCCTGTATCTTCGTTTTCGCATGATACATAACATGCAGCCCAGTTGTATTCCCTGTGTTCTTCTTCATTTTTATGCTTGGATACAAAGCATACCGGTGCTTCTTCGCCGCATTCAGTCCGGTGTACGATATATGCCATGTTTTCTTCATCCACCCAGTCTTCGGTGCAGTCGACATATGCGTTGCCGTCGCATAATTCGACAAAAGTTTTCGGATCGCACGGCGCGCCGACTGTGTTGTCCTGATCATCCGGAACTTCAAGAGTGTTTTCGTCAACTACTATGGGATCTTCATCGCTGCTGCTGTTTTCTTCTTTATTTTCTTTTTCGGAATCTTTGCTGCTGCTGCCGCATGAAGCAAGGAAGATCATTGATAAAACCATAAGTGAAAGCACAAAAAACTTTTTCATATAGACCTCCGAGAATCGAACAAAAAACGACGGATTATAATTGCTGCGGAATAATTTGCAATTTCGGCGGAAATCTTTAAAATTATGCGTTTTTTTGGTTTATTACCTTTTTTATTGGTGTTTGAAACATGAAAATAAGTGAAATTGTTACTCTTCTCAATGCAAAAATCGTATGCGGCGAGGAATTTTCCGACCGCGAAATCGAAAGGGCGTTTGCATCGGACCTGATGAGCGATGTCCTGACAACTCCTTTTGACAACGGAATTCTGATCACTGGTCTGGCTAATCCGCAGTCTATAAGAACTGCCGACATGATGGATGTTTCGGCGATAATCCTTGCAAGAAAGAAAAAGGCTACGGAAGAAATGATCGATCTAGCAAAGGAGAACGATGCCGTAATTATCGAGTGCCCGCTTTCGGTTTACCACATTTCGGGCATTCTGTTCGGTCACGGTCTGAGTCCTGTTTACTGATTTTTAAGGTGAGTCATGAAGTTTGAGTATCATGTTGAAGGGGGAGATTTCCTGAATGCCGGCAACGCTTCGGGGAACATCAAAAAGGTCCTTAAAAAACTTAATGTCAATCCCGGCGTGCTGAAACGCGTCGTCGTCGCGCTTTACGAAGCAGAGGTCAACATCGTGGCGCACGCTTACCGCGGAAACATCACGGCAGATATTTCGCCGCAGAAAATAGAAATAGTTCTTGACGACGAAGGTCCCGGGATCCCCGATATCGGCCTTGCAATGCAGCAGGGCTATTCGACCGCTTCCACAAAAGTGCGCGAGATGGGTTTCGGTGCCGGAATGGGTTTGCCCAACATCAAGGCGAACACCGACGATTTGAAGATTGAAAGTGTAGTAGGCAAGGGGACAAAAATCACTCTTCTGTTTAACCTTGCATAAACGGAGGTCTCATGACGACGCGTAATAAAAAACCTTTTTTCCACCACGCGCTCAGAATCAACAAAAACAAGTGCATCGGCTGTACACACTGCATGAGGACCTGCCCGACTGACGCGATAAGGATCCGCGGCGGCAAGGCTTCTGTCAACCCCGACAAGTGCGTCGACTGCGGAATGTGCATGATCTCGTGCAAACACGACGCGATAATTGTCGAACAGGACGATTTCCAGAGGATTTTCGACTACAAATGCCGTGTCGCCCTTGTTCCTTCGGTTCTGATGGGGCAGTTTGACGAAAATTCGGGAACAAAATCGATTTTCGAAGGTTTGAAAAGCGTCGGTTTTACCCATGTCTACGAGGTTTCACGCGCATCTTCGCTGATCGAGGAGGCCCAGGACGAGTATGAGCAGAGGAGCGATATCGAATTTCCGATGATTTCATCGTTCTGTCCCGCTGTGATCAGGCTGATCCAGGTGCGGTTCCCTTCGCTTCTGAAGCACATAACCCTGATAAAACCGCCGCTTGACATTGCGGCCGCTCACTGCCGCCACGAACTTGAAAAGACAGGAATAGATCCTTCCGACATAGGAATTTTCTATGTCTCTCCGTGCGCCGCGAAGATCGTCGCGATAAAACACCCTGTCGGCGAGAAAAAATCGGCTGTCAGCGGCGTAATCAACATGGATCTGATCTACAATAAGATCTATTCTTTCGTTTCGAGCGACAAAGCCGATTCGGGCAAACTCTGCCGCCCTGCCGACAACACTCATGTCACATGGGAACTTACCGGCGGAGAGTGCATCAGGCGCGATAACCACGCTATGGCGGTCGACGGGATCCACAATGTCATCGAGATCCTGGATAAACTTGAGAACGGCGAACTTGACGAGAACATCACTTTCCTCGAGCTCAGGGCATGCGACGAAAGCTGCGCCGGAGGAATCCTTGTTCCGGGCAACCGCTTCCTGACAGTTCGAAACCTTATTC
Source organism: bacterium UBP6_UBA1196 (assembly GCA_002310035.1). Taxonomy (GTDB): domain Bacteria; phylum UBP6; class UBA1177; order UBA1177; family UBA1177; genus UBA1177. The sequence continues at coordinate 29,533 of DBYC01000049.1, forward strand.
AGAGGGAAATTCTTCCTCCATGCAGAAAAACGGCCGACAAAAACGACGCGGCCTGTCAGAACTGCCGCCTTTTCGGCAAATGCGGAAGCGAATATCTGCCGGAAGCATTCAAACTTGAAAAACTTCAGCCGAGATCGATGCTTTCCCTTGACGACGACATGGAGATCGCTCTTGAGAAGATGGAGCATGTAGACACGATAATGCAGGTCCTTCCGAACATCGACTGCGGAATGTGCGGTTCTCCCAGCTGCCAGTCGCTTGCCGAGGATATCGCACGCGGTGTCGCCGAGCTTGACCAGTGCGTTTTCCTCAGGATCACTGCGACAAAAGATGCCGAAGATGTAAAAACTCTTAAAGAATCAGTCCGCAACGTCTGGGGCAGAATCAACAATAACGAGTAATATCAGGAACTTGTTGTTTTTTGCAAAGACATTTCTGAAATATCCGATTTTTCCGAAAATCAGATGAGTTGAAAAATATTTTGCAAGAATGCAAATCAAAAACAGCAAATAATTGTTTTATTCACCGCACAGTTCTTCAACTGACTCGGCAGTTTCTTTTGCGCATTCGCCGTCACATGCTTTGCCGGTCGGTTCCCACTGTTTGTCCTTATCGCAAGAGTAAATCAGACCGCGGGACAAGTCTGAGTTGGTGCATTTATATTGTCCTTCTTCACATTCAGGCTTGCATTTTCCGGTATCAGGATCACATCCGGACTGGCAGATTTGGGAAGATTCGGAACTGGAGTAATAAAAATCTGCCTCTTCCGAATAAGCGGATTCTTCTCCTTTTTTGCACTCAAAACGCCATGACTGATCGTTGTGGCATACATATTTTTCAGCATCAGCTTCGCAATATGTCTTCTTTTCTTCAGTACCGTTGTTGTCATTGTCGCTGTTTTCGCTGCCGCCGCATGAAACCATCATAAACATTGCAACAAAAACAACTGTCAAAACCAAAAATCTTTTCATTTTTCCCTCCCCAAAAATTACATTTTCAAAAGTTTCTTTTTTGAAAAATCACAAACGGGGCATGATAAAAAAAGGCAAATGAAAGGCAAGTTTTTGTATTGGCATTTATTCCGCGTTTCTCACACAACGGACTTTGGCGCGCCTGTAAGATTTGTCGTTGTCTTTAACTGCCCCGTCGATGAAATCCACGCACCATGCGTCAAATAGTGTCCATGTGTTGGTAGAAGAAGACCAAAGGCTGGTAAGATCGTCACCGAGTTTACTGTAATAACCGCCGTTGTGTATTATAGATTCGCAATGATAACAGTCAGGAGTCCAATCATCACCGCTTGACAAGTGATCAGGGTATGATATCGAGCATGGACCGCCTGTTTCAGTTTCAGGACAATTTTGGATAAGTGTCCTAAGCTCGTTTATATTAGGCATGATCCAGTCAGAGTATCCGCATGCTTTCAAATCTTCACAGTAATCAATTGCTGTTCCCCAATCCACATATGTCGATGAGATGGGAGACCACATCTTGCCTTCAATTGTAGTGCAGGAATCATCGTTTCCGCCGCAGCTGACAACAAAAATCAAAACGATGAAAACAACAAAAGAAACAGAAAAAATCTTCATTTTTTGACCTCTAAAAAACAAATTGTTTAAAAACACGCTAAATCGCGATATCTTAAGTGCTTTTGAGTGGATGGCAAGTTTTCGCGGAGAGTTTATTCAACTGCTTGTAGAGGCGTTGCCTGACACGTCTTATTCTGCCTGAGAGGGCTTGTCTGTGCCGCATTTGGCGTTGAGAACGATCGGATCAACGACGTTTTTCTTCGATTTATGACTATTCCCAGTCACTTCTTTCAGGATTCCATTTTGAAACTGTGGAGGGCTTTTCGTTGAAAAGCGGAGTTGCAAAAGTTTTTATTTGCTTAATTGCATCAGCCATAGACACTTGAATAAGCGCGTTTTTCTTCTTCAAAAAGGCTTTCCATCTTGTCTGATGAATCGGGTCGTTGAGAAAATCTTTACTGAAAGCAGCTGAATCCATGCTCATTTTTGTATTGCGATTGCCGAATGTTTCTACGACAGCGTTCCGAAGTTCTGCATAATCAAACGAAAACTTTTTCGACAGAATGTAGATGTCATAAAAATCTTTGTATCTGCTGTTCAAGTAGCCGTTATGAATGATTGCTTCGAGCTTTTCCGCGATAGATGATTCAAGCGAATAGGCGTTGATTTTTGGCGGTTCCATGTCGAGAATAACCGGAAAATCCATTTTTACAGCATTCGGATATACCACATCTCCAAAACCGATATCTATGCCTATCGGAATTTTTGTTCTGTCAAGATATGCTATGGCAGAGATACGAAGTCCGTGATACTCCTTGAATTCCGTAATATTTTCAACAGTTACAGATTCGGTATCAAATACGAGAGCATCATCAGTTTCCTGCGAAAAAATGTCCTGAAACACTTTTTTCATTTCATCGCTGCTGTTGGAAATTCTTTGAGCAAGCAGATCGACATCGGTTGTTGCTCGTTCATAGTTGCGGTCAAAAACGGCATAAAGGAAAATTCCGCCTTTAAGGACAAAATGTTCAGCGTATTTTGAAACGGAAATGCGGTAGATAGTTCTTTCCAGCCCGTAATAAGTAAGAGCCTCCTGAAAAGTATGTCCTGTTTGTATCGCAAAGTTTTTAAGTCTTGCCTTTACAGAATCGCTGTTTGTCATACAAGCACCTCTAAATATGTTCTGACTATTTTTTCGCAGCGCAGTTGCTTTGCGTAGGCAAAAAGTTTGTCAATATCTCTGTCTTGGCGTTTCAGGTAATTCCTGAGAATTTCTGATGTTTCTTCAATTCCGATCTTGTTTCTGTAGTAAATTACATCGACTACCGTTTTTTCAATATCGAAAATATGAAAACGGTTTTCTCCTTCACGAACTTCAGTGACTCCAATATTCATTCTCGAAGAATCAAAATAATATATTCTGATTGTCGGCCATTCAGGCAGAGTGACGACCTTTTTCTTGCGCTCGATAGCAACATCCACTGCATCAGGCAGAAAGCTGGTCAGTCCGTAATAACGGGCTGCACTCATCAGGCAGACAACTCCGCTATGCACAAATGCTTCTGCGCTGAAAAAATCGTTTTCTTCGCCGTTATATGAAAGATTTTCGTAAGTTGTGCGGTTCACCCTTTGCAGAAGGCCTTCCGCTTCAAGCAGACCTATCTTGTAATAAGAATAACCCATTTCCTTAAGCTCGTCTGTCGTTACAAACTTTTTGTTTTCAGCAAGAGCTTTCATATAAATCACCTCCGTTGAAATCATACATATTTTTGATCAAATTTCAACTAATTTCGGCAGTTATTTTTAATGGCCGAATTAAATCGAAAAAATGTGGCTTTAACTAAGCCGCTAAGAGGACGATTTTACCAAGGCTTGAAAGTGGTTTTTTTACCCGACCACATTCACGAGTTTTCCTGGGATGTAGACGACTTTTTTGATTTCGCCCGATTTGAGGAATTTGGAGTAGTCTTTCGCTCTGACTGCGGCTTCGACTTCTGCTGCGGTGACGTTTGCGGGGAAGTTCATTTTGTCGCGGAGTTTGCCGTTTACCTGGACTACGACGAGGATTTCGTCTTTGACGAGCGCTTTTTCGTCGAGTTTGGGGAACGGTGTTTCGGCGATTTCCTTCATGCCGCAGATTTCCGCAAGTTCTTCGGTGATGTGCGGCGCAAACGGGTTGAGAAGGAGGATTATCGAGCGGAGAGCCTGTGCGAGGACCGCTTTTTCGATGTCGGTTTCGGGCTTAAGTTTGTATGCCGCGTTTACAAGTTCCATGATCGCGCTGATCGCGGTGTTGAAGTGGAATCTTTCGATCTCGTCGCCGACTTTTTTGATCGTCTCGTGGGTCTTTGCCCAGAGTTCCTTGCCGTTGCCTTCAACATTTTCGGGATCGGCGAAGTTCCTGATGATCTCTTCATTCGCGGTGACGATGTTCCAGATCCTGGTGAGGAATCTGCTGCAGCCTTCGACGCCTTCTTCCGACCATTCGAGGTCTTTCTCGGGCGGAGCCGCGAAGAGGACGAAAAGTCTCGCTGTGTCCGCGCCGTATTTGTCGATGAGAACGAGCGGATCGACGACATTTTTCTTTGATTTGCTCATTTTTTCGACTCTGCCGACGTTTACCGGGGAATCATCTGAAATCGTGTAGTATTTTCCGTCTTTCTTGTAAACTTCGTCAGGATATAAGTATCCGGAATCGTTGGAATAAGACTCCATACAGACCATTCCCTGAGTAAGAAGGTTCCTGACGGGCTCGCGGAATCCTACATAACCTAAATCTGCCAGAATTTTTGTGAAAAAGCGGGTGTAGAGAAGGTGCATTACGGCATGTTCGACTCCGCCTATATACTGGTCGACAGGCATCGCGTGATCGACTTCCTTGCGCGAGAAAGGAACATCCGAGCTCTTCGGATCGCAATATCTCATGTGATACCACGAACTTTCGACGAAAGTGTCCATCGTGTCTGTCTCGCGTGTCGCTTTGCCGCCGCAGATCGGGCAAGTCGTCTCGTAAAATTCGGGCATATCCTTGAGCGGGCTTGTAACGCCTGTAAATTCGACGTTTTCGGGAAGTCTGACAGGAAGATTCTCAATTTTTTCAGGAACCGTGCCGCATTTCGGGCAGTTTATCATCGGGATCGGAGTTCCCCAGTATCTCTGGCGGCTGATGCCCCAGTCGCGAAGCCTGTAGTTGATGCCTATCCTTCCTTTTCCCTCTTTGATGACATAATCGCTGATTTTCTTTTTGGCGTCAGTCGATTTTGTGCCGTCGAAAATGCCGCTGTTGACTAGGACGCCGGGCTCGGTGTAAGCCTCTGCAAGCGGTTCTTCAAGAGCTTTGTCTTCAGGCTGGATAACGACTTTTACCGGAAGGCCGTACTTCTTTGCAAAGTCGAAATCGCGCTGGTCGTGAGCAGGAACCGCCATGACGATTCCAGTTCCGTAGCCTGCAAGGACGAAGTTCGCGAAGTAGAGCGGAACTTTCTCGCCGGTGAGCGGGTGGATCAGATATTTTCCAGTGAAGAAGCCCTTCTTTTCGTAGTTTTCATCGCGTGTTTCAAGGTGCAGACGTTTGACCTCGTCGATAAATGCCTGCATCTCGGCGCGGTTGGGAGCATCTTCAAGAAATTTTGCCGTGAACTCATGTTCGACCGCCATGCTGACGAAAGTTACACCCATGAGTGTGTCGGGACGTGTTGTAAAGACAGTCGCCGTTTCGTCGCTGTCTGCGAATTTGAAGTCGATGTATGTACCTTCGCTTCTGCCTATCCAGTTGCGCTGCATCTCTTTTACGTTGTCGGGCCAGCCTTTGAGTTCGTCAAGGCAGTCGAGAAGCTCCTGCGCATAGTCGGTGATTTTGAAATACCACTGCTCGATCTTGCGTTTTTCGACCAGGCATCCGTGACGCCAGCAGATGCCGTTTTC
>DBYC01000074.1 GCA_002310035.1 bacterium UBP6_UBA1196
GTGGGAAAAGGCTCTTTCGGAAATGACCGAAGAGGAGAAGGAGCTTATGATGGACAACTATTCGGTCGTTGTCCGCGAAAACGGTAAACTCAAGGCTATTCCTTACCATGTTTACTATGCTGAAGAGCTCGCTGACATATTCGACAATATGGAAGCTGCTGCAAATGCTGTTGAAAATCAGGAACTTAAAGAATATTTGCTTGCAAGAGCCGAAGGTCTTGTAACGGGCAACTACCGTGATTCAGACGCGACATGGGTCCGCATGAAAAATGTTCCGATCGACCCTGTTATCGGCCCGTTTGAAGTCTATGCAGACGATTTCATGGGGATCAAGGCGACTTACGAGGCGTTCCTCATGGTCGTTGACCACGAAAAAGGTGCAAGACTGCACGAAATCGAGCAGAACCTTAACAAAATTTCCGAGATCTTCCCGCTTCCGGCTGAGTCTAAAGCTGCTGTCGGCGGCATGGCTCCGATGATCGTCGTTCACCAGATCTACACCGGCGGCGAAGCGGCTCAGGGCATCATGGCAAGTGCGTTCAACCTTCCGAACGATGCATGGGTACGCGGAAATGTCGGCTGGAAACAGATCATGATCTACAACATCATGAAGGCTAAGTTCGACACCTGCACCGTAAAAATCGCGGAAGAAGTTTCTCACGGCAAGATCCACGCCGATTTCGATCCTTACTTCTACTTTGTTCTTATGCACGAAGTCAGCCACGGCCTTGGCCCGGCATACAGAAAGGACGGAACCCCGGTCGCAAAGGCGATAGGCAAGAACTACACCGCTGTCGAAGAGGCGAAAGCGGACACCGGAAGCCTTTACTCGCTTCTTAAATGCGGCGGAAAATACGGAATCCCGGGATTCGACAAAGAGAGGATCCTCAACAGTTTCTTCGCAGGTCTTTTCCGCTCGATGAGATTTGGCGTTCACGAAGCTCACGGCGCAGCAAACGTTGTCGAATACAACTGGCTCAAGGAGAAGGGCGTTATCAAAGTTCTCCCGAACGGCGATTTCGAAACCGATTCGACCAATCTGGTAGAAGCTGCGGAATCACTTCTTTACGAGCTTTGCAGAATCGAAGCCGAGGCTACGCCGGAAGAGGCTGAAGCATTCCTCAAGAAATACGCGGAACCCGGCCGCGACATTCTTGACGCACTCGACAAACTTGTAGAGATCCCGATCGACATCAGAGTCGAATACAAACTTTAATCTGAACAACGCTTTTTTGTTCTTGTAAAAACAAAAAAAAATCGCAAAAATTAATCAATAAAATCAAGATATTATCTTTTTTTTATTTTGAGTCAGAAAAATTGTCTTCTTGTGTAACTAAATATATAATTGTTCGGTTTTTTAACTTTGGAGGATACCATGAAAAAATCACTTTTTTTAGTTGCAATTTCAGTTGTTTTCATGCTTTTGAGCTGCGGAGGCAGCGACAACGGTTCGGATTTTGATCCCGTTGATCTCGGTGCGTGTATTTACGAAGATCCGGCAGAAACGCCTGCGATCGTAATGAAAGATAAAATCTATCCTGAGAATCAGGCATCTCCTGCATGCCACGATTATCTTGAAGTTACCAAAAAAGAAGGAAAAGTTCTCAATTTCGAATGGTACGGCGAATTTCCGTGCGGCGACGATTGGGAATTCGGTTATGAAGTAGGCGGTGTAAAAGAAAACGTTCTTGAAGTAACGATCAAGGAACACGACAAAGATCCTGATGCTGCTGCAAAGTGTGCCGGATGCTGCCACGTCATGCCGATGGTTTACGAAGGAAAATCAGAAGAAGAGATAGCTGCGATCAAAGGAATAAAAGTTTCCTACAAAGAACATAATTACGCAGCGACATTCGAGTTCTGAAGCAAATCCTGCGGCTGTTCGATGCTGTTCATCTAAAAGTTTCTTTTTTGGTCAAACAATCGCAAAAATGTCGGTTTGAATGTCGGTTTGAACAAAACTGAAAGAAAAGTCCTGTCGCTTTTGATTGAAAATGCCAATTCTACTGCAGAATTTTTGTCAGCACAGATCGGTGTGACGAAAAGAACGATAGAAAGAATTTTGGCAGAATTGCAGAAAAAAGGTAAGATCGAAAGAATCGGTTCCAAGCGGGACGGTTTATGGAGAGTTTTTTGAGAAATAAGGAATAGTCTGCTTGTAGCATAAAATGGAGATATGGGAAATAAAAGTGATTTTTTAATTTCACAACCATGACTGACGATACTCAAGGACTTGAAGGAAAACTACTCGAAAACGGGCGTTTTAGATTCGATAAAACTTTCAATTTTGATGCAACTACAGAAGAAGTCTCAGATTTTATTGTAAGCATTATAAATCGTTTAGATTAGCAATTCTATTTTAGGTAAATCCGACGGTTGTTCAATGCTGTTCATTTAAATCTGATTCTTTGTGGTATCTTATAAAAATTTCTTTTTATCATTAAAAATAGAACTTGATTTTTTATCACAATAGTTATTATATGTTTGTGGAGATTTGCTTTTTGCTTCAAAATTGAAAGCTGAAAGATGCGTTTTACAATTATTTGTAATTTATTGATTGCGTTTGATTGCATTTTGAGTATAATGAACAAGCGAATTTTTATGGAGGCAAAAATGTCAACATCGTTTGTTCAGTTCAGAATGGAAGATTCCACTAAAGCTCAGGCACTTGTCGTTTGCGAGCAGCTGGGAATTGATCTTCCGACTTATTTGAGAATGTGCGTAACCAGACTGGTGCGCGAAAACGGGATTCCTTTTTCGATGAAACTTGAAGAAAGCCGCGGTCTTGCCGCAATGAAAGCTGCAAGCAGAATCGCCGAGCAGAACGGAAACAGCGAAATGACTCTTGACGAGATCAATGCAGAAATCGCAGAGGCGCGGAATTAGATGCGTTACTACGCCGTGATTGATACGAACGTCGTCGTTTCGGCAATGCTGAAATGGCAGTCTCTGCCTGGAAACATTCTGGAACTTGTGTTCGACGGCATCATCACGCCTGTTTTTAATGATGAAATCCTTAGTGAATACCGTGAAGTTTTAAGCCGACCGAAATTTAATCTGAACAAACAGATAATTGAGGATTTTGTCGGTAATATTGAAGAATTGGGCATGTCTATCAAAGCAGCAACGCTTGATCTTGATTTTCCCGATCCGAAAGACAGAGTTTTTTACGAAATAACGATGGAAAGCAGAAAATCTGACGAAACATACCTCGTAAGCGGCAACATAAAGCATTTTCCTGAACAGTGTTTTGTGGTTACTCCGCGGGAAATGCTGGAAATCGTAGTGTCAAAAAACAATTTGCAGTAATTTCAAGACAAGAAAGGAGAATTAAATCCGACGGCTGTCCGATGCTGTTTGTTTAAAATCGAATCTTTCTCAAATTTCAATCGATACAACCACTTGTTTTTAGTCTGTTTTTCACTATAATTTCACGGTTTGACTTGAATTGGAGGCAAATTATGAGTTACGAAGCGTTGTTGGAACAGATAAAAGCTGCTCCGGAAGAGTGTCTTGACGAGATTTCAAACTACATCAGTTATGTTATGTACCGCTATGAAAAGCAGAAAACGGCGGCAGAGCGTTTTGATGATGAATGCGCAAAAGCTCAGGCATGGGCGAAAGAGACAGGACTCGGCGAGCAGGATATTTTATACGCTCTGAAAGAGGTCAGATCGGCAAAT
>DBYC01000033.1:0-36900 GCA_002310035.1 bacterium UBP6_UBA1196
AACTTCACACAACTTCACAATTCAGTTCACTGTTTTGTGAAGTGGTTGCCTTTTATAAAATTAGTTTATTGTCATCATAAGCAAACAGCACGATTTTACACGAGAGAATGGGCATACAGTGCCCAAGGAGATAATAAAAAATCAGACTCTGTAAGTTTACGACATCGGGCTGATTCTGCCGCCTATCGACTCAATGAATCTCTGCACCTGACTCGATTCGTGAACTCCTGTTTTGCACCAGACGGCAAAATGCTCGCAGTTGTTGAAAACAAGGTTATAGTCACCTTTTCCGAGCTGGCTTTTGGCTCTTTCGACGGTCTCTTCGGGTGAATAGAGGGTGAGTTCGTTGTCGAAAAAGGAATCAATAGCAAGTTTGAAAAGTCCCGCGAAGTCAAAAAGTTCGGGATTTTCGACATAATCGCGGTAAGCTTCGAAATCTACGACAAAAACATTCGATGCTCCGTTTTTGAACTGCGAGAGAGTTGCTCTGCGGACGCGGATGTCGCCGCCGAAATCGCTCCCTTCATTGGAAAAATGGATAACTTTGCCGCGTCCGGTGTATATGCCGTAATGGTCGTAAACACCGCCGATCCTGTGGACACCGATTACATCGCCTTTTTTGAGTCCCGAATCAGAGACCGTGCGGATGAAATCACAGCTCTTTTTGCGGGATTTTTTTGGAATTATGGGACATTTTGCAATAATTGTCGGAGCAATAAGCTCTACCGGACTTTTTGTTCTGCCGAAACCACCGAAACCTGAACCAAAAATACTCATTTAATTCCTCCTGAAAATAAAAAATAAGCAATTACGCTACTATAAAGCGTTGGAAAAACCGTTTTTCCGAAAATTTTCGAAAAAAAAGTTTACAGAAGTGATTATAAACGCCTGGGTGGGCACATAATGCCCAAGGGTAAAAAATTTTTATTTTTTTGAGATGATTAACTATTTGATAATGACACCTTTAGCCCACTCCAGAATTTTGGAGGCCTGAGCGACAGCGGTTTTTGCCATATATTCATCGACTTCGATTTCATTGGGGTATCGAGGCATTACGCCGTATTTCGTCAGATTGTCGGCATAATCCAGAAGCGTTTCAGAAATTTCGACACCAGTTTTTTCTTTTACGGAGTTATGTACCTGATTCATAAGAAAGGATATATCGTGTACTTTCGGCATTCCGCCGCGATTTCCGAAATACACAATCACGGCTTTTACCGCTTTTTCGGCTGCCTGCTGGCTGTGGTAGCATATAATTTCGAGCGGCAACGGGTAAAACGCACCGTTCAACAGATGATCAGCGGTATTAAAATCCATGTCGGCATAAGCCAACCATGCTTTTACTTCCGCCATTTTCTGTTCCAAATTCAAATTTTCGTTGTTGTTTTCCATGCTGATTCCTCTTTAATTCAGCTCATACAGAAGTTTTCCGTTTCTCGCGACCTCGCCTTCGACATAAAGCGTATCATTTGAATTGCTGTATTTGTCAAATCTCGTTTTTGTTCCGACAACGATGTCAACAGGTCTTTTTCTGAGATATCTGATTGCTTTGTAAGCCTCAGTGGAAACATCGGCGACATTCCGGTTGTCGTCAACAACAATATAAAAATCAAAATCGCTCTCTTTATTGTCTGTTCCGGCCGCAAAAGAACCAAAAAGAAAAATTTTGACCGGCTTCAGTTTTTCAACAAAACACTTGATTATTTCCATAATATTTTCAGATGCTTCTTTGTCTTTGATGCTCAAAAGTACCGCATTTCCAAACATATCGGTGACCTCCGTTCAAAAAACCTAATTCTTTTACCATATTATCGGATTTTTGTCGAGTTATTCCTAAGATTTTTTTCTTCGTTTCTTCCGGCTTGCCACATATTCACTGCGGAGCTCGTCGGTTTCTTCGAGAGAGCCGTTTCCATTCTGGAGTTTTACCGCACTTCTGAGAAAGCGTGCTTCGACTGAATCTTCATCAAGTTCGGCGTATTCGATCCAGAGAGGGTTCGGATGTCCGTGCCTGAAAAAGCCGTCTTCTGGCGAGAGAAAATCGACAGTTGTCGCAACATCGGTGAAATCAACAAAACCTTTGAGGTCGGTTTTTGCCCTTTTGTCGAAATTCCAGAATTCCTCGTCATCTTTCGGAGACCACATTATTCCGATTTCAGGTTTTCGGTTTTTGAATCTTTTGTCACAGACGGTGACGATATCGCCTTTTCTGAAAGGATGCGGCAGAGTGACATAGTTTTGTTCGGCATAGACGCTGTCAGCCTCGTCTTTATTCTTCGGCTTGATGTAGCGGCGCAGGATATCGCGCTCGTGCTCATCAAACTGCCAGTTTATTTTCACTAAATATTCACGCACCGCCTTTGACGGGATCATCGCGATTATTTCTTCATTTGTCGGGATTTTGCTTTCAGTCATTGCGAACTCCTATTTCTTGCAGAACTTTTCATATAGCGTTCTGATCCTTTCGAGCCACTTTTCACGCAGAGCGGGCGGAGAAACGATCTCGCTGTCGGGAGAGTAGGAGAGGACTCTTGCCAGGATCTCCTTGTCCCGGTCGCCGACAGGAAGGGTTATCTCAAGGCATTTTTTTCCATTGATGACACAGTCGTTCACCTTCTGGTTTTTGTGCCAGATCTGATTCCTGACATAGTAATACGCAGGTTCGAAAACGCGGATCACTGCCTCTGAACTTGTTTCAGACTTGAACATTCCGAAAGAGCCGTCAATATATTCGTCAAGTTCCTTTTGGGTTACTGGATATTCAAAAGCGCTCTCGGTGAGCCTGCTCGATGTAAAACGCGAAATAAGAAAGACACGCAGAGCCTTTCTTGTGCGGCAAAATGCTATGAGATACCACTTTCCGAGGTAGTTCATCAATTTGAGCGGCTCGATAACGCGGGTGCTTTCCTCGCCGTCAGCGTTGATATACGAAATTTCGATACAGCGTTTCATCATAAACGATTCGAGAATGTTCCTGAAATCCTTGAGATCCATGCAGTCGACATCCGAAGAATCGTAAGAAATGTTGTCCATGATCTCGTCAAAATTCGCCGGGATGTAAGTTGCGATATTCGCTAAAATTTCCTGTGAAATCACAGGGATATAGGAAAGTCCGTTGAGTTTGAAAGAATCACTCAGACGCTTTACGAAAATGTAGTAAAGGACTGCATCTTCAAGCGAATCGAAAAGCATGTCGAACGGTGTTTCATAGACATATCCGCCGACACTCTGCCTGTATTTTATCGGCGCCGAAAGAAAATCGCGCATATACTCGATATCGCGTTTCACCGTGTCGATGTGCACCTCAAAACGGTCGGCGACCTCCTTTCTTGTGACGAAACCTTTGGTTTTGATCGCGTGGTTGATGTAAACGACTCTTTCAAGATTTGACATTTTTTCCTCCTAAAACAACAAAAACGGGCAAATTATACCCGAGAGGTTGGGCGTATAATGCCCAAGCTGAGAAAAAATGTAAAAAAATTGTGAAAAAATCTGATGATTACTAAAAAAGTTAAAAATTTTTGATTATTGCGAAAATTTAAAGCAGTTCTTTGAGCTGCTGAAGCTTTTCAACGAAAACTTTCTCGAACATTTTGTAAGGCGCGATATCGGTCATGTCGACACCAGCGTCTTTGAGGATCTCGATAGGCGGTTTCGATGTTCCGGCTTTTAAAAATCCGTTGATGTACTGTTCCGCCGGGATCTTGCCGCTTCTTACGCCTTCAGCGAGCGACAGCGCGCCGATGAAACCGACGACATACTTGTAAACGTAGTAGTTGTAGTAGAAATGAGGAACGAAAGCCCACTCGTTCTTGTAGAGCTCATCGATCTTCATGAGACCGTATTCCTCGCCGTAGTATCTGCTCAGAGTCTGACCGTAGATACCGTTGAGGAATTCTGGAGTGAGAACTTCTCCCGCTTCGACTTTTTTGTAGATCGCGTCTTCGAACTCTGCGAACTGCATCTGTCTGAAAACGGTAGCTCTCGCCATTTCGATGAAGTGGTTAAGGAGGAATTTTTTCTCTTCTTTATCCTGAGTAGTATCGATGAGGCGGTTGATGAGCATGATTTCGTTGAAGGTGCTTGCGACTTCGGCTACAAAAATCGTGTACTGCGACTTTTCGTAAGGCTGGAACTTGTTGGAGTAGTATGAATGGATCGCGTGCCCCATCTCGTGAGCTAGCGTTGAAGCCGAATTGTAGTCGTCGATGTGGTTGAGGAGAACGTAAGGATGTGTGTCGTAAGCCATGCCTTCCATGTACGCGCCGCTTACTTTGCCTTCGTTCGGATAGATGTCGACCCAGCCGTTTGCCGGATCCATAGCCTCGGCGATAGCTTTTCTGTATTCGTCGGTCATGCAGGACATCGCTTCGTTTACGAGTTTTACGGAATCTTCATAGGTGTAAACTCTGCTGTTGCCGCCTTTTACCATCGTCGCGTAAATATCGTGGTAGCCCTGATCGGGAATATTGAGGACTTCCTTTTTGAGAGCCAGATATTCGTGAAGTGCCGGCAGAATGGCGCGGACATTGTCACGCAGAGTGTAGAAGAAATTCGACGGAAGCTCGTTTTCCTTCATCTCCTTGTCGAGAGCGTCGGAATATTTTCTGATCTTCGCGACTGTCGCATAGTATTTTGTCTGATAGTGGAGCATTTTCGCAAGCGAATTTTTGTAGCTGTCGTAGGTCTTCCAGAAAACGTCGAAGATCTTCTTTCTCGTTTCGCGGTTGTCGCTCTGGCGGAATCTTGCGTAAGTCTGGATATTTGCTTCCATTTTTTCGCCTTCAAGCTCGATTTCGGGGAACTTCATGTCAGCAGACGAAAAAGTCGAATAGGTTTCGTATTCGCCGAGAGCGAGTCCGCCGAACTCAGCCATGATCTTCTCTTCAGGTTCGGAGAGAGTGTGCGGCTTGTTCAGAAGAATAGCGTCGAAATATCTTGAAAAGTTACTGAAATCTGGGTCGTTTTTGAAGCCGAGCAGCTTTTCTTCGCTGTAAGAGAGAAGTTCAGGCTCCATGAAAGAACTTGCCGCCGCCATTTTTGTCATAGCTGCTGCCGCCATGCCTGAAAGTTCCTGCCATTTGCCGACGCTCATGTCGACATCGCGGTTCCTGTCGGCGTAGCACTGAAGTTTGGCGCCTCTTCTCATGGCATCGCTTGAAACTTTGAGAGCTTTGAGAAGAGTTTCCTTTTCACCGAGTTTTCCGGCGAATTTCACGATCTCGGCAGCGTCTTTTTCAAGGCACTGGAACTCATTCGCGACTTCTTCTTCGTTTTTGTAAAGGTGGCTCGTCTGCCAGCAGTTTTTTGGGTCGACTTCATTTCTTTTTTGCATGTTTTTCTCCAACAAGGTTGATAAATTATCAGTAATAAAAACCGAATATAAGAAGATAACCGATGTCTTTGTGTGTCGATTCGGTCTGTCCGTTGACCCTGAATTCGGCCGATCCGTCAAGGCCTATGCCTATTTTCGGACGCACAGTTCCCGCGATTTCAAACGGAATTATGTATGACATCGCGACGCTGTATTCGATAAAACTCTGTTTTACATCGGCTTTTCCGTAATAATAACTCTCTTTGTTCTGCCGCAGAACGGCCGATTCGTATTTTTCCTGCCAGAATGCGAAGTTGGCGGCAAGCTGGACAGCGCCGAATTTTTTGAACTTGAAAAGAAGTTCGTCGCCAAGCTCGACTGCCGGGATCTGCCATTTTGACGAATTGCTTTTATAGCCTTTTGCCGTGAGAGGCTTGAAAAAGATCTCCTGTTCGAGAAGAAGACAGTATGTCGGATAAAAGGCTAAAATGAAACGGTTGTCTATCTGCTCTGAATACTTATCAATTCTGAATTTCAGGTAGGGGAAAAGCATGTTTAGCAAAATGGTGTCATCGAAAGTGACAGTCTGATCCTTGCCGATATCGAAAAATCCGAACTCGTCGTTTTTAGTCCGTTTGTATTCAAAGGCGATGCTGAGTGAGAACAAAGCGGGCTTTTTTTCGATATAGAAGCCGAAAATCTCGCTTCCGACAACAAATTCTTTCGAGAAAACGGCATATTTGCTGTTTTCGTATTTTTCCAGAGTGTTTTTCTCTGACGAAACAAAGTAGTCGGCGTAAAGTCCCGAGAAAAATTTTTCGTTGTAATGCCAGAGGAAATCTATCGACGGAATGAAGCCCGAAGTCTGGCTGTATTTCAAATTCACATTGAATCTGTTCTGCGGTTTTTCTCCGTCGTATGCAGAAAGGATAAAGAATTGAAAAAGGATGATGAATGAAAGTAATGTCCTGATTTTATTCATTATTTGCTCATGTCTATGATCCAGAAGTCAATATCTTTTTCACCTTTGTTGAGGTAAGATGTTATCTGTGAGTTCATGTGAATTGTTTTAGCTTGTGATTCCAGATTATTTGGTTCATAACTGGTGATAATATCAGGATTTTTCTTTTCGGACTGCCATTTTTCGTCATCCCATGTTCCGACACCTATCCCATAAGCTCCTTCCTCGTTTAAGGAAAGGCTCTGCGCGATAAGTTTGTATTTCGCATCGGGGCGGTAGGGGACCCAGACAACATTTGACATGCTCATTATTGTACGGTGGGGAGAAAGGAGAATAAACGGATTAGACCACATATCTGAGTGAAGGTAAATCGGCACTTCTTTTTTATAGATTCTAACTGTTACGACATCTTCCCAGATCTCTCCTTTAGAATCTTTGACAGCGGCTGCGAATTCCACATCGTGGTAGGCTGCATTTTTCAGAGAGCTGATGGTGTCGAAAGGGATCGTTTCGATTGAAAAACTGTAGGAAACATTTCTGGAAGGCTCGATTGTTCCAAGAATTTCCGGTTCTGCAGTCAGTTTTACTGCACTATCGTTTGTTGTCAACGAAATCGATGTCGCAGGAGCATCGGTGTCTCCCAAATTGTGTATTTCCAGCGTAATATCATATTTGTTTCCTTTAGTGCTGTCGTTCCTGGCTTCGCTGTAAAAAAGTTGGTTCTGTGTTTTTGTGGTTTTATAGATGTATCCTTTTGAACCGAGATAGAAGTTTCCTGCATTGAGATAGTCGGAAACATTCTGCTCAACGGTTGTGTTGCCGACCGAAATGTAGTAGCCGCCTGAGACTATGCCGTTGAATTCAGTGTTACCGTTGCTGCCTGACTGCTGTTCATAAACTTCGCCTTCATCCGAAGTGTTCTCTATGATGACATCGATTCCGCCGACGCCTGCTCCGGAAGGGGATCTCGTGAGTGAAGCTGCTCTTTTTACATTAAGTTTAAGTTTTGCGTCGGTAATACTGTTTCTGATAAGTCTGAAGGTTTCGTCGTTGGCTGTGAGTTCGATCATATTGTCGTCAATTCTGACAATGTGTGTCGGAATGACAGTGGAACTAGAGTAGGTAATACCGTTTGTTCCGAGATAATAGTCACGGTTTTCATCGAGTCTGTGCCATTTACCACGGAAAGCTTTTTTTATTTTGGGAGCGCAGCCCGGTTCATCATAATATGTTTTTCCGCTTTCCAGCGGGCATGTTCCGCCTTCGACTATAGCTCCGTTCGAGGCGAATGCGTTAGAACAGTTTTTGACTTGCTGCCAGACAGATCCATTGTAGTTCTCGAGGTCGGTGCATTTTTCAATATTGCTGCCGTTGCAGCGGTAGTAGTTGGTTGAATTGCATACAGTGTTTTCAGGAAAAGAGCATGTGCAACTTCCCGAAGAACATTTAGGAGATCCGCCCGAAGATGAGGGGCATCCTTCCGCACAGTCGGTATAAGGTTTCCACTCTTCAGAATCCCATCCGTCGCTGTGCTGGCACTCTTCTACTTTTGTTCCGTCACAGCGTTTTTCGTAAAGATTTGAACTTTCGCAACTGTCGCACGATACGAGGAATGCAAGCGAAGCGAGTGTCGCAGCCATAAAACAGTTTAAAACGGTCTTCCTGAACATTTTTTTCTCCCTAGCTGTTTTCCTTGAGGCTTTCCATGTATTCTTTGCCGCGCATAGCGTGACGCAGAGCGGCTGAAAGAACAGTTTTTCTGAGCCTGAGCGAGGTCGGCGTGACTTCAACGAGTTCGTCTTCGTTGATGAAGTGGATGGCTCTTTCGAGAGTCATCGGTTTGATCGGGGTGAGTGTTACAGCGTCATCTTTTCCTGCTGCACGCATGTTGGTGAGTTTCTTTGCTTTGCATGGGTTGACATCGATATCAAGGTCTTTCGAGTGCTCGCCGATGATCATTCCTTCGTAGACAGGCATTCCGGGAGTGATGAAGAGTTCGCCGCGCGGTTCAAGGTTGAAAAGGGCGTATGCGATCGCTTCACCCTGTCTGTCGGAAACGATGGAACCCGTGAATCTGACAGGGAAGTTGCCGCGATATTCTTCATATCCTTCGAAAAGGGTATTGAGGGTTCCGGTTCCTTTTGTGTCGGTAAGGAACTGGTCGCGGTAGCCGATAAGTCCGCGCGAAGGAACGGTAAATTCCATGAAAGCGCGTTCGTTAGCCGAGTTGACGAGGTTTATCATCCTTCCTTTTCTTGCCGAAAGTTTCTCGGTGACGATGCCGGTGAACATTTCGTGACATTCGATATAGACGTGTTCGATGGGTTCATATTTTTTGCCGTCGATCTCTTTGTAAATAACGGTCGGTCTGCCGACGCAGAGTTCAAAGCCTTCGCGTCTCATCTGCTCGACGATGATCGCCATCTGGAGTTCGCCGCGCCCTTTGACGATGACATAATCGTTCGTTTCGGGTTCTTCCAGCCTTACCGAGACGTTCATCAAAGTCTCTTTGTGAAGTCTCTCTTTGATCTTGCGCAGCTGGACGTATTTTCCGTCTTTTCCGGCCAGCGGACCGTTGTTTATCGTGAAAACCATGCTGACAGTAGGTTCGTCGACTTTAATTCTCGGAAGTGCTACGGGCTGATCGATCGTTGCGACTGTGTCTCCGATGTGGACATCCTCGATTCCGGCAAGAATTACGATGTCGCCGGGTTCTACGATTTCCGCATCAACAAGTTTTACACCCTGGTAAAGCTGGAGTTTCGAGACTTTAAGGCGTGCCTGAACGTCGTTTTCCTTGATGCAGACAAGCGATTCGTTGCAGTGGACGCTGCCGTTTACGACTTTTCCGATTGCGAGTCTGCCCAAATAATCGTTGTAGCTCAGATCGGTGACAAGCATCTGGAAAGGCTGTTCAGGATCGTAGAGCGGACCTTTCGTGAATTCGATTATTTTATCCATCAGAATGTGAAGGTTTTCGCCCCTTTCCTCAAGAGTTTCCTGAGCGATTCCGTCACGGCCTATCGCATAGAGAACAGGAAAGTCAAGCTGTTCGTCATCTGCGCCCAAGTCTATGAAAAGATTGCCGATTTCGTTGAGGACTTCCTGAGGTCTTGCATCTTTTCTATCGATTTTATTGATGACTACCATGATCTGAAGTTTAGCTTCGAGAGCCTTGCGCAGAACGAATCTCGTCTGCGGAAGCGGACCTTCCGACGCGTCAACAAGCAGTATAGCGCTGTCTGCCATGAAAAGTGCGCGCTCGACTTCGCCGCCGAAATCGGCGTGTCCGGGAGTGTCGATGATGTTTATTTTGACCCCTTTCCAGACGACCGAGCAGTTTTTTGCCGCGATCGTGATGCCGCGCTCCCGCTCGAGATCCATGTTGTCCATGATCCTGTCGTTTACGATCTCGCCTTCGCGGAATACGCCGCTCTGCTTGAACATTGCGTCAACAAGTGTTGTTTTGCCGTGGTCAACGTGAGCGATGATCGCCACGTTCCTGATTTTGTCGTTTCTTACTAAATTGCCCATCTGATTCCTTCATAAAAAACATTTAAAAAGACCGTTTTTCAAAAAACACGCGTAATTTATTTAGAGAAAAGGCGATTTCAAGAAAAAACTGCAAATCTGGCTCTATAATTTGCATTTATACGCTTTTTTTGTATCATATCTGGCTTTTGATTTTGTTCATAAATGAGGTTTTTTATGGATAACATGCCTGAGAACAAGGCTGAAACTGAAGTCGAAACCGAAACAGACGGAACGGTTGCCGCAGAAAAAGAAGAAAAAGAGATAAAGCGTATAGAAATCACATTGGAGGATTTTATAAAAATTCTCCGCGATAACAAAAAACTTTACTGCATCTCTTCGCTGATCATCTGTGCTCTGATCGTTCTGGTTTTTCTTTTTATACTGAAACCTGTCTACGATGTCGATTCATCCGTAGAAATAAGAAGCTCGCAGACCTCGACTTCTATATCGCCGTTCGACATGGTGAGTCAGTTCATTGGAGGCGGGCTCTCCAACAGCAAAAGCATAGATTTCGAGCTCCTGAAAAGCAGAACGCTTATGGATGCCGTTATCGAAAAGAACAATCTCAGGATGAAAGTCAGCAAAAACAGGAACAGTATGTTCTTTTATTACTGGAACAAATATGTCCGCGGAATTTCCGACGATACGTTTTTTGTTTTCAGAAAGATCCCGACGTCGCTTACCGACGGCAGGAAGGGAACGGTCACAGCGAACGAGGAAGGTTACAAGATCGAATATGCTGACATTAAGGCGGAATGCCGCTGGAACGCAGACTGCGCTTTCGGCGGAGAGACTGTTTTTCTCGAAAAAATCGGCACTTTTACTGCTGAAGCTGAATACACTTTCAAATACACCACAATAATCGCCGCCAGAGACGGATTCCTGAAATCGCTGAATGTCGACAACGGTTCATCGCAGTCCGGCCCGCTCAACCTTAAAAAAGGAGGCGATGCCGAACTCATAAAAATCGTCTTCACTCACGAAAGTCCGCTGATGTCGGCTAAGATTCTCGGTGATCTTATCGCTTCCTACATCGATAAGAAAAAAGAGTGGGAAAGCGATGATTCCGCTTCGAAACAGGCTTATATAAACAGCATGCTTTCCGAACTTTCGCTCGGGATCGACGAGAAGGCCCAGAAAATGATCGTTTTCCAGCATCAGGAAAACACTATAATGCCTGAAGTCGAATTTCCGGAAATCCTGAAAAAACAGGAGACGATGAAAGTTCAGATCGAGGAATTCAAGTTCAAAAGGAAAATCCTTGAAAGCACTCTGAAAAATATCGAGAAGGATTCCGGCAAGCCGATAACGCTTCCGATAGAGGAAGTCTCTGTTCAGGAGGCGCTGAAATACCACAATGCGCTTATATTCAAGCGCAACGAGCTTGTGCAGCGCGTGACAGAGGAACACCCTCTTAAAGTTGCGGCAGAAGAAGAGATAAAAGAGAGCGAAAGAGCTTTGAAAAATGTTATAAAAACCAGCATCGCGCAGTATGACAGAGGCGAGAAGCTCCTCACCGAACTTTTGAATATGATTACCGACAGCCAGGGCAGACTGCCGGAAAATCTTATAACTTTTGCAAATCTCAAACGAGATGTCGAGCTCGCGGAAAGAGTTTATGTCACTCTTTCAGCAAAGCTCTACGAATCGTCGATCTCGCCGAATATCGGAGTCGCCCCGGTAAGGGTCGTTGATGCACCGAGTCCTGATGTAAGGCGTTCTTTCCCGAAGGTCTCGCTCTTTCTTATCATAACTGTTCTTGCTGCGCTTTTCTCCGGTTTTTTTGTGGTTTTCGCAAAGGAATTTTTCAAAGCTGCGCGAGATATTCTTAAATAAGAGCGGAAAAATAACTTTTTATACCTTGGATCAGGGGGAAAAATGGCGTTTGTCCACTTGCATCTGCACACAATCTATTCATTTCTTGACGGACTTGTAAAGCCGGGAGAACTGGCAAAAAAGCTGAAAAAGTTCGGTATGAAGGCCGTAGCGATAACAGACCACGGCAATATGCACGGAGTAGTCGATTTTTACACGACGATGCTGGGAAAAGACGAGAAAGGGAATTACAACAAGCTTGAAAATGCCGAAATCAAGCCGGTAATAGGGATGGAAGCCTATATTTCGGCGCACGACAGGAAGGAAAAGGCAAAATCCGATGCTTTCCACATGCTTCTGCTTGCTGAAAACGAAACAGGTTACAAAAATCTCTGCTATATGGCTTCTACTGCGTTTGTCGACGGTTTTTACTACAAACCGCGTATCGACCGCGCTCTGATAAAGGAACACGCTGAAGGGATAATCGCAACAAGTGCGTGTCTCGGCGGAGAAATTCCTCGTGCCCTTGTTGCAGGAAGATACGATGACGCAAAGCGTATTGCCCTTGAATACATCGAACTTTTCGGCAAAAACAACTTTTTCATCGAGCTTCAGGTAAACGGCATCAAAGAGCAGGAAGAGGTCAATCCGCTGCTCATAAAACTTGCGAGAGAACTCGGAGTAGGTCTTGTCGCGACGAACGATGTCCACTATCTCAGCCCTGAGGACGCGGAGGCGCAGGACATACTTTTCTGCATAAACGAAAAGAAAAGAGTTACAGATACAGACAGGATGCATCACGAGACGGCGGCGTTTTATCTCAAAAGCGAAGAGGAGATGCGTGAGCTTTTCAGCGTCTACGGCGAAGCGGGAACTGAAGCGATAGAAAACACCGTAAAAATCGCCGAAAGATGCAATGTCCAGCTCGATCTCGGGCACAACTACCTTCCGATTTTCGACACAGGCGACAAAAGTCCAGCCGAATTTCTCCGCGACATGGCGGAAAAAGGGCTTGAAGAACGGTTTATCGAACTCGGAACGCCGGAAGAAAAGAAGCAGGCTTACCGCGAAAGGCTTGAATACGAACTCAGTGTCATCATCAGAATGGATTTCCCGGGCTATTTCCTGATAGTCTCGGACTTCATCCGCTGGGCGAAAAACCACAATATTCCGGTCGGTCCTGGGCGTGGCAGCGGTGCCGGTTCGCTTGTCGCATACTGCACGAGGATCACCGATCTTGATCCGCTGCGTTATGAACTTCTTTTCGAAAGATTCCTCAATCCCGAGCGAATTTCGATGCCCGATTTCGATGTCGATTTCTGTCAGGACAACCGTGAGCGCGTTATCGAGTATGTTTCGCAGAAATATGGTTCTGCCAATGTAGCTCAGATCGCGACTTTCGGTCAGCTCAAGGCGAAATCGGCGATCCGCGATGTCGCGAGAGCGCTGGATATTCCTGTAAGCACAGCCGACAAACTGGCGAAACTTGTTCCTGATTCTTTCGCCGATATGTTTTCTCCGCAGTATCTGAAGAAAACCAAAGATATCACAAAAAAACTTATAGAAAGCTACAATGTTCCGAAAGATGTCGCTGATGATCCCGACAAACTGAGAAGCGCAATCGAGAAATTGAGGATAGCTCCTGAAGATGGTGAAAACATAAAGGCTCTCAACGCTGCGATCGACGCTTTTGCCAATGAAAGGCAGGTCATTCGCGACAATCCCGATTTTTCGAAGATCATCAATATCGCTGTCAAAATCGAAGGACTTCTGCGCCAGCCTGGCAAGCACGCATGCGGACTTGTCATCGGTCAGAAGCCGATTTACGAGTATTCGCCGATATTCGTCGATAAGGACAACTACCGTGTCACGCAGTACGACAAAACGATGGTCGAACTCGTCGGGCTTGTCAAATTCGACTTTTTGGGACTTAAAACGCTCACAATGATAAACCACGCTGTAACGCTCGTCCGCAAGAGAGTTCCAGATTTCGACATTTCCAAGATACCACTTGACGACGCGGCGACTTACAAATACATCTGCGAGAACAGCACAAAGGGTATATTCCAGATGGAAAGCGGCGGTTTCGAAAAAATGATCCACCAGATGAAGCCTGACCGCATCGAGGACCTTATCGCTGCTGTCGCGCTTTACCGTCCCGGACCTATGGACATTATTCCCAACTACATCCGCAGAAAACACGGAAAGGAGAAGATCGAATACGACCATCCGTGGCTGAGCGAGATCTTAAGCGAAACTTACGGGCTCATGGTCTACCAGGAGCAGGTCATGCAGATCTCGCGTAAACTTGCGGGATTCACGATGGGACAGGCCGACGGTCTGCGCAAGGCGATGGGTAAAAAAATCGCTGCCAAAATGGCTGAAGCGAAAGTCAAATTCATCGACGGCGCCAAGGCAAAAAATATTCCGGAAGAGACCGCGAAACTGGTTTTCGACCACATGGAAAAGTTCGCAAGCTACGGTTTCAACAAGTCGCATGCGGCATGTTACGGCTATATATCATACCAGACGGCTTACCTGAAAACGCATTATCCGACAGAATTCCTTACGGCTTTGATTACTTCGGAAGCCGGAAGCGCGGACAAAGTTTTTATGTATATCAGCGATGCCCGCGAACACGGGATCAAGGTCTATCTTCCGGATGTCAACAAGAGTCTCAACAGCTTCACGATCGAAGAAATGGCGATAAGATTCGGTTTCAGCGCAATAAAGAATGTCGGCGAGGCTGCGGTCGACGCGATAATCGAAGAACGCGAAAAAAACGGCGAATTCAAGTCGCTTATCGATTTTACAAGCAGGATGAGTCAGTCAAAAGTCAACTCTCGTGCAATAGAATTTTTAATAAAATCAGGGGCTTTTGATTTCACTGGCATAAACAGAGGACTGCTTCTTGCAATGCTTCCGCATGCTTTGAAAGAAGGCGAGAAAGCGGCCAAGGACAAAGATTCCGGGCAGCTCAGCCTTTTTGCGGCATTCGAGGAAAACTCAGAGGAAGCGGGGGCCGGTATGACCGACGAGGATCTGATGAAAATGGTCGATCCTAACGAAGCGCTCGACATTTTCGATTCTCTGGCGCTTGAAAGAGAAGTTCTGGGAATTTATCTTTCCAATCATCCTGCACGGTTTTTTATGAAAGATTTCAAAAATCTGGAGCTTTCGTCGATACGCGATGCTATTGAAGAAGTCGAGTCCGGCAGGCGTTTTTACGGGCAGCACGGCAATGATCTGTGGGTCCCCGGAATAATCACGACTGAGATCAAGCCTGTGAAAAGCCGCGACGGAAAGGATTATTATCTGAAAGGAATTCTCGAAAGCGAGGACAGTTCGGTGGAGTTTTCGATCAACAAAATCGAAAATCCGCTCGGAAACCCTGATGTGGCCAAGCTGGCATCCAAAGTTCCTCTGATTTTCAAAGTCAGGCCGCGTGCCGTGATGAACAGCGAGGACGAAACGCTGGAAAAAGTCGTTTTTTCCGTGAACGACATCAGGGACGATGTTCTGACGATGGAAAAGTTCATGATCATGCGCAGGGCTCAGAATCCTGATTTTGCCCCTGTGCTCGTCTACGAGTGCAGCAGCGAGGAATTCGCCGGAAAAAAAGGAGAAATTGAAGAAAAATTATTTTCCGATAAGCCGGAAGCCTTCAGAATGAAGATCTGGCTGAAAATAACTTTCGGCAGTCCTGACGATCATGTCATCCTTGAAAAGGAGGGGGGAGTCGATCTTTCAAGGCTTGCCGAACTGAAGTCGGTATTCGGCTGCGACAACCTTTATCTCAAGGAAAGTTTCTGACTTTTTTCTTCTTGATGCAATGCAGATTCTGAAAATAAAATTTCATCTAAAACTTGTTTTCTGTTTGTTTATGTGATACAACAAAACGCTTTAATCGTGATTAACGGAGTAAAATATGGAAAAGCCACAGGGTGAGCCTGTTCAAGTCTTTCTTAAGGATTTGCCTGATAAATTCGAATGTTTGCAGTTTATGATAGACACTAAAAAGACTTCGATTTCACCTGAAGAACAAATTTCTTTGAAGGCCGGAGAACTTGTCGGGAAACTCTATGACGCTATTTTGAAACAATATAAAAATCCTGAAAGTGCCGAAACTCTCAAATCTCTGAATATTCTCTGTGTCTCTTGCCGACCTTTACGATGAAACCACGATGCCGCCGGACCTCAGAAAAGCCCACCGCGAGAACGACCGCGCCGTTATGCAACTCTACGGTTTCGATCCGAAAATGAGCGAAGCAGAGATTGTGGCGGAACTTTTCAAACTTTATGAAAAGCTGACGAAATAAAAATGACGCGGTGTCGAAATAAAAACCTGACACGGTGTCAAAATAAAAAACTGTCGTGGCGTCGACAAAAATTGTTGCGAAACTGATTAGATAATAAAATCAGCGAATTTGTTATAGTAGAGATGAAGTTTTTCTATCTCTTCGACCTGGTACGGATTGTAAAGTTTGGAGCTTGCAAAACGCTCTTTTTTCAGCATCAGGATCGCGATGAGAAGCTGCAGATAATTGTTTGACGGGAAATAATTTTTTTCAGTCATCAGATTTTTCAGCTGCTTGAAAAAAGATGAGGCTTTCATCGGAATGAGGAGCGACGAGCGGCTTTCGACGAAGTGGATCCCGTCCTCTTTTTCGTGAAAAAACGAAAGGATGAAATCACGCTCGCGATACCATGTCAGGCTGTTTTCCTCGTCTTCGGAAAGGTTCACTTTTTCGCCTGTGAAAAAATCCTCTCCTTTTAGCCGCGAGAAAAGGGAAGGGGAAAAAAGCATGATCCGAGCCTTTTCGAGTTCGCGTTTGTCGGCAAGAGTAGTTTTATTGCCGATATCGAAGTGGTATATGAAGAAAAGGTTGAAAAACTGCTGCCAGAAATCGTGGTTTTTGAGGTCTTCGCCGGTAAAATAAAAGCATTCCTTTTTGAAATCCTGCAGGGTCGCAGACTCAAAATCGTCAAAGGACGAGTAGATTCTTGTTTTTACAGCACTCATTAAAAATCTCTGGAATAAACTATTTTTCCGTCAACGATCGTTGCCGTTACAGCGCCTTTTACATGGAAACCGTGGAAAGGAGTGTTGCGGCTTTTCGATTTGAACATGTTTTTGTCGACTGTCCACTGGTAGTCAGGATCGAAAACAGTGATGTCTGCCGGAGCTCCGGTTTCGATCTTTCCGCCGTTAAGACCCATGATTTTGTATCCTGCCGTGAAAAGTTCGACGATCCTTTCGATCGTAAGCTCTTTATCGTGATAAAGCTTGAGAACGAGCGGAAGAGCAGTCTCGAGGCCGACGATTCCCGACGGAGCGTTATTGAACTCGACCTCTTTTTCTCTCTGATGGTGAGGCGCGTGGTCAGTCGCGATCGCGTCGATTATGCCCTCTTTGAGAGCTTTGATGACCGCAAGTCTGTCTGCTTCGCTGCGGAGAGGCGGGTTGATTTTGGTATTCGTGTCGAATCCGCCGAGAGCCTCGTCGGTAAGAGTGATGTAGTGAGGAGCAGTCTCAGCCGTGATCTTCGCGCCGCGTTCCTTAAAGAATTTGATTACATCGACCGAAAGCGCCGCGCTGACATGTGCGATGTGGATCGGGAGCTTCAGGTATTCAGCCATCATGCAGTCACGTGCGATCTGCGAAGCTTCGCCGACAACAGGGTTGCCGGTCATGCCGTAAACGGTCGAGTAGTAACCTTCGTTCATCTGCGCAGTTTCCGAAAGATAAAGGTCTTCGCTGTGCGAAACATACATCATGTCGAAGGTGGAAGCGTATTCCATGACTCTTTTAAGAAGGTCTGTGTTTTGGATCGGTCTGCCGTCATCGCTTATTGCGATCGCGCCGCCTTCGGCAAGTTCTCCGATGGGAGCGAGCGATTCGCCTTTAAGCCCTTTAGTAGCCGCTGCTATCGGATAAAGTTTGACGCCGTTTCCTTTTGCCGCTCTTTCATACATATAGCGGATAGTTTCGACGTTGTCGGCCGCCGGTTTTGTGTTCGGCATCGTGCAGACAGAGGTGAATCCGCCCGCTGCAGCCGCTTCGAGACCTGAGAAAATGTCTTCCTTGTATTCAAAACCGGGATCTCTGAAATGAACGTGGATGTCGATGAAACCGGGAGCTACGAACATTCCTTCGGCGTTGAAGACTTCAGCGTCTTTCGTGTCGGGGTTCGCCGTGATTTCCGTAACTTTGCCGTTTTCTATAACTATTGAAGTTTTTTCAGTTTTTCCGACAAGCGGATTGACAACGGTTCCGTTTTTTATAACTAATTTCATTTTTCAGCCCCTCCGAGAAGAAGATAAAGAACTGCCATTCTGACATTTACGCCGTTTGAAACTTGTTCAAGGATTACCGACTGCTCGCCGTCCATTACGACATCGTCGATCTCGACACCTCTGTTCGCAGGTCCCGGATGCATTACGAGAGCATCCTTCTTTGCGAGTTTGAGTAGTTCAGGAGTAAGCATGAAGTATCTCGAATATTCCCTTACATCAGGGTAGAGCAGGTTGCTGGCACGTTCGTTCTGAACTCTGAGCATCATAACGATGTCGGCGTCCTGAACAGCGTATTTCGGCAGTTTTTCAACTGTTACGCCCATTTTTTCGACTTCTTTCGGAAGCATCGTTCCCGGGCCGGAAATCGAAACATGCGCCCCCATTTTGTTGAGGAGGTAGATGTTCGATCTTGCGACTCTGCTGTGGTAAATGTCGCCCAAAAGCGCAACTTTGAGCCCTTCGAACCCGCCTTTTCTCTGCCAGATCGTGTATGCGTCAAGCAGAGCCTGGGTGGGGTGCTCGTGGAAACCATCGCCGGCGTTGATTATCGAGCAGTCCATGATCTCGGTGAGCAGCTGCGGCGTTCCCGAAACGGAGTGTCTGATAACCATTGCGTCGGGGCCCATCGCCTGAAGGTTGAGCGCGGTGTCGGCAAGAGTTTCGCCTTTCTGGATCGCGCTGCCCGAAACTGCGATGTTGTAGGTGTCGGCGCTGAGACGCTTTTCGGCAACTTCAAACGAAGTTCTCGTTCTCGTCGAAGGCTCCGCGAAGAAGTTGATGATCGTCTTGCCTTTCAGAGTCGGCACTTTTTTGATCTGTCTCTGGTTGATCTCCGCGAAACTGACGGCAGTTTCGAGAATGTTCATAATCTGATCTTTATTAAGATTTTCGATTCCAAGAAGATGTTTCATTGTTTTTCTCCGGTTTATCCAAGAACAACTTTGTCTTCGCCGTCGGTTTCCTTAAAGAAAACGGCTACTTTGTCTTCCGGCGAGGTCTCGATGACTTTGCCGACGATATCAGGATGGATCGGAAGCTCTCTCAAACCTCTGTCGATGAGCGAGACGAATTTTATCGATTTCGGTCTGCCGTAGTCCATGACTGCTTCGATCGCCGCTCTGACCGTTCTGCCGGTGTACATAACATCGTCGACAAGAATGATGTGGTATTCTTCAGGGTCGAAGTTGAGAACCGAAGGTCCTGTCTGCGGCGAGCTCAGATTTTTGCAGAAATCGTCGCGGTAAAGGGCGATGTCGATTGTTCCGGTCGCCAGCTTGACATTTTCTTTTTCCTCGATCTTTTTGATGAGCCTTTCAGCAAGAGTTACGCCGCGTGTCCTGATCCCGACGATCGCGACATTTTTCAGCATGCTGAGGTGTTCGATCATTTCGTAAACCATTCTGTCAATGATTTTCGACATTTCTGATTCATTAAGAAGAACTTTCCTGACATTTATGCTTTCGCGCTTCAAAATCGTCTCCCTTAAAACATTTTGTCAACATAAGCAGCTTCAGCGTAAATCACCATGTCGAAATCTTTGACTTTCTGGCCGAAAATCCTCATTTCGTCGAAGTATACGAAAGTCGCCTGAACCTGTTTGGTGTCGCTGTCCTTTTCAATATAAAGCCCGCCTCTTTTGCCGTCAGCCGTTGTTTTGGTCGTGTCAAGTTTGCCGCCGAGTTCCTGTTTGACTCTGTTGTCGAATTCTCTTATCGATTCTTCTTCGGAATGGATCGTCGCATACTGCGCGATGTTCTCTACAGCCTTTGTAACCTTATATTTAAGGATAAAAGGTTGCGCTACGCACCAGCCGACATAAATAACCAGAACCGCGATAACTGCCTGAATGAACTTTACCATTGTTTGCCTCCTAAATTGATAAACTAAAAAAAACCGCGGCAAGTTATCAAAACAGTTGCACGAAGTCAAAAAAAAACGGCGTTGCCGGGCAGAAACCGCAAAAATTTTTTTTGTTGAATGTTTTTGTTGAAATAAAGGCTTTTTTTTGTAAAATATTCCGGCTTTTTTATGGAGGTTTTATGAAAATTCTGTTTTTGATTCTTTTGACGCTTGTTTTTTCAGGCTGTTCTTCGTCTGAGCATACCGCTGCAGAGCTGGAAATAAAATATGAACTCGAACAGGGAAGAACCTGCAAAACTTATCTCGCAGACCATTTCCTTATCACGCTTTACGATTCGGAACAGCGCAAGATCACCGAAAAGAAAATATCATGCGACAGCGAAGTTTCCGACAAGCTGACTCTTTCCGTCGAGCATGATTCCTACTATGTTTCGGTCGTTCTCCGCGACAAAGAAGAGATGTGGCAGAGCTACGGTGCGGCCAAAGTCGATGTCAGCGGCGATACGAATGTTCTGATAAACATGGAAAGTTATCTCGGCGGCATGATTTTTAAATGGGATTCCTCCGACTGCAGCAAGTACAACCTTTCCGTTTTTGCATTTGACATTTCGTCTGACGGCGAGCCGGTTTCAGCTGTAGTCTGGGGCGAGAGCGCTGAAATGACCTCTTTCCGGGTCCCGTGCAGCGCCGGAAGGTTAGAGCTGATAAACATTCCGCCTGAACCGACTTATTCCGCTGAAGTGAACACTTACAGAACTTCTGCATCCACGCAGAGCAGGATCCGTTATGAGATCAAGGAGTTCGTTTCTGGTCACGGGCAGAACAAAACCGTTGATCTGGACGAATTCGCCGAAAAGCTTGTCTCGGACATGAAAGTTACATGGGAGTTCGACAGCAAAAGCATAGAGTCTTGCGAAAACGCGGGAATTTCGAAGGTCGTCGCTTCGCTTGTCGCGGAAGGGATTCCGCCAATTTCGACCGAAAATAAATGCGACAACAAGTTCGCCCCGCTTTATCTTTACGACATAACTGAACACGAATATACGCTTTACCTTTACGGAAAGTCCGACAGTGACGAAATTTTGTTTGAATCGTCCATTGATGCTGGTTTGATCAAGCCGGGATCTGTCGGAAAAAATATTCTGGAAAACAAAATTCTTCTCAAAGAAAAGTAGGAGGGAATTATGCTTACAACCGAACAGCTGAATTTCATTAAAGATCTGCTCAATAAAGAGCTCGCCGAAATCGAGGACCGCAACCGCGAGAAAGTAGGTGAAATGGAGAACATGACCAACGATTCCGAGACATTCCACGGCGACGAGGCCGATCAGGCGAATTTCATGGAACTTCGCAACAGACAGCTCCGTCTGCGCGACAGAGACCGCAAGCTCATCAATAAGATCCGCGAGACTCTTCAGAAGATCGACAGAAACGAATACGGTATCTGCGAATCGTGCGGCTGTGACATAGATTTCGAGCGTCTCAAACTGCGCCCGGTAGCATCGCTCTGTATCGAGTGCAAGAAAGAGGCTGAAGAGCGCGAGGAACGCGAGCGTTCGATGAGATAGCGGGGGTCGTTTTGAAATTTATTCTCGCTTTTTTAGTTCTTTCCATGCTCCAGCCTTCCGAAATGACAGATCTGATGATGGCTGCGCTTTACCAGCCGGAACAGAATATTGCCGTAACCGGTACAGACGGGCGCAACGAACCTGTTTCGCTGGAGTTCGACAAGTCGAAAAATATTCTTGTCAAGAAGGAAAACGGAAATTCCGAAGAGATCAAGCTTGCGGATATGCCGCTTTTCCTGCGCCTTTTTTTCTTTTCGGCCGACAAAAAATCTCCTGAATCGTGGGAAATTTCGTCAAAATCGCTGAAATCGGCTCTGAGTTCTGCCGGGATCGACACCGGTGCCGCAGCGCTCTCGGTTTCCGACTTCGACGGCAACGCGGTTTTCGCAATAGGTAAGGAAAAACGCTTCACTGAAGGGAATTGTCTGGAGATCTCGAAAGAGTCAAAGCGTCCTGTTATGCTGAAAACAGGCGATGAAACCTATATTTTTTCCGATTACCACAGAAGTGTCCTGCCGCTTGTGTTTCCCGGAAACATAAAATTTTTCAAAAACGGCGTCCTTCAGAACGAATGGATTTTTTTAAGAGACGAATATAAGCAGAAGTGAGCGCTGATCCACGAAAATTCGCCATTATAGCTGTTCCGCGTCCGGGAATTTCCTCTCTTTTTTACAGAATACCCGCTTTTCTGAGCTGCAGTAAAGGCGACTGTGTCGAAATAGAGCTTAAAAACACGAGGATTTGGGGAATTATTGAAGATCTATGCGATGAACTGCCGGAGGGACTTGACGAAGCGAAAGTGAAACCTGTTTTGGGAAAGATCTGTTCCTCCCCGGTGTTCGCCGACATTGCCGAAACCGCTTTCCTCAAGTGGGTAGGCGATTACTACATGTTTCCGTTCAAAAAAATACTCAAGCAGATCTTTGTTCCGCTTATAGGTTCCGACAATGCCCTTATCGGCGAAAGTTCGCCTGAAAAGCATCTGAAATCACTCTGCGAGGCGGGGAAACTGCCGGCGGCAGAGCTGAATGCGGCACAGGAAAAGGTCGTTTCTTCGGTGCTTTCACGCTGGGAAAAAGGCGATTTCAAGCCGGTTCTCCTTTACGGAGTGACTGGAAGCGGAAAAAGCGAGATTTTTGCCGAACTTTGCCGCGATGTGATAAAAAAGGGGACGCAGATCCTGTACCTTGTGCCTGAAATCGGGCTTACGACAAAAACTTTGCAGCATCTTGCCGGCAGGATCGGTGCGCCTGGAGTTATTCTCCACAGTTCGTTCACAAAGAAAAAGAGATTTTCCGCGCTTTACTGCGCTATGAACAGACATGCTTCGATCATTGTCGGAACGCGCTCGGCGGTTTTATATCCGTTTTTTGACATCGGCCTCATTGTGATAGACGAGGAGCATGACGGCAGTTTCAAGAATTTCGAGCCGCCTTATTACCATGCAAGGGATGTCGCCGTCATGAAAGCGGCAAAGCGCGGGATCCCGATAATTATGGGGAGCGCGACTCCTTCCGGCGATTCATGGCTGAATGCTGTTTCAGGCAAATATCATCTTGAGATCATTAAGGAAAGAGCAAACAACAGGCCGCTTCCCGAAATAGAGACTTTTCCTTACCGCGGCGATCTTTATCTTCCTTCTTCTTTGGTCGATACGGTTTCCGAATCGCTGAAAAACGGCGATCAGACACTTTTTTTCCTGAACAGACGCGGTTTTGCGACGATCGCGAGATGTGCCGGATGTGGAGAAACCGTTAAATGCCCGAACTGCAAAACTCCTTTGGTCTACCACAAAAAAAGCGGAAGGTTAACATGCCATCACTGCAGCTACAGTCTTGAAAGTCTCTCATGTCCTTCCTGCGGAGGCGCTCTGACTCTTGAAGGAACGGGGATCGAAAAGCTGTTCGAAGCGATAAAGTCTTACTTTCCGAACCACGAGGCTCTTTCTTTCGACAAAGACACTCTGACTACCGCGTCGGCTTTTGATAAGGCTGTCGCAGCGATTTCTGGCAACAAATATCAGCTTGTAGTCGGTACGGTTATGATTTCAAAAGGCCACAACTTTCCGAAGTTGAGAAATGTCGTAATAAAATTTGCCGATTATCTTCTTGGATTCAGGGATTCGAGAGCCGCGGAAAAGTGTTTTCAGCAGATAACACAGGTCGCCGGGCGTGCCGGAAGATTCGGTGTCGAAGGGCATGTGTTCGCCGAAACGATATGCCCGGACCACTACATATGGAAGTACATAAAAAACAACGATTACGAAGGTTTCATCGCAGAGGAGCTTTCCTGGCGCGAAAAGCTCGGACTTCCGCCGTATACCAGGATGATAACGGTGAGGATCTCCGGTGCCGACGAGGAGAAAACCTGCGGATTTGCCGAGCAGTGCTTCGAATTCATCGACAGTTTTGTCGGGAATAGCGGTGCCGGCAACATTATGGTCTATCCGCCTGAGGAGCCGCTGCTTTCCAAAGTGCAGAACCGTTTCAGGCGGAATATTCCGATAATTTTCCCGAAAAATTCGAAAGTGGCGTTCCAACTAAAGGATGCGCTTTGCAGGATGCCGCTGAAACCGGGAATCACGGTGACATACGATGTCGATCCTGTGAATGAAAATTGACATGACGAGATAAAAAATATAATCCTTAAAGGGCTTTTTGCGGAGGTGAAAATGATAAATGCAGATTTAGTAAAGATTTTTGAAGATTCTTTGAAAGCCAACTGGGACAAACCGTGTTTCAGCAATTACGGTTCAGATCCGATAACTTTCGGCGAAACTGCCGCTAAAATAAAAGAGCTTCATGCGGTTTTCAAAGAACTCGGCATAAATAAAGGCGAGAAAATATCGGTCTGCGGTAAAAATTCTGTGAACTGGGCTCTGGTTTACCTTGCTACTGTTACCTACGGCGCTGTGATCGTTCCGCTGCTCAATGATTTTACGGCCGAGGAGATCATTCATCTTGTCAACCATTCCGATTCCGTTCTTTTTTTCGCTTCAGAAAATATTGTCGAAAAAACAGACTGCACCGCACTGCAGTTCGTCAAAGCTGTTTTTTCTCTCGATGATATGTCTGTCGTCTTTGCAAAAGCTTCTGATACTAAAGATAAAGTTGCTGAAATAATTAAGAATTTTTCTGAAACGCAAAAAGTTGTAAAAGAAAGTCTTGCTTTTGAAATTCCGGCAAAAACAGATATAGCCACGATAGTTTACACTTCAGGAACGACAGGTTTTTCAAAAGGTGTAATGATTTCGCACAACTGTCTTATGGCAAATATTCAATATGCCATTGATTCGCTTCCCAAGGGCGGCGATGCTATGGTTTCGTTTCTGCCGCTGGCGCACTGTTTCGGCTGCGCTTTTGATTTTCTTCTGCAGTTTGCAAGAGGACTTCATGTCATTTTCATGAGCAAAACGCCTACACCGAAGATACTTATCAAGGCTTTCAGCGAAATTCAGCCGTTCCTTGTCATTTCTGTGCCGCTGATTCTTGAAAAAATCTACACTTCGAAGATCCGTCCGCTGCTTGAAACAAAAAAAATGAGGATTCTTATGTCGATTCCTTTTGTCAGAGGAATGATCATGAAGAAAATAGGTGCGGGAATAAGCAATTTCTTCGGCGGAAAGTGCTATGAAGTCATTTCAGGCGGAGCCGCTTTCAATCCGAAAATCGAGTCTTTCCTGTTAAAAGCGGGTGTAAGGTTTACCTCAGGCTACGGAATGACGGAGTGCGCGCCTCTTATCGCATATACCGACTACGCGGACAACCGTAAAACCGGAAGCTGCGGCAAAATCATGACATATCTTACCGCAAAAATCGACAATCCCGACAAAAAAGGGGTCGGTGAGATCTGTGTAAAAGGCGAGAATATAATGAGCGGATACTACAAAATGGAAAAGGAGACAGCCGAAGTTCTTGACAGTGAAGGATGGCTTCATACCGGCGATCTCGGGCGTATTGACAGCGACGGATTTCTTTTTCTCTGCGGCAGACTGAAAAACATGATACTTTCCTCTTCAGGTCAGAATATCTATCCCGAAGAAATTGAGCTTAAAATCAACTATATGCCGTTTGTTGCGGAGTCGCTCGTTCTTGATGCAGGCCAGGGGAAACTTGTCGCTTTTGTATATCCCGATTACGACAAAATGAAGGCGGAAAACATCTCTGAAGAGCAGTTGGCTGAAATCATGCGGAAAAACCGCGATGAACTCAATGAAACTCTGCCTGCATATGCAAAAATCGCCGAAATAAGAATCCATCCCGAAGAATTCAAGAAAACATCCACGAGAAAGATAAAGAGAACGCTTTACACCTCGCTCGTAAATTCCAAAAAATTCAAAAAGTGCTGAAAATTTTCAGGAAATCAGAGAAACCCGCCTTGACCGTGGTCCGAAGCAAGCTTTATCCTGTGCTTACAGGTGGGGCAGGCCGAACCGATCAACATTCACGGTAATAAGTACCAACCCCTAAAATTAAATAGGAAAAAACTTCTAACGCCTCAAACTGCACGCGTCAGGCAGGCTTGAAAATGGTAGTTAAGTTTTTGCCTGTGTCAAATTTTTAGGCAGGCGTGCGGCGGTTTGCCAGAGACCGCATTTTTGCGCATAATTGCTGTGTGTTTTGTCAAAAAAAATAAAAATTGACGCAACGCTGTGGAGGTGATGTCATGTCGGCAAAGATTGAATTGTCAAAACTTTCAGAAAATGAAATTTATAACAGGGAAGATTTACACTGTTTTTTTTGTGCTGAAAAAGGTTCGGAAAATGATGCCGGATTCCGCTGGGATCTTTATAACTGCTTGAAAGAAGGAATACTTTTTCATGTGGGCTATGATGCTTATTCGATTTCAAAACCTTTGGATTTGAGTGAATATCATCCGGTTTACTCTGAAAAAAGCCTTGAGATAATGAAAGTGCTTGAGAAAAAATGTCCGGATTTACCTTTTGTTGTGTTTGAAAGTGTTCTCTTGAATGAGTTTTTGAATCATTTGATTGCACAAAACACTATATTTGTTCAGGTTGAAAAAGAGGTCAGTTCATCTGTTTTTTCGATTCTTCAAAACGAATTCACGGGAACGGTTCTTTACAATCCCGGGAAGCAGGAGTTTTCAAAATACTGGTCAAAAGACTGCATTGTTGTCTTGGATTTGATAAGCCAGTCTCCGCTTTCGGCAGAAAAACCGCATGAAATCGTAGCTGAAAAAATGCTGGTTGATATTGTGGCGGAAAAAATTATAGCTTCGGTTTTCAGCCCTTCCGAACTTATGTCAATTTTCAAGGATATGCTCACAAAATATCGGATCGACAGGCGCAGGATCAACCGTTACGCGGGACGGAGAGGAAAAGCCGGGATCATAAAGCAGTTAATTGGGGAATAAGATGCTGTCAAAGACAAGTGTCTCGCGGCTTCGATACTGACCGGCAGGGAAACTCTGACAAAAATCGAAGACACTTCACTTTATGCCGGAGAAAAAATCGATTTTCCGAAACCTAAGCGTTTTTCATATCTTCGGATTGTCGATCCATTGGCTTATGCTTATTTTATTGAAGCGGTGAAAATGTTGAAAGGTGATGCAGGGGTTGCACTCACTTGAACGTTTGCTATTCACTTCCTAAATCTCGCATTTCCCGAAAAATTGTGATTAGGCCAAATATACCGGAAAAGTTTCGGAAGAAACTACGGTTAAAATTGATGAAAACTTCGGTGTAAAAGAAAAATCTTCGGTAGAAATGGTCGAAAACTTCGGTACAAATGAAAAAACTTCGGTACAAATTCTCGAACTCATAAAAAATAATCCCAAAATCACTTTGCAGGAAATTGCCGAAAAAACGAACCGCTCGAAACGCGCAATCGAGATGCAGGTGAAAAAACTTCGTGAAAACGGCATTCTTAAACGTGTCGGCGCGACAAAAAACGGATATTGGGAGATCATCTGAACCGAATTGGAGAAGTATTGATGATTACTTTAACTACTGCAAAAAAATCAATAAATCCGGCATTTTTCAGGCAGCCTGTTCCACAAAATGAGATTGAAAAGCTGAAAAATATAATGAGCTTTACGGGCTCGGCGACGAGGAAGTTTCTAAAATAGAATCGAAATAAAATATTTTTATTTAAATATTTCTTGATAAAAATTCAAATTTAAATATAAAAATTGTGCTAAAAACTTGTTTTTTGGCACAAAAATGGCGAATGAAAAAGAAAAATGGCACTGGCAGGAGCCTGGCAGTGCGTGGAAAGGAGTCGGCATCTACCATGTCACGATGGTGATACCGAGCAGGAAGCCGCTGCTCGGCAGGCTCGTCATCCACGAAAACGACCCGACGCAGGCGAGAGTGGAACTCACACCGTTCGGCAATGAAATAAAAGAGTGCATGCGCACAATCCCTGAATATCATCCGGAAGTGCGGATAATCGGATTGAGGATGATGCCGGATCATGTGCACATTATTTTGTATGTTACCAGCACAATGAAAGTCGGCATAAAAACCGTGGTACGCGGTTTCTGGCAGGGTGTGAAGAAAATCGGAAGGGCGTATGCGGCGTCAATTCTCCCGAATGACATTCGGGAAAATGAACGATGCAATGAAAGCCCGAATAACATTCAGGGAAATGAACGATGCAATGAAAGCCCGAATAACATTCGGGAAAATGAACGATGCTTAGAGGATGCCGTGTTCACCGAGTTCCCGTTTATCCGCGTGATGTCGCGGCGCGGTCAGCTGAAAGCGATGATCCGCTATGTCCAGATGAACCCGCAGCGTCTTGCCACAAAGCGGCTGCATCCCGGTTTTTTCCGTGTGCAGTGTGGTGTTGAGGTTGCAGGGCGCGCTTACGATGCCGTCGGCAACATTGCGATTTTGCTGGAAAATCAACGTGCGACAGTGCATGTCTGCCGCAAAATGGTTGAAGCCGCCGATCGCGGCGAAGATAAGCCGCTTCGTGATTACATGAATGGTTGCGTCGC
Source organism: bacterium UBP6_UBA1196 (assembly GCA_002310035.1). GTDB lineage: Bacteria > UBP6 > UBA1177 > UBA1177 > UBA1177 > UBA1177. The sequence goes on from DBYC01000033.1 coordinate 28,316, forward strand.
CGCCGCCAGAGCCGGTGCTGTGATGGTTTCGCCGTTTATCAGCCCGAAAGAAAAGGAAGTTCTGATGGTGCTTATTGAAGAAAAACATCTGGTCATTCATCTTTCCGACAACGGATTCGGGGAGTTTTTCAAGCCGTCCGACACCCTTTTCGAGAGCGTTGCAGCAGGGCGGATGCTCATTCTCAGCCCGCACTCTTTTGATGCCGACAAACGGCGGATAAGCCGTGGCGAGTGCGTCCTTCTCAACAATTTAGCGGAAGAAATCGCGGAGGAAAATTAGCAATGACAGACTGGTTTATGAGTTTTACGGGCTCGGCGACAATGAAATTGCCATTATCGAAGGCAAGAATTAAATCGTTTCTAGAAAAGCTTCGATCCTTGTTATAAGTGCGCATAATCGGTTCTTTTTGTGTGTTCCCACACTGTTAGACCTGCAGATTTTTCTTGATAAAATCGCGGACAAAACTAAAATCGCGCGTTTTTGTTTTTTTAAGGAGAAAAAAATGGAAAACTGGACGATAGACAAAGTCAGAAGGACTTTTTTGGATTTCTTCAAAGCTAAAGGCCATACCGAGGTCGCAAGTTCGCCGCTTCTTCCGGCTGAAGACAACACTCTTCTTTTTGCGAATGCAGGAATGAACCAGTTCAAAAAGCTGTTTCTGGGGCTTGAAAAAAGAAGCTACACCCGTGCATGCAGTGCCCAGAAGTGCGTCAGAGCCGGCGGAAAGCACAACGACCTTGAGAATGTCGGCTTCACGACAAGACACCACACTTTCTTTGAGATGCTCGGGAACTTTTCTTTCGGCGACTACTTCAAGGAAGATGCGATAAAATATGCATGGGAACTTATCACGGAAGTTTTCAAACTCGACAAATCGCGCCTTTACGTCACCGTTTTCAGAGAGGACGACGAGGCTGAACAGCTCTGGCTCAAAAATACGGACGTTGACCCGAAGCATATTTTCCGTCTTGACGAGCACGACAACTTCTGGCAGATGGGCGATACCGGTCCGTGCGGCCCGTGCAGCGAGATCCACTACGACTTGGGTGAAGGTTTCCATGCCGAAAAACCTTTCTTTGACAACGGAATGCCCGACTTCGACTGCGGCAGGTTCGTCGAGATCTGGAACCTCGTCTTCATGCAGTTCAACCGTGACGAAAGCGGTAAACTGACTCCGCTCCCGAAGCCGAACATCGATACCGGAATGGGGCTTGAGAGGATAACTTCGATACTCAACGGCAAACTTTCAAATTACGATATCGACATTTTCCAGGATCTGATCCATTTCACAGAAAATCTGCTCGGAAAGAGCGTTCCGGCTGAGTTCCGTTCAAGCCTCAACGTAATCGCAGACCACGCAAGAAGCACATCGTTCCTCATCGCCGACACGATCACACCGTCGAACGAGGGAAGGGGATACGTTCTCCGCAGGATCATGCGCAGAGCCATCCGCCATGGCCACAAACTCGGTTTCAGCGAGCTTTTCTTCTGGAAAGTCTGCGGCGAAGTCATCAGAATCATGGGGAACCACTATCCGGAACTTGTCGAAAAACAGGAACTTATACTCAACATCGTCCGCGACGAGGAAGCGCGTTTCAGACAGACTCTGGACAAAGGTCTGGCTCTGCTTGACGACGGCTTGAAAGAGATGCTCGCAAACGGCAGAAAGGAGTTCCCGGGCGAGCTTGTTTTCAAACTTTACGATACTTACGGATTTCCGTCAGACCTCACTGAAACGATCCTTGAAGAGAAAGGATTTTCGTTCAATCAGGCTGAATACGAGAAGGCTATGCAAGAGCAGAAACTCCGCGGAAAGGCTTCGTGGAGCGCTAAAATGGATTCACAGAAGCTTTCGGCTGTTAAGGAACTGCTTGACGGCGGCATGAAGGAGCCCGTTTTCAAAGGCTATGACTGCGAATCCGCCGAAGGAAAAGTTATCGCGCTTTTCGACGAGGAATTTACTCTGAAAGACAGCGTAAGTTACGGAAACTGCTACGCAATTTTTGATCCGATAGTTTTCTACGCAGAGTCCGGCGGCCAGCTTGCAGATACCGGAAAGATCATGAAAAACGGAAAAGTCGCGGCAAATGTAGTCAATGCGATAAAAGTTCACGACATAAAGGTCGTTCAGCTCGAAGTGCTCGATATTATTAACAAAAACGACACTGTTTCTCAGGAGCTCGACCACGAAAGGAGATCTGCGACAAGGCGTAACCACTCGGCGACGCACCTTTTGCACCGCGCTTTGAAAATGGTTTTGGGAACACATGTCAATCAGGCCGGTTCTTTGGTAGGTCCCGACAGGCTCCGTTTCGACTTCAACCACTTCCAGGCTATGACCAAAGATGAACTCAAAAAAGTCGAGATCGAAGTAAACCGCATGATCGAGGCAAATTCCCCGCAGAATACAGTCGTAAAAGGGATCGAAGAGGCTAAAAAAGAGGGTGCGATGGCTCTTTTCGGTGAAAAATACGGTGAAAACGTCCGCGTCGTAACGATGGGCGAAAGCAAGGAACTCTGCGGCGGAACGCATGTCAGAGCAACAGGCGACATCGGTCTTTTCAAAATCGTGAAAGAAGAAGGAATTGCGGCGGGAGTCCGCAGAATCGAGGCTGTAACAGGGCTCGGTGCGCTCGCTCTTTTCCAGGAATATGACGAAACGATAACATCGATCGCAGAAATGACTGGAAGCGAGAAGTTGCTTGTTGTCAAAGGAGTCGAAAAGCAGATCGATACCGCAAAACAGCTTTCCCGCGAGCTCAAGGAAGCCGGCAAAAAACTTGCCGCGATGCAGACTGCTTCGCTTGCTCCGATTTGCGAAAAGGACGGAACCAAGATCTTTGCGATAAATTCCGGCAAAAACCGAGCGGAATCGCTTGAACTCGTCGATTCGCTCAAGGCTAAGTTCGACAACGCCGTTATTGCAGTTGTCGGCGACGATGCAGGAAAAGCACTTGTAATAATTTCTGCGACTGGCGAGGCAAAAACCAAATTCCACGCAGGAAATATCCTCAAAAACATCCTTGCCGAATTCGGAGGCCGCGGCGGCGGAAAACCTGATATGGCTCAGGGCGGCGCACCGGCTGTCGATTTCAACAAGTTCTCTGAATTATTGAAGAATATAGGGTAAATCACGGTTTTTCAGCGGAGGCGGCGATGAAAGCTTTTTTTAAAATGATCAGACCACATCAGTACATCAAGAATCTTCTGGTCTTTTTTCCGCTTTTTTTCGCCAAAAAAATAACCGATGTCACGCTGCTGCAGAGTGCCGCGATGGCTTTCGTCTCTTTCTGCTTCGCGGCGAGCACGATTTATATCTTCAACGATATCCGCGATATAGAAAAAGATAAAGTCCACCCGAAAAAGAAGTTCAGACCTATCGCAAGCGGCGCGGTTTCTATAAAAGCGGCAGTTGTAACCGATATAATTTTTCTTGTTCTTGCACTTGCCGTCGCGTTTTTAACAGGAACGAGAACGGGAATAATAATTATCGTCTATCTCGTCATAAACCTTTTCTATTCTTTGGGAATGAAAAACATTGCGATCCTCGATATTTTTGCCGTTTCGACAGGATTTCTTCTCAGACTTCTCTCCGGAACTGAATACGGTGCTGTCACCGGGATCCTTCCTTCGCACTGGATCATAATCATGACTTTCCTTCTCAGCCTTTTCCTTGCGGTTGCAAAAAGGCGTGACGACCTCGTCCTTGCCGAAAGCGGGCTTGATGTCAGAAAGTCGATTTCAGGCTATTCCCTTGAATTCATCAACGGAGTAATGAGCATAATGTCTGCCGTGATCATCGTTTCATACCTGCTTTACACCCTTGATCCCGCAGTTCAGGCGCACTATGGTTCGAAAAACGTCTATGCGACGACATTTTTCGTAATTCTCGGCCTTCTCAGATACATGCAGATCACATTTGTAGAAAAGAAGAGCGGAAGCCCCACCGACATAGTCTACAAAGACAGATTTCTTCAGATCTCGATCCTTGCGTGGATCGTTTCGTTCCTGTTTTTCGCGTATTAGTTTGATTATCCGTTCTCAGAGCCTTTGTAACGTTACTTATTCTTTGAAATTAATGCCGAACGCAGCCTTCGCGTTATCAATATCGGAGACAAGATCCAAGCCCCATCCTAAGGCAAAGATACAGAAATAAAGCTGACCCGCAGAGTTACCCCATTCCACTGCCTTGGGAGTCAGAAAAAAGGTGTAGTAATGGGTTGTCTCGTCAAAATCGGTAATTGGCATTCCCAATTCGTCCTTTGCACCGTCATCGAAAGCGTTAAGTTTTACATAATCATGAACATCGCTGAGGGAATAGAACGGATAGCATTTTGCATTACCTTTATCATCGTTCTGATATATACCGATACCATAACCCCAGGCGTTCTTGTTGTTGTGCGTAAACTTCACCATAAATGAACTGGCGGTAGGATTTTGCTGTATATAAGAATATTTGGAGTCGGTGATATTCAAAATCTCTTCGATATTGACATTGTCAGGTTTGCTGAGGTCGTTACCCATACTCACATAGGCTGTCTGGGCGCGTTTCATAGTCAGTGTCACGGTAGAACTGCCGGCATCCGCGTTGTGGAACTCGCTCTCTTTAGCACCTGCAAGACCATAGGCATTCCATGTCTCAGTGATGTCGATCGTGTTGTCTGTAGAGGTATAGCCGTTGCTCTTGGTATAGAACATATTTGTGTACTCGCCGTTGTTGTACAGTTCTTTCCACTCATAATTGCCGCTCTTGCCGAAATTCATAAGGTAGAACTCAGGTGTCTGAGTATTTGTCACCTGCTTGCCGTTCATAAAAAGCGAGCCGTCAGAGCCGCGTGTAAAGGTTATGATATTCGGATGTTCAAAATCAAAATCGGTGTATACGTTTACTGTGGCTGTATCACCGCTGACCTTAACGACTTCCCAGCCTCTGCAGTGTGCACTACTGTAGTGATTGGTCTTGCGGTTATATCCTACATAACTTCCGCTTAGATACCATTGATACCAGAACTTGTTGCCAACCTTGTCAAACGCTTTGAAGATATCAGCTCCCACAAGCGTCTGTCCTCCGGAGTTTCCGCCGTTGCCTGAATTTTCGCCGTTGCCTGAATTTTCGCCATTGTCTGAAATTTCGCTGTTGTCTGAAATTTCGTCGTTGTTTGCGCTAGATGAGCATTTTCCGGTAGAAGGATTGCATACGACAGGACAGCTTTCGTAATACGACCACTTCAGATCGTCGCCTTCATAACCGCAGAAGTAGGAATCGTCACCGCGACATTTATATGACCCGTAATTACATGCAGAACTTTCTGAACTGTTTGAACTGCCGCCGCAGCCGATGACAAAAATCAATGCAAAAAACAATGCAAAAAAACAAAGATTTTTTTTCATTTTAAACCTCTTAAACTAAAAAAATGAAAAGTATTAAATTTTTTGCGGAAAAATTGACTGAAATTATAGATGTGACACGCTGTTTTAATAATTGCGTCGCGTTCGGCATCATTTTGTCTTCAAATTAAATCAACAAAAACAAGAAATTTTAAAGAGAAGCAGATGAAAAGCAAGTTTTTGTGTTTACTCTTTCCACTTTTTGAAGATAAGCGAAGTGTTTATCCCGCCGAAAGCGAAGTTGTTCGACATAACGTAATCGCAGTTGATTTCCATGCCCTGGCCTGTGATGTAGCCGAGCGGAGCGCACTGCGGATCGAGGTTGTCAAGGTTTATGTTCGGATGGAACCAGCCTTCGTTCATCATGTTGATGGTGACCCAGCTTTCGACTGCGCCGCATGCCCCGAGAAGGTGGCCGATGTAGCTTTTTGTCGAAGAGACGGGAACGGGACGCTTGAAAACGTTGTAAACGGCGGTCGTTTCGGAGATGTCGCCGTAGTATGTTGCGGTGCCGTGCGCGTTGATGTAAGCGATATCGTCAGTTGTCAGATTTGCGTTCGCAAGTGCCATTTCCATGCAGATGCCCTGAGTGTAGTAGTTGGGGCTCGTGATGTGAAAACCGTCGGAATTTATGGCGAAACCGGCGATTTCGCAGAATATTTTCGCGCCGCGTTTGACTGCGTGTTCAAGGTCTTCGAGGATCAGAGTTCCGGCTCCTTCGCCGATAACAAGGCCGTCGCGGTCTTTGTCGAAGCAGCGCGGAGTCGCTTCGGGAGTCTGGTTTTTGAAGCTTGCCTGCCCCAAAGTATCGAAAATAGCGGCGTTCGGTGCCGAAAGTTCTTCCGCGCCGCCACAGATCATAATGTCCTGTCTGCCGTCAGCGATCGCTTCGTAACCGTATCCTACTGCCTGGCTTCCAGAAGTGCAGGCGGTGTCCGTGATTATCATTCTGCCGCGGATCTGGTAGAAAACCGAAAGGTTGCAGGCGTTTGTCTGAGGCATCGCCTTGATGTAGGTCTGGGAATCGAATTTCGATGTGTCGCCTGTCGTCATCATCGTGGCAAGCGCGTTTACCGCATCCAGGGAGCCCATGCAGGTCCCGTAAGCGATTCCGGTGCGGCCGTTTTTGAGTTCTTCGATGACATCTCCGGTTTCAGTCAGAAGTCCGGCAACTCTGAGCGCGTCTTCGGTCGCGACAAGAGAAAGGAGGGCGACTCTTCCCATTCCGCGGATCTTTTTGCGCGGATAAGTCGGAAGTTCCTCGGTGTAAGGCGAGGCGAGGCGCGTATTCATCTTCGTGAAACGCTCCCACTCGGGCATATATGAAATTCTGTTTTTGCACGCTTTAAGGTTTTCGAAAGCGGTTTCCCAGCTTCTTCCGAGCGAAGAAAGCATTCCGCCGCCGGTAACTACGACACGGCGTTTGCCGTCATGTCTCAAAAAGTTCATTCCATTCCTCCGTTTACAGAAATGACCTGCTTTGTGATATATCCCGATTCTTCAGAGAGTAAAAATACTGCAAGGGAAGCGATTTCTTCAGGTTTACCGACACGGTTCATCGGAATACTTTCAACTATCTTTTCATACATTTCGGGGATGATCCCCTTGATCATGTTGGTTTCTATTAGTCCCGGAGCGATGCAGTTTACCGTGATTTTACGCGATGCGAGTTCCATGGCAAGAGCCTTTGCCGCGCCGATGATCCCCGCTTTCGCCGCGCTGTAGTTGACTTGTCCGCGGTTTCCGATGATGCCGGTTATCGAAGAGATCACGATTATTCTTCCGCCGCGTTTGTTAGCTCTTCTCGCCATCGGAAGAACAAGCGGCTGGATCACGTTGTAGAAGCTGTCGAGATCGGTCCTGATGACATCGTCCCACTCGTCGCCTTTCATCGCGGCGAAAACATTGTCGCGTGTGATCCCGGCATTGCTGACTATTCCCCAGAGAGGGCCTTTTTCTTCAGTGATTTTGTTGAGTATTTCACGGCATTCCTCGCGGTTGGTTACGTTAAATTTCACGATCTCGCCTTTCCCGCCTGCCTCTTCGATAAGGCGCAGAGTCTCCAGAGCGCGCTCAGCGCCGCTATTGTAGTGGCAGATAACATAATATCCCGCTTTTGCAGCCTCGATTGCGATTGCCCTTCCGATGCCGCCGCTTGCACCTGTCACAAGCACAGTTTTGTCCGAGTTACTCAAGATAACGCCCCCTTATTTCTTTCAATTTTTCGAGACTTTCGATTTCGATCGCCGAAATTTTTGCCGTTACTGCCGGTTTTTCCTCTTCTCCGACAACGTAAAGTTCTCCAGTGAAGTTGTAAAGCGCCGATTCCTCGTCGCAGTAGTCCTCGGTCATCGTCATTTTAACGGTTTTGCCCGCTTTTAGCCATTCGAGCTCGGTTTTGAAGCCGGTGACTGAAAGGATCATGCCGGGGAGGATCTTTCTGCCGAAAAGTTTGTGGGCGATCCCCGTCAAGGCGCACACAGTCTGTGCCATGAGCTCAAAACTCACCCAGCTCGGGATCCCGTCACTCTCTTTCTCGTAAAAAATGCAGTTTTCGGTGATGTCGTATTCGCCGGTGATTATGCGCTTTTCCATGTTGTAATTGGTTATGCGGGAGAGAAGGAGCATCTTTCCGCGGTGCGGAATGAAATTTTCTATCTCTTCGCGCGGAATATAATTTTTTACAGGATTCATTCAACTCCTCCAAAAGATTGCGCTGGCATGCTACATAAAAAATCGATTTTGTCTAATTTAGTCTATTCATTACTTTTTAATACATGAGGCTCTCCAGCAGCGCCGCGCACCCTTTTGAAACATCGTTCCAGGTTGCGTCGAAATCGCCTGTGTACCAAGGATCGGCGACATCGCGGTTAAATCCGGCATAGTTGAGAAGAAGTTTTATCTTGTCTTCAGGGTCGCCGCCGCAGATGCGTGTCATGTTGCGGATGTTCGCGCTGTCCATACCGATCAGAAGGTCAAATTTTTTGTAGTCGCTTGCGTTCATCTGACGCGCTGTTTTTCCGGCGCATGCAATACCGTGTTCTGCGAGTTTCCTTTTTGCGGGAGGATAGACCGGATTCCCGATCTCTTCGGTGCTTGTTGCGGCAGATTCTATCCCGAATTTATCAGACAAACCTGCGTCTGTTACGAGTTTTTTCATAACGAATTCAGCCATCGGGCTTCGGCAGATGTTGCC
>DBYC01000033.1:36914-38682 GCA_002310035.1 bacterium UBP6_UBA1196
ATCATTTACTCCTCTTTTTTTATGACAAGGCACGCATTCGCGCCGCCGAAAGCGAACGAGTTCGAAAGACAAATTTTTGTTTGATATAAGTTATCTTTTTTATTAACGAAATTTAGTTTTGGCATTTCGTCGTCGAAAACTCCGTCCCAGATCTGCGGGGGAAGGGCATTGTTTGTGACCGCAGCAAAGCAGATCGCGAGCTCAAGCGCGCCGGCGGCTCCCAAAGTGTGGCCGGTAATCGGTTTTGTGGTGGAGCAGTGGACTTTGTAAGCTCCGAAAACGGCGTCAACTGCCTTTGCTTCCATCGAATCGTTGAACTTTGTCCCGGTTCCGTGGAGATTGATGTAATCAACTTCTTCCGGCTTTATATTTGCGTTTGAAAGTGCTTTCTCTATCGCTTTTTTTGCTCCAATTCCGCTCGGATCGGGGGAAGTCATGTGGTGTGCGTCGCAGGATTCGCCGTAACCGAGAAGGCATATTTTGGGCATTGATTCGTCAAGCGGTTCTTTCGAAAGGACAAAGAATGCCGCACCGTCGCCTAAAGTTATTCCGCTTCTATTTTTGCTGAAAGGGTTCGTGATGCTGCCTGATATCGCTTCCAAAGAGGCAAAACCGTCCAAAGTTGTGTCTGATGCTATGTCGATCCCGCCGGCGACAGCCGCGTCGCACGATCCCGATCTTATGAGTTCTGCCGCTTTTATTATCGCTCCTGCGCTTGAGGAGCACGCTGTCGAAAAGGTGCATGCAGGGCCGGTCAAACCGTATTTTTCGGCGATGAATGTCGAAACGTAGTCAGCACCCTGCATCTCGATCGAATAATCTTCAGGAAAAGTGCCGTTTTCAAAGTATTTCCTGTGTCCCGCGATTGAAAGTTCAGTTCCGTTGTCACACGATCCGACACAAACCGCGATCCTTTTTTCTCCGTATTTTTCCTTTGCTTTTTCGATGATATTTTCGATTTGTCTGAGTGCAGCTTCTTCGATCCTGATTATTTTCATATCGAATCTGCCGGTAGACGGCGCGAGCGTTTTTTCATCGATTCTTGCCGCGAAAAATGTGCTTCCGGAGAATGTTTCATAGCGTTTTATCCCGCTCTGGTCTCCGTTTAGAAGTGATTTCCAGAGTTCTTCGGCGTTTTTTCCGGCTGCCGAAAAAACTCCCGGACGTGACAAGTATATTTTCATTTTTTATCTCCCGAAGTGTAGAAAAGTGCGGCCAGGTATGCGGCGCAGAGTCCTGTAAATATTGAAAAACCTATTAAATGAACGGGCTGAAAGGAACTCAGTGCGAGCGCGCCGAATGAAACTATTGTTGTGAAAAACGAAAGGAAAATGGCGAAAGGTTCGAGCCTTTTTTCAACAGGGTCTTTGGTCTTTTCGTTTTCCTGAGTGTAAATTATGTAGTCGAGCCCGAGTCCGAAAACCAGAATTATGCCGGTAACCGAGAAAAATTCGGGTCTGGTGTTCGTCGCGGCGAAAACAGCCGATGTCGCAAGAATTACGATGAAGGGTATTGAGATTATTTTGAGCGACTGACGCGTGTTGTAGAAAAATCTGAGGACGATGAACATGAGTATATATGCGGCTAAGAAGAATTCGAGGACGATCGTCGTTACTTTGTCAAGGTCGGAATTTATGTCTTCGACTTTGTGGACGAAATAGACACCTTCGTTTCCTTCCGTAAAAGTCCTGAAAACTTCGGTTTTAGCCATAAAGTTGGGGATAACTATTGAATAATATTTGTCTTTAACTTTGCCGAGCCAGTAAGA
>DBYC01000062.1:0-12869 GCA_002310035.1 bacterium UBP6_UBA1196
AGATAATCAAAAACTTTTTCATAAATCCCTCCATAAAAACAAAAGTATTTTACCGTTATTTATAGTGTTTTCTCGGCGGAGGCGGCGGCAAGTGCGCCGGATTCTCGTCGATTATTCCGTTGCAGTTGTTGTCCAGACGGTCGAAATGTTCGTAAGCGCCCGGATAAATTTCAGGATTGTTGTCGTTGCAGTCGCCCGTCTTTTCGGCTCTGAAAACGCCGAGCGGTTTGCAGAGACACTTGGTATCGTCGCCGACTCCGAAGCCGTCGTTGTCCGAATCCCTGTAGAACGGACGGCAGCCTGTAACGTTTTCGCCTTCGTCGACTTCGCCGTTGCAGTTGTCGTCCAGATCGTTGCAGATTTCACGCGCTTCGGGATGGACTTTCGGGTTCGAATCGTTGCAGTCGCCGCGTTCGAGTACGCGGAAATCGCCTTCGGAAACGCAGAGGCACTTGTATTCGTCGGTTCCGAAGCCGTCGTAGTCCAGGTCTTTGTAGTATCTGTTGCAGTCTTTTGCATTCGGCGGATCGACGATTTTATCGCAGTTGTCGTCGACTCCGTTGCAGACTTCTTCCGCTTTCGGATTGACATAACGGTTAGAATCGTTGCAGTCGCCCCCTTTTTTTGCGTAGCCTGTCGGCGCGCCGTCAGGACAGTCGTAGTCGAAAACGACTTTTTCGCCGCCGAAACCGTCGCCGTCGCGGTCAAGATAGACAACGCAGTCGGCGAAAATCAGCGAAACTGGCAAAAAAACGAAAAAAAGAATTGAAACCGTGCTTTTCCTGATCATTTTTCACCTAAATAGATCCGCCTTCAAAACGCTCGTCGCTTTCCAGATCGATTACCGGCCATAAAACACCGTCTGAATCGGTGTAAGTTTTCCATGTGCGGTAGTCATCGGCATAAGGAAGGTTAGGTGATGCTACACCGTATATTTCTTCGGCAGGCAGATAAACGCCGATGTTGTAGCGCAGACGGTCGAAAAGTTCCGGCGATTCGTCGTCCGGAATAATTTCGATTCTGTGACCACCTGTTTTTTCGTATTTGTGGCATGTCGTATCGACCTGAATACCTGTTTTGCGTTCTCCGACTATCTCGACTTCGTCTTCGTCCGGCAGAGTCAGGGGATTCCAGTAACTTTCATAAAATCTTGTGTTGTTGCCGCCGTAGCCTGCGACTGCTCCTGCTGTGAAGGATGCCTTTTCGCTCGCAAACTGTTTTTTGATGACGATATTATTGTAAGTGTTTATGAAGCTGGCATTTTCGTAGGCATAACCGACGATTCCTCCGGCATAAACATTGAGATTTTCGTTGTCGCCGTCTTTGACAGTGATGCTTCCCGACGCACTTGCATTGGCTATTTTTGAGTTGTTGGTGGCATAGCCGGCAACACCGCCGACGCGGCTATGTCTTCCGCTCAAAGTTTCGATTTTTCCTTTGTATGAAACGCTGCGGAGAATCGCTTTGTTCCTTGCGTAACCGATAATTCCTCCGGTCGTGCAGGCAGTGTAATTGCCTGATGAGGAGTGGCATTCGATATTTGATTCGGAATATGCGCCTGTAACGATACTTTCTTCGTTTTGAGACCTGATGATACCGACGATTCCTCCGGCAATTTCATCGTGAGACGAATAGCTGACATCTGAAGCGGTACTTGTGTTCTCGGCTTTGACAGTGCCGCTGCTCTTGGCCGAACGGATGGTGACCTCCATAGTTTTTTTAGCAGGGTAAGAGCTGTTTGTTACTAAAACAAATCCGTCTGTTCCGCCGCTTGCGGTAACTATATCCGATACACAGCCGGCAATTCCGCCTGCTACAGTAACTGTATTGTCGACTTGCGATGTCGCCTGAATTGAAGCGTTGACTTCGACTTCCTCAAGCCGCGGGTAGTCGGCGGTAATGAATCCTACGATTCCGCCAGCACAGCTTTTAAAAACAGAAGTTTCATGTTTCGTGCCGTTAAATGATGAGGTGATGGTAGCTGATGATTTGGCTTTGGTGATTCTCGTCGAAATACCGAGACCGATGACACCGCCTGCCAGAGAAGCTGAATCTGCCATCTTGCTTGTCGCCGAGACAGAACCGGAAACGGTCAGGTTTTCAAAATTGGAATTGTCGTCGCTTCCTACTATGCCGCCTGCAACCGCAGAATAGTTGTCGTTTCCGTAACCTGAAGTGTTCTCCGCGTAGACTTTTGCCGAAGACTTTATGTCGCCGATCGTTGAATTACTGGAAGAACCGGCGATGGCTCCTGTCTGTTCAGGACCTTTGATCGTGAAATCAAGCTTGAGATTTTTGACTGTTGCCGTTAAGAGGCTTGCGAAAAGCCCGCATGAATGCTCGTTTTTGGAGCAGGTCAGGTTGCCGCGGATCCTTTTGCCGTTTCCGTCAAAGTTGCCTTGGAACTGCTTGCTTGCCTGTTTCGTGTCACCGTTCAGCATTTTCCACTGATTCTGCTGCCCCAGGTTGATGTCGGTTTTAAGAATGACTTTCCACGGCAGCAGGTTGTTTTCGGCTTCGTTTGCTGTGGAAACGAACTGCATGATGTTTTGGTTGTCAAGGTTGAAAGCGCAGAACTGTTCCTCTTCGGCATCAGGGTTGTTGTTCAAATCTTCAAGCATTTTGCTGCGTGACCAGCCGCATTCGCATGTTCCTTTTTCATATTTGTAAGGATCTTCGCTGAGATTGCATATATTCGCACCGTTATCGGCACAGCCTGCAAAATTTTTGCACGCGTCTTCGGCGCATGCTGCGGCATGGTCGTTGGTGGAATCCAGAATCTCGAGACACGCTTTATCTTCAGCAGTTTGATTGCAGAAACGGTAAACCTGACATTCGGGGTCTTTGCAGTCAGCGTAGCCGTCGCCGTCGCTGTCTTCTCCGTCACGGCATTTTGCGATTGTGTTTTCGCCTATTTTGCCGCCGCCGTCGCAGAAAGTGAATCTCTGGCAGTCTTTGACTGAGCAGTCGTATGCGACGCCGTTCACAGTTTCCTTGTTTTTGCACGCTTTTTCAAGCTCTTCCAGAGTCATGCCGTCGGGAAGCGGTTCGTCGTCAGAATCGGCGAAATCGCCTGTATCGGGAGTTTCGCCTGAATCGCCGGAATCTCCCGAATCACCGGAATCAGAAGAATCGCCGGAATCGGAAGTGTCGGTTTTATCGTTATCGGTCTTGCCGTTGCCGGAATCGGTATCAGTCTCTGAATCAGCAGCATCGGAATCGTCAAGTTCGTCCGAATCGTTTACACCAGTTTCACCGTCACTCTTTTTGTCACTGCCGCCGCAGGCCGCGAAAACAAAAAGTGACAAAACAAAAAGCGCAAGAATTGCAAAAAACCTTTTCAAAATTCCCTCCCAAAAAGCAGACCGTCAAAAAACGCATAATTTTAGACTTGATGCGCAAAAAGGCAAGAAAAGAGACAAAAAACCGCCGCGGCATTGCCTTAGCGGAAAACTTCCATTTTTTTTAAATCCGCTTATAATATCGGGTATTTGTTAAAAAAGGAGGCGAAAATGAGAAAAGTCCTTTTTATTTTAGCGGTTGTTTCGATACTTGCCGCCACGGCATGCAGCGATGGCGCAAAACCGATAAAATCTGCGGAAAAAAACGATTCCGACGGAACTCCGGCAGCCGATACGGATACAGAAACTGCGCCGGACGAAGACGGGACCGTATCTCACGACAAGGATGCGGAACCGGCAGCAGACGACGATACGCTCCCGGATCATGACAACGACGGAGACACTCCGCCGGCCGGCAATGATGAAGACGCAGCTGAACATGACGATGACGAACCGCTTGACGACGATGATTCCTGTGTCGGAGAAACCAGGATCGTCGCATGTACCGGACTTCCTGAACACGCCGTATGGAATACCGCAGGCTGTGTTGAACAGATCTGCGGAGATGAAGGTTTTGCTCCTTCGAATACCGGAACGCACAGCGAAAAGCCGGCATCTTCGACTGTCGAAGTCTCAGAACCGAAGCCGACAGACCTTGAAGAAGTACCTTGTCCGGACGGAACAGCTCCGAAAAACGGGACATGCACCGAATGCGCCAGAATAATTCCGGGAATATATATCACAGAAAGCGACGCCGGAACAGCACTCAGCGACAAAAACGGAAAAACAGCCGTCGAACAGTGCTTCACAGCAATAAATCCTGAAACCGGCGGTCTGACAGGCAAGGCAAAACAGTGCTGCGGCTCAGGCCCGCTTTACCGTATAGAAAACAAACAGCAGGTCGAACTTACCCAGCCTTACACCTACAACGGAGAACTGCTTCCGAACACCGTTCCAGGCTGTGCCGAAGGTTTCGTCTTCGCGGAAGACAAATGTTACGAATGCCGCTGGGGCGAACTTAAATTAGAAAACGAAGTGTTCAAATGTTACAGAGAAATCGGCAAAGAATGTTTCTTTGAATGTGATAAAAATTTTTCATGGAACGGATCCGAATGCATGCCGGAAAACTAGCTTCAGGCGGCCACCGGCAAAAAAACAGGGAGAAAAATATCGCTCTTTCTTGACGATAGGAATTATTACAATATAATGCCGCCGTTGAATTGCTAACCTCTTGTGGAGTCGCTTTTGAACAACCGACAGTTGACAGGAATGCTGGTAAAGAGAGGAATCATCTCTCTTCCCGAACTTAAATCGCTTGAAGAACTTTCGATCGAATCGGGTGAAAGCATAAAAGATATTCTCTTTAAAGAGAACAGACTCAATGAAAACCAGCTCGTTGACATTCTCAGCGAGCAGTACAATGTTCCGAAGATCGACCTTTCGGAGCTTGAGATCCAGCCGGAAGTAATCGCGCTTCTGAACGAGCAGATCGTTACGCGGTATAATGTGATACCGATTTCGAGAATCGGCAACACGCTCACTGTGGCAATGGCCGATCCTTCGAACATGAACGCTCAGGATGACATCAAGTTCCTGACCGACTACAATGTCGAAGTCGTTATTGCCTCGGCGACCGACATCGAGGCCGCGATCGCGAAATATTACGGCGAGCAGGCTAAAAAGGACGACAAAAAATACGGAGACATCAGTTTCGACATGGAAGCTCTTCTCAGCGAAGCCGACAATGTCGAGCTGAGTTCCGAGAACTTCGACGAAAGCACTTCCCTCGAAGACATGATCAGAAACTCCGAGGAAGCTCCGGTCATCCGTTTCGTAAACATGGTCCTCCTTGACGCGATCAAGAAGAAAGCATCGGATATTCACGTCGAGCCTTACGAAAAAAGCTTCAGGATCCGTCTCAGAATGGATGGTGTCCTGTATGACGTCGTTCATCCGCCGAGAAACACGATGGATGCGATCGTAGCCAGACTCAAAGTCATGGCAAACCTCGATATCGCTGAAAAACGTATCCCTCAGGACGGTCGTATCAAGATCAAGATCGGTCAGGGCGAGGATATGGACTTCCGTGTTTCGGTCTGTCCCGTAATTTTCGGCGAAAAAGTCGTTCTCCGACTTCTCGATAAGAGCAACTTGCAGCTCGACATGACCAAGCTCGGTTTCTTCCCCGATCAGCTCGAAATTTTCAAAGAGGCGATATACAAACCTTACGGAATGATGCTCGTTACCGGTCCTACCGGTTCCGGAAAAACGACGACGCTCTACTCCGCCCTTTCCGACCTCAACAAAGAGGATGTCAACATTTCAACGGCTGAAGACCCGGTAGAGTTCAACCTTGAAGGTATCAACCAGGTTGCGATCCGAGAGCAGGTAGGCCTTACCTTCGCTGCCGCCCTCCGTTCTTTCCTCCGTCAGGACCCCGACATCATGATGGTCGGTGAGATCCGTGACTTTGAAACTGCCGATATCGCGGTAAAGGCTGCTATCACGGGCCACATGGTTCTGAGTACGCTGCACACGAACGACGCACCTTCGACCATCACCCGTCTTATCAACATGGGTGTTGAGAGTTTCCTCGTAACATCTTCAGTCAACTGCATCATGGCTCAGCGTCTCGGCAGAAAGATATGCTACAACTGCAAAGAGCCGGTCGACATTCCGAAATCGGAGCTTCTCAAACTCGGAATCAAGGAAGAACAGATCGCCGACGGCTACCAGATCTATCAGGGCAAAGGCTGTGAGATCTGCAACGGAACAGGTTATAAAGGCCGTATCGCGTTCTACGAGGTAATGAAGATGACTGATCCGCTGAAAGACGCGATCCTGAACGGCGCAAGTTCGATGGAACTTAAGGAACTCGCGATAAAACTCGGAATGAAAACGATGAGAATGAGTGCGAATCTGAGACTTTTGGAAGGAACTACAACAATAGCCGAAGTTTTGAGAAACACGGCACCAGACGAAAATTAGAGGTGAAGGAAATGAACGATGAAGCTACCAATACCGCTCCGCTCTCGCTGCAGGATCTGCTCTCTTTGATGATTGAGCAGGGCGCGTCAGACTTGCACATCACAAGCGGTTCGCCGCCTCAGCTCAGGATCGACGGAAACCTGCGTCCCGTCAATGTTCCACCGCTTTCTCCTGTCGATACGAAAAGACTTGCATACAGCATTCTGACTGAAAAGCAGAAAAAAACTTTTGAGGAGAAAAATGAAATAGATCTCAGCTTCGGTATCAAGAATCTGAGCCGTTTCAGGGCAAATGTCTTCATGCAGAGAGGTGCAGTCAGTGCAGCGATCCGTGTTATTCCTTATAAAATACTTGATTTCAGACAGCTCGGTCTTCCGCCGATAGTTGAAGAACTGGCAAAAAAACCGAAAGGACTCATTCTCGTAACAGGCCCGACAGGAAGCGGAAAATCAACGACTCTGGCTTCGATGGTCGATTATATAAACCGCACCCGTCACGGCCACATCGTAACGATCGAGGATCCTATCGAGTTCATCCATTCGCACAAAAACTGCATAGTTAACCAGCGTGAAGTCGGTGCCGACACAGGCTCGTTCGCATCGGCTCTCAGAGTTGTCCTCAGACAGGACCCTGATATCGTACTCATCGGTGAGATCCGTGATATCGAGACAATGTCAACGGCTCTCCGCGTTTCCGAAACCGGTCACCTGACTCTGGCGACACTCCACACCAACAACTCGATCGAAACGCTCAACCGAATCATCGATATGTTTCCTGAAAACCAGCAGAATCAGGTCAGGGCGCAGCTCAGCTTCGTTCTGCAGGGGATCATCGCACAGACGCTCATTCCGAAGAAATACGGCACAGGCCGTACGATCGCATGCGAAATCATGATTCCGAACGCGGCGATAAGAAACCTTATCCGTGAAGAAAAAATCCAGCAGATATATTCAAGTATGCAGTCCGGCCAGAACGACAGCGGAATGCAGACTATGACGCAGGATCTCGCAAGACTGGTCAGAAACGACATCATCAGTATGGAAGAAGCGCTGAATTTAGTGCCACACCTTGATGAATTCCAGGCCATTCTGTCAAGAACCAACAAAACAGGGAGGTAAAACATGCCTTTTTACAAGTATGCCGGTGTCAACAAAAAAGGAGAAAAAGTCAAAGGCTCAATCGATGCTGATGACGAAAAAGGGGCAAGACAAGCCCTGCTGGCACAGGGTGTCAGAGTCGATTCCCTGAAAAAAGACTGGACAAAGATAGAGCTCGGCGGCGGCGGAATGAAGCCGAAAGAGCTCGTTATCTTCACCCGTCAGTTCGCAACGATGATCAATGCCGGTCTTTCTATTATCCAAGGTCTTGAAATCCTCGCAGCACAGTCGGAAACACCTTATTTCCGCAGCATTCTGAGAAAGGTCAAAAATTCGGTCGAGGAAGGTAAATCACTCAGCGATTCGCTCAAAGACCACAAGGTTTTTACCGACCTTTACGTCAACCTTGTTGCTGCAGGCGAAGTCGGCGGTATCTTGGATACGATTCTCGACCGTCTTGCGATTTTCCTTGAAAAAAACGCTGCAACAACAGCAAAAATCAAAAGTGCGATGAAATATCCGGCTGTCGTTACAATAGCAACTATTTTGATCACCATCGTTCTTCTTTACTATGTTGTTCCGACGTTCGCAACACTTTTCATGAGCAACGGCCAGCAGCTTCCCGGTCTTACCCAGGTCATTGTTGATTTGAGCCAGTGGGTTCAGGACAACATTCTTTTCATAATCGCAGGTCTTGTCGGCGTTGTTGTCGGATTCAAAATGCTGATGAAAAACCCGAAATTCCGTTTCGCTTTCCACAGATACGCTTTGAATGCCCCGATAGTCGGCGACCTCATCAGAAAATCGGCCGTCGCAAGGTTCACGAGAACTTTGGGAACTCTTGTCAGCTCGGGTGTTCCTCTTGTTGACGGACTTGAAGTCGTTTCAAGAACTTCAGGTAACCTGATGATCGAAAAAGCGATCATATTCGTCAGACAGAAAGTTATCGAAGGCAGCGACATGACTACTCCACTTACCGAAGCAGGCGTTTTCCCGTCAATGGTCGTTCAGATGATCGGTGTCGGCGAAGCGACCGGTGCAATGGATACGATGCTTAATAAAATCGCTGACTTCTACGAAGAAGAGGTCGATGTCGCGGTCGACGGTCTGACATCAATGATCGAGCCCATCCTTATGGTCGTAATCGGCGGCATCGTTGGAACGATGATGGTCGCGATGTACCTGCCGATGTTCAGTATGGGTAAAGCTGTCGGATGAGCCGTCTCTCGGCGGACGAGTTCCGCAATCACCTGAATTATTATCTAGTAATCCGTTTCTTCTTCATTTTTACGGTTATATTTTCCTTTTTTCTGTTTCCTTTTATCCGAGAAAACACTGATATTTTTTCATTTTCCAACAAATTTTTCCTTGTCACGAGTTTCATAATGCTCGTTTTCAACATCGTGTCGCTGATAGTCAGCCGGTACATAAATGAAAAATTTCTTACTCTTTTTGCCTACCTGCAGTTTGTTATCGAAATTTTGTTCTGGGTCCTGATTTCATATATAAGCGGCGGCATCAGCTCCCCCTACCTTTATGTAATTATAATCAATATAATTTATGCCGGGATCCTGATGCGCGAAAAAGGAGCTATAATCACGACGCTTTACGCTTTCTTTCTGCTGCTTATGCAGGGTGTCTGCATCAAATCCGATTTTCTTCCGCTTATAACTTCCGAACTTGTGAAAACCTATTCCGCTTCGTGGGAATCATACTTTTCGAGACTTTTCACCTATCTTCTTTTCTTCTCTTTCACGGGTTTTGTAGCAAGCAGAATAACCCGAAGTTTCCGGCAGGCGAACAATTCGCTCGAAGAATCGACACGCATCAGCAAGGAGATGCAGAAACACTTTTTCGCGATTTTTTCACAGATAAATATCGGGATCGTAATTTTAAACGAAACGGAAAAATTTTATGTGAACCGCTACGCAACGCAATTCAATAATATTCTTGACAAATTTCTTGCCGAAGCGACGAAAGACGCCCTTTCGAACGGCGCATGGTCCGAGAAAAAATTCGGTGATTTCTGGCTTTCCTACACGGTAATGCCTTACATTGACAACCAGAAAGTCGTGATATTTTCGGATCTTACGGAAACAAGGAAACGCGAGGAAAGTTTTGAACTCCAGCAGAAACTTGCTTCGATAGGAAAACTCACTGCGACGATCGCGCACGAGATCAAAAACCCGCTTACAAGTCTTATCGGTGCAAGCGAACTTATGTTTTCCGAAATAAAGGAGATCCAGCCCGAATCAGAGACAGAAGAGCTCATAGAAATCGTCCGCCGCGAGGGAACACGCGTCAAAACACTGCTCGACTCGCTTTTCAGATACACCGAGGAGACTTCATACACGATTATGGAATGCGATCCGAGTTCGATTTTGTCTGATGTAGTTACACTTTTCAGGCTGGGGCATCCGAAAGTCAAAATCACATGCAATGTTGAGGAATTTTCAGTTCTCGGCGATGCAGAAAAACTGAAACAGGTCTTCTGGAACATCCTCACAAACAGCGTGGAAGAAATGAACGATGAAGGTGAAATCGACATATTTTCGGAACATTCCGACAACTCGTTCAAAATTTATTTCGACGATACAGGCCCGGGATTTATCGAAAAAAATCTGGATAAAATTTTTGACCCGTTCTTTTCGACAAAAAAGCGCGGAACAGGTCTGGGGCTTGCGCTCGTTTACCGCATAATTACCAAGCACGGCGGCAAAATCAAGGCGATGAATACTGAAAAAGGTGCCAGAATCATTATTGATTTCGGAATCAAGGTTAAATAATGGAAAATTCTGACAAAATTAAAATTCTTGTTATTGACGACGAACTCAGCATGCGTCAGTTTCTGCAGATCCTGCTGAAAAAAGACGGATATGACGTTACGACGGCAGAAAACGGGGAAATTGCGCTAAACAAGCTGAAAAATGAGAAATTTCCGGTAATTTTAATGGATTACAACATGCCGGAAGCGATAGACGGTATCGATCTGCTCAACGAAATGCTTCACAGAAGTCCGAAATCGCAGATAATCGTAATCACCGCCTACGCTTCGACCGAACAGGCGATAAAGGCAATCGAACTCGGCGCCGTCGACTATGTCAGCAAACCTTTCAATGTCGCCGAGATCCGCGATATCGTAAAAAAATGCGTGACTGCAGCAGCACAGCTTCAGTCAAAAAGCGAAAATACGAAAACTGCCGCTCCGAAAATTCCGGCAGAACAGCAAAACAGTACGCAATCGCCGGATTTTATTGTCAGAAGTCCTCAGATGCAGAAGATTTTCGAGCTTGCGAAACGCATAGCTCCTACCGACAGCACTGTTTTGATAACAGGTGACAGCGGAACGGGTAAAGAGGTCCTTGCCAGCTTCATCCACAAAAACAGCGGGCGCAGCAATATGCCGTGGTATCCGATAAACTGCGGCGCGATTCCGGAAAATCTTCTCGAAAGCGAACTTTTCGGCCACGAAAAAGGCTCTTTTACAGGCGCTTACCAGACTAAAAAAGGATATTTCGAAGTCGCTGGAAACGGAACGCTTTTCCTTGACGAGATCGGCGAACTCGGCGAAACAATGCAGGTAAAACTGCTCCGTGTCCTGCAGGAGCGCGTATTCACAAGGGTCGGCGGTACCGAAAAAATTCCGACAGGGGTCAGACTTATCGCTGCAACAAACAAAAATCTAAAAGAGGAAATAAAAAAAGGAAAATTCCGTGAGGATCTATATTTCCGTCTGAATGTGATCGAACTTTATATTCCACCGCTTGCCGAAAGACGCGAAGACATCATGCCGCTTGCCGAAATGTTCCTGAAACAGTTTTCCGAAAAGGCTGGGACCGAATTTAAATTTTCAAACGAAATTCTTGAATTCTTGAAGACTTACACATTTCCTGGCAATGTCCGCGAACTCAAGAACATTGTCGAGCGCGGAACGATTTTCGCAACCGACGGTTTAGTTACTTTGACCAATTTTGACAGAAACTATCCCGAACCTAAGCCTTTGAACCAGCAAACGCAGACTAACCTGTTCGAAGTTGACCTTTCCCACAATGTAGACCTTGATGAGATCCTGGCAGGAATCGAAAAAAACTATATAATTAAAGCACTTAAAAAAACAAATTACAACCGCCACGACACCTGTGTGCTGCTCAATCTGACAGAAAGAATGCTCCGCTACCGCATGAGCAAACTCGGAATCAGAGACGAAAAAGAATAAATCCGAAATAAAAATTTGAGTTATTCATAAAAAGTGCCAAAATCACCCGATTTTTAGGTTTTTGTTCAATTTACGAGGTGAAAAATGGGACAGACTTTTGCTGAGAAGATTTTTTCAAAAATGGCGGGAAGACCTGTTGTTCCGGGAACGATCCTGACTGTGAGACCTGACCACGTTCTTACGCACGACAACAGCGCGGCGATCTATTCTACTTTCAAGAAAATGGGCGGAAAAAAGGTCGATGATCCGAATCAGATCCTGATAATTCTTGACCACATCGTACCGGCTGCAAACGAAAAAGCGGCTACGAACCACCAGACAGTCCGTGAATTCGTCAAGGAACAAGGGATAAAAAATTTCTACGACTGTGGCCGAGGGATATGCCATCAGGTAACGGTCGAAGAAGGCTTCGCGCTTCCCGGCAAATTCATCGTCGGCAGCGACTCTCACACTGTAACTTACGGCGCTCTCGGCGCATTCTCGACCGGGATCGGCAGAAGCGAATCGGCAGGGATCTGGGCGACCGGCGAAATCTGGCTCAAAGTGCCGGAATCAATGAAAATCGTCCTCAAGGGAAAGCCGAAACCCTACGTTTCGTCGAAAGACGTTCTCCTTCACATCGCAGGACTTATCAAAGTTGACGGCGCACTTTACAAAAGTGTAGAATTTTCAGGCGATTACATTGAAAATATCGAACTTGCAGACAGACTTGTCTTCACGAATATGTCAGTCGAGATCGGTGCTAAAAACGGATACATGGCGCCCGACGAGAAAGTTTTCAGCTTCCTCGAAAAACACGGAATCCCGCGTGACGCCTACACTCCGATCTATCCTGATACCGATGCGGAATACGCAGAAACTCTCGAAATCGACGTTTCGGAAATCGAACCGATGGTAGCAATGCCGCACACAGTCGACAACGTCAATAAAGTCAGCAATATGCACGATGTCAAAGTCAATCAGGTCCTTGTCGGCACATGTACGAACGGAAGGATCGAAGACTTCAGGATCGCCGCTGAAATCCTCAAAGGAAAGCATGTCGCGAAAGAGACTAGACTGCTTGTTCTTCCGGCAAGTTCCGAAATTTATCTTAAGGCGATGGAAGAAGGTTTGTTCAAGATTTTCGTCGAAGCAGGCGGAATAATCCTGAACCCGGGCTGCGGACCGTGTCTCGGCGCGCATGAAGGTGTTATGGCGCCCGGCGAAATCACTGTCAGCACAGCAAAC
>DBYC01000062.1:12906-32607 GCA_002310035.1 bacterium UBP6_UBA1196
GCAAGCCCGGCGACTGCCGCAGCGACCGCGATAAAAGGCTTTATCGCATCACCGACAGACCTTTAATTTTTAATTTTAATGGAGTTATAAATGAGCGAAATCATCCTTTCAAACAGAGTTTTGAACATGGCTGAGTCAGCCACTCTGGCTATGACCAACAAAAGCCGTGAACTTAAAGCGCAGGGCATCGATGTCATCAGTCTGAGCATCGGTGAACCCGACTTCAATACGCCGGTATCGGCGAAGCAGGCAGCAATAGATGCCATCAACAACAACGACACACACTACCCGCCCGTTCCCGGCACACCGGCACTGCGCAAAGCCATCGCCGCAAAACTGAAACGCGACAACAATCTCGACTATAAAGAAACCGAAATCCTTGTTTCGAACGGCGCGAAGCAGGCAATCAACAACACGCTGCAGGCTATACTCAATGACGGCGACGAGGTCATCATCCCCGCTCCGTTCTGGGTATCCTACCCTGAAATGGTAAAACTGAGCGGCGGCGTGCCAGTCATCGTCAAGAGCGATATGGCCCACGACTTCAAGATCACAGCAGAGGATTTTGAAAAGGCCATCACTCCCAAAACCAAGGCTCTGCTCATCAACACGCCCTGCAACCCGAGCGGCAGCGTTTTCACCAAGGCTGAACTTACCGCTATCGCCGAAGTGCTGAGGAAATATCCGAATATCATCGTTATCTCCGATGAAATTTATGAGTTCATCCAGTACGAGCACAAACACGAAAGCATGGGTCAGTTCGACTTTTTGAAAGACCGTCTCGTCATCGTCAACGGTGTTGCAAAAGGCTATGCCATGACCGGCTGGAGGATCGGATACATCGCGGCTCCGCAGGCTATCGTCAAAGCTGCGAACAAAATTCAGGGTCAGATTACTTCCGGTATCTGCACCATCGCCCAGGCCGCAGCAGTAAAGGCTCTTGAGCTTTGCCCAGAGAACTCGGAAGAGATCAGAGAGATGATGAAGGCTTTCCGCGAGCGCCGCGACACCGTCGTAAAGATGATGAACGAGATACCCGGCGTAAAGTGCAACACCCCGTCAGGCGCATTCTATGTCTTCCCCGATATGAAGTATTATTTCGGCAAAACCGACGGCGAGACAGTCATCAAAGGCAGCGACGACCTCTGCATGTGGCTGCTTTACAACGCTCATGTAGCCTGCGTAGCCGGTGAATCCTTCGGCAACGGCGACTGCATCCGCATCTCCTACGCGACCTCGATGGACAAACTGGTCGAAGCCGTAAGAAGAATCACAGAAGCGCTGACAAAACTTCATTAATTTCATTTTTTTCATCTTTGCCAGTTTTATCTGCAAAAAAGTGCCGTTAAGTTTGCATTTTTGTTATATATAAATATCATTTCTGCGTTTTTGCTGCATGCGGAGTAAAAATGCATGAATTTTTCGAGAACAACAACAAATCATTTTAAAGAGGTCAAATTGAACAAAATCAGATTTTCACTAATAATTTTATTGCTTTTTCTCATTCTTGCCGCGTGTTCTTCGACAGACACAAGAACTGTGAGTGACGAACGCAAGAGCGACGGCCACTACCAGCTCGGTCTTGCCGCTTTGAATCAGGGCGACTACATCAAAGCAAGACACGAAATCATGCTGGCTATCGAAGCTGCGCCAGACCTTCCGCAGTATTACAATACTCTCGGGATCGTTTTCATGGTTGAACATGACGACAAAAAAGCCGAGGAAAATTTTGAAAAAGCTTTGAAAATCGACAAAAAATTCACCGATGCCCACAACAATCTCGGTGCGCTCTACCTCAGACAGGAAAACTTTGAAAAGGCTCTCGAAGAATTCAAGACGGTCCTCGCCGACACGATGTATCCGCGTCCGCACTACGTCGAAACCAACATCGGCATCGTTTACAGAAAGCAGAAACGCTACGATCTGGCAAAACAGCATTTCGAAGCCGCGATAAAAATGCGCGGAACATTCTACGATCCATACAAGCAGCTCGGACTTATGTACGACGAGCAGGACATGCACGAGCTTGCCGCCGAAAACTACAAAAAAGCTATCGAATACTTCCCGTACGAGCTCGAAACCTTGTATAAAGGCGCTCTTAAAATGTATCTGCTGAAAAACGAGGAACTCGGGCAGAAATATCTTCGCAACTGCCTTGAAGTCCAGGCTATGAACGTAAAGGAAGTTTCGATGCCGTTCCTTGCCGAATGCGTAGGACTGGCAAAAAAATTCGGTGTCACAACCGACATCGAGCGGCGCAGACCCGAAAAGAAACAGCAGATAGAATCGGTGGAATAATGCAGATCGTCCAGGGAACGATAACCTACAAAAAAGCACACGGCTCGGGATATTTCCACACAATTTCGACTGAAGGCGAGACTTTCCGATTTTTCTCGAAAAAAGACTCCCTCTCCCTTTTCGAAAACTGCGAAGTCGTTCTCAGCAGAAAAAACAACACATATTTTCTTGACGATTTCGTATCGCTCGAGGAAACCGCGCCCCTTCGCAGCAATCCGCGCAATTTCATAGCAGCTTCGTGGCTTGCGGAACTCGCCCACTCATTCACGATGCCTGATGTTTCTGAAATAGGTTTCATAAAAAAATGCCGTGAAACTCTTTTCAACGATTTCAATTACGAAACGCTTGACGCGATAGAATCGGACTACTGCGCTGTTTCCGGATTTTCTGCGGACGAAAAAAAGGAAAACATTCTTTCAGACTATTTTTCCAATTCGCTCAACATACGAAGATCATTATTAAATCAACTTAAAATAAGGAGCAACGCATGATAACACTCCCAAAATTGGATTTTGCAGTAATCGAGAAAAAACTTACTTCGTTTTTAGTCACGGAAATCGAAAAAACAGGGCTCAAAAAAGCTGTTTTAGGGCTTTCCGGCGGACTTGACAGCGCGCTTGTAGCGGCACTTGCCGCGAGAGCTCTCGGCAAAGAAAATGTCACAGGAATACTTATGCCTTACAGAACATCAAGCGCTAAAAGCGTTGAAGACGCACTCAAAGTCGTTGAAAACACGGGTATAAACAGCCTGAGAATAGAAATTTCCGCAGTTGTCGACGCATTTGCCGCAAACAACATGACAAACAGTGACTTTTCGCGGAAAGGTCGTCTCGGCAACATCATGGCAAGGACACGAATGATGACCCTTTTCGATTTTTCGGCGGCAAACGGCGCGATCGTGCTGGGAACAGGCAACAAAAGCGAGATCGAACTCGGCTATTTTACAATGTTCGGCGACGGAGCATCTGCCCTGAATCCGATCGGCAGTCTCTATAAAACCGATATTTTCGAGTTCGCACGCTATCTCGGACTTCCGTCAAGCGTCATAGAAAAAGCGCCGAGTGCCGATCTTTTCGAAGGACAGACCGATGAAGGAGAAATCGGTTATTCCTATCAGACGATGGATCCGGTCATCCACGCCTTTGCCGATCTGAAACTTTCCGAAGAAGAAATCGTCAGAGAGGGTTTTGACGCGAAGCTGGTTCATTTCGTAACGAACAGAATAAATTCGATGCGCTACAAACGCAATGTTCCGATAGTTGCAAAAATACAGGAGGATTTCAAATGAGAAATCTGATTTTGAAAATGGTTCAGGAAAATGTAATCAGTTCGGAAAATGCAAGCAAGATCCTGAAAATGAAAAAGAATGTCGACCCTATCTGGTTCGCCCTTTCAAAAGGAATGATCGAAGAGAGGAATCTGGCAAAATTTTATGAAAAAGACGGATTCAGCGTCGTTTACGACGAAAAAAGAAGTCTGATGTCGGACGATTTTTTCGCCCGTTTCTTCACGCCGGATGTGATCACGAGACTGCTTGCGATCCCCGTTTCATTCAACAAGGAAACCCGCGAAATAACGATAGGTTTCATAAATTCAGCTTTAATCCGCCAGATAAATGAGACCATTCTCAAAATTTTTCCCGGATTCAATATTTCATTCGTCCATATTCCATTTTCAATCTTCAAGAAAATATCCGCGAAACATTTCCTTTTCGACATAGACAGATTCACCGCGGTTCTGCTCCAGCTCGAACCGAACAACGAACTTTTCTCTGACAAGGCTGTAAAAAACATCGCGATAAAAAAGAAACTGAAAGAAGTTTCGGAACAGATTTTCACTTTGGAACTGGAAAACAACGAATCGGTCATTTTCAAGGAAGACGCACTTTCAAGCCGCTTCCCGCTTAAATCGCTCACAACTTTCAGGGATCTTTTCAACCGGAATTACACAGAGTTCGTTCCTGAAACGATTATGGATTCTCTCAGCCATACCGAAAAGATCCTTCTTTTCACCAATATAGGTATCAAAAAAAGCGACAAGGTCGCATTCGTCGCATCCGACGACACCAAAAAAACTTTCTTTATGCTCATCAATCCGCACGCAGACAAAGAACAGATCGACTTTCTCGCCAAATAGAAAATCAAGCCTGAATCTTTTTCCGCAAGTAAAATGAAAAAAATCTTGACACTCAGACAACTTTGCGTAAAATCCCCGCGTTATTTTTTTTGTGTGCTCTTTATGTTGGAGGATTTGATGTACGCAATGATCGATTTCGGCGGCAATCAGCTTAAAGTTGTCCCCGGAGAAAAGGTGTCTGTTTATAATCTGGACAAGAAAGAAGGCGAACTTGTCGAGAACAAAAATGTTCTTCTTTTTGCAGACGGCGAAAATGTTATGGTTGGAAAACCTTATCTTAACGATGTAACGGTAAAACTTGAAGTTGTAAAAAACTATAAAGGCAAAAAAGTTATCGTTTTTAAGAAAAGAAGAAGAAAAACCAGCAAAGTCAAAAACGGTTTCAGACAGAGCTTCACTCAGCTCAAAGTTCTTGAAATTGTTAAGTAATTTGGAGGAACACCATGGCTCATAAGAAAAGCGGCGGAAGTGCAAGNNCGCGGAATCAAAAAGTTCGGCGGCGAACCGGTTATTCCGGGCAATATCATTGTCCGTCAGGTCGGCACGAGATGGATTCCAGGCGAGAATGTAGGTCTTGGCACTGATTACACGATTTACGCTCTTAAAGAAGGCGTCGTTCAGTATGAAACTTTCTACAAAAACGGCAGAGCAAGAAGAAGAGTTTCCGTAGTCACCGAAGCATAATCTTCGTTTCGTTTGAATTTCAGACTCCCGTCGCTGCGGGAGTTTTTTTTTATTCCGGACTGAGGTTGTTATGAAATTTGTTGATCAGGCAATAGTCGATATTATCGCGGGCAACGGCGGTGCCGGAGCTGTCAGTTTCAGGCGCGAACCTTTTATTCCGCTCGGAGGTCCAGACGGCGGCGACGGCGGCAAAGGCGGAGACGTCATTTTTGAAGGCGACGAGAATGTAATCACCCTTTACGACATCCGCTACCAGCGCACTATCAAAGCAGAAAACGGCCAGAAGGGAATGGGCTCTAACATGTACGGCCGCGGCGGCGAAAGCACGATCGTAAAGATCCCGCTCGGAACTTTTGTCTTTGACCACGAAACTTCGGAACTTATCGCTGATATCACGCAGCACAGACAGAAAGTCGTCATCGCAAAAGGTGGCATCGGCGGCAGAGGAAACGCAAAATTCAAAACGAGCGTCAACAAAGCGCCGCATTACGCTCAGGAAGGGCTTCCCGGCGAACGCAAAAAAGTGCGTCTCGAACTCAAACTTATGGCCGATGTCGGAATTATCGGCTTCCCGTCAGTCGGCAAATCGACACTCATCAGCGTTATCAGCAATGCACGGCCGAAGATCGCGGAATATCCTTTTACAACTCTCGTTCCGAACTTAGGCATGGTCGAAGGAAAGGACTTCATCCCATATGTTGTCGCTGACATTCCGGGACTTATCGAAGGGGCACACGAAGGTGCAGGACTCGGTCACAGATTCCTCAGACATGTCGAAAGATCGCGTTTTCTCATCCATTTAGTCGAGATAAATCCGGCGAGAAAATCACCGGTCGATGACATCAAAACGATAAACCGCGAGCTTGAACTTTTCAATCCGGAACTTGCGAAAAGAGAGCAGATAATCGTCCTCAACAAAATCGATTCTTATGGTGAAGATGAAGAAAAACTGAGAGACGAACTTCGTGAATTTGTCAAAGATATGCCCTACTTCGAAATCAGCGGCATCACAAGAAACGGCGTAAAGGAACTTATGGACTTCGTCGCCCAGAAAGTCATCGAATACAGAAACCGCGAAAAAGAAGAAAAATCCGAAGCAACTCCGAACTGATTCCAGACAGCAAAAAATCAGATGTTTCAAGAATGATTTTTCGGCCTGACTGTCGGAGCGACATCAAAATCCAGACTTGAAAAGCGACCGTTGAAAAAATCGTCCATTGCGGCGGCGGCAACCATCGCACCGTTATCCTGGCAGTATTTCAGTTCGGGAAGATAAAGTTCAATATTGTATTTAGCAGCAATATTTTCAGCCATTTTCCGCACTGCGCTATTTGCGCTTACCCCGCCAGCAACAACAAAAGCGGTATATTTTTTTCTTGAAAGAGCAAGTTTTACTTTTCTTTCAATAAGTTCGACGATCCTGTTCTGAAACGAAGCCATGAGAGACGGCATGTCAACATTTCCATCATCAAGGAAACGCTTCACAGCCGATTTTATTCCGCTGAACGAAAAAACTATGTCATCGGCGTACTTATTATTCTTCAATAAATACGGCAACTTATATTTTGAAGCATCGCCTTTTGCAGCAATTTTGTCGATTATCGGACCTCCGGGATAACCCAGATCGGCCATTTTCGCTATTTTGTCGTAAGCTTCTCCGGCAGCATCGTCCATCGTCTCGCCGAGAACTGTCCTTTCATCTTCAGAAATTTCAATCAGGGATGTGTGCCCGCCGGAAACGACAAGCGAAAGATACGGAAATTCCGGCCTCTTTTCCCTTTCCAGAAAAGCTGAAGCAATATGCGCATTCAGATGGTTCACTGCTATTATCGGCTTTTTCCACCCCGCGGCGAGCCCTTTTGCCGCACAAACTCCTACGAGCAGACTGCCGATAAGGCCAGGATAGTTTGTGACCGCTATCGCCGAAATGTCATCGCGAGTCTTTCCCGATTCTTTCAGAGCGGCGTCGATCGCCGGAATCACCCATGCAAGATGGTTGCGGGAAGCGATTTCCGGAATGACTCCGCCGAAAAGCCTGTGAACGCTCGTCTGCGAAACAGTTTTTACAGACAGGACATGAAAACCGGAAGAAACGAGTGCGACCGAAGTGTCGTCGCAGCTGCTTTCTATGCCTAAAATATATTTGTCCGCCATATTTCACCTCAAAAAAAACAGAGCTTTTTAAAATAAGTCTCTTTGCGGCGAAATCAAGAAAAAGCCGGTTTTTGCTCAATTTCAGCCATGATGGTACGAAGAACCGCCGATTATTGAAAGCCCGCGGTAAATCTGCTCCAGAAGATTGATCCTCGCCAGCTGGTGCGGCAAAGTCCACGGCGCAATAGAAAGTGCGAGATTCTCGTTTATATTTCCGAAACCGTAGGCCCCTCCGATCACAAAGCAGATTGAACCGTGAGAAACCGACTTTTCATCAAGAAGTTTTGAGAACGCCAACGAATCAAGCGACTTTCCGGTTTCGCGCAAAGCAACAAGGAAAGAATTGGAAGGTATTGACTTTATTATATTTTCCGTTTCAAGCGCGACATCGTTTTTTTCTTTCAGCTCTATAACCTCAAGAGAAGAATAGATTTTTATCCTTTTCTGAAAAAAATCATCGATTTCCTTGAACTGGCTTTTAAGTTTTCCGACAACGATTAAAGTGATTTTCATTATTGAATACAGGTACTTACATCAACCTTTGCGCAACCGTTCCATATATCTTCCAAAGAATAGTAGTCGCGCAGTTCCTCAAGCATGATGTTGATCACGACACTTCCCGCATCAACAAGAATCCATTTAGCACTCGTCTCACCTTCGACCAAAGGCTTAGCAAATCCGGCGTTTTTGAGCTCGCGCATAAGCGAATCAGCCATCGTTATGTTATGCTGTGTGCTTGTTCCTGTCACAAAAACCATGAAATCGGTATATCCCGACTTCTTTTCGACATCAAAAGCCATAACATTCACCCCTTTCTTATCCGAAAGCGTGCGGAGAACCGTCTCCAGTTTTTCATTTTTCGTCATTTTTTTCTTCCTTTTTATCTGCCTTTTTTTTCATTACATTTACCGAAGAATCAAGTGTCCTTCTGTGATATTCTTCATTAAATTCAGGCTCTTCTATTCTGTCGGCGAAATTTTGCGAAAGCGTTCTGCGCCCTTTTACCGCAAACGAGACACCTTCGTCGGCAAAATCAAACGAAAGATCGAGCTCCATATCGGCGACAGTTCCGTCAAGAGCGACAAAAACAGTCATCGCGCCTACGACATTTTTCTTTTTCTTCTTTGCAAGATCCTTGATCAGGGCATCGTCACGCATCTCTTCCGTTCCCTGAAGATTCTGCAAATATCTTTTTTCCGGAAGTGGCTCCCTTTTTTCAGTTTTGTCGGTAAAAACTATTGTGACAAGATGTCCTTTGAACGAACCGATTTGCCAGCTTTTTTCCGATTTTATCGATGCGTGGTCGCGCATTACGAGGTAAAGCGAAGGGATCGTTCCGAAAAGATTGTCGCGCAGCGTAGCATGTTCTCCCATGCTGAAAGTTTTGGTAAACTCGCCACCGAACTGCTTGCGGTAAAAGAAATTATCACGCCAGACTATATCCCAGCCTTCATTTTTGTTATTCTGATAACTCATTGAAAAGTTTCCGTTTTTATCACTTTTAAAGTTAGAAGTCTCGTTCAGAGAAAGCTTTCTTTTGACTTCATCGACCTCTGAATTTGTTTCATAGGAAATACTCTGTGAAAAAGAGTAGATCCCGTTTTTGTCGCGGAAATATGAAAGCGGAGCAATAATCAGCTTTTCAAGCTCGTCAAGCGAAGTAAAAAGCCGGCTTTCGTCTATTTTAGGAGCATAGACCTCCTCATTGATAACACGCCACTTGCTTTCGACATTGTCCTTGCCTGAACACGAAACAATGAGCAGAACTACAAACAAACACAATATAAACTTTTTCATTTTCACCACCAAACAAAAAAACGCGATATTTTAAGGGAAAACTAAGAAAAAGCAAGTTGTCGCTGCCGCCTGACTTTTTGTCGATATATCGATATGTCGAAAATTCGATATTTCGAAAGGCGGCGGCAAAAGGCTTGCCTTTTTTGGGTTTTCCTTTAAAA
Source organism: bacterium UBP6_UBA1196 (assembly GCA_002310035.1). Taxonomy (GTDB): domain Bacteria; phylum UBP6; class UBA1177; order UBA1177; family UBA1177; genus UBA1177. Next base: position 22,137 of record DBYC01000062.1, read on the forward strand.
TACTGCGTTTTCGGGTTTTTTCGGAGGTCAAGATGTTAAAAATCATTATTTGCGACGATCCGCTTTTCTACATCAAGGAGAGAAAGGATAAACTTTCGTGGAACGCCGCTTCAAAAGATGAATTTTTCGCACAAATTCTCGGGTTCATAAGGCAGAACAAAAATTTCAGCATCGCTTACGGTGAATACCTGTTCGACAGCGATTCGCGTGCTGTCACTCTGCTTGAAACACTCGCAGAAAGCACTTCCGAGATAACGCTTTTCTGCCGGGAAGCCGCGCTTTCGCCTGCGATCATGCGCTACGCCGCGATAGAGACATTGAAACCCGACCTTTCGATATTTTCGGAAAAAATCAGCAGACTTCCCTTTTCGGAAAGCACAAAAAACACGATCCGCGAAAACCTAAAAGGCTTTCCGTTCTCAAGGATCGACGATCTTCTGGAGAACGCTTCGAAACTTGAAGAAACCAAGGCAGTCGAATATGTTCTTGAATCGAAACGCAGTCTTCTCATGCAGAACGAAATTCTTGAAGTCATCAATGTTGACGACGGAATTTCAGGCATCGGCGGCTACGAAGAGCTTAAGCAGTGGATAATCGAAAGACGCGGCAACTTTTCCGACGAAGCCCGCAAATTCGGGATCCCGCTCCCGAAAGGAATGCTCATGCTCGGTGTTCAGGGCTGCGGAAAATCGCTCACAAGCAAAGTAATTTCGAATATCTGGAACTTCCCGCTCGTCAGGCTCGACTTCATCAACCTTTTCAGAAAAGGCCAGAGCGTTGAAGAACTTCTAAAATCGGCAATCGCGACGATAGAAGGTTTCGCCCCGGTCGTTCTCTGGATAGACGAGATCGAAAAAGCTCTTTCGCAGGAAGGCGAAGGGGCAGAAATACGCAGAGTTTTAGGCTGGCTTATGACCTGGATGCAGGAGAAAAAGGAGCCGGTATTCCTTGTCGCGACGGCAAACAGAGTCTCGCTTCTGCCGCCTGAACTCCTCAGAAAAGGGCGTTTCGACGAGATATTCTTCGTTGACCTTCCCTCAAAACCAGAGCGCGAGGAAATTTATAAAATCCACCTCAAAAAAAGAGGCCGCGATCCCGAAGATTTTGACACAGACAAGTTGGCTTACAACTCCGAAGGCTTCAGCGGAGCCGAGATCGAGCAGGTCGTCGTCGATTCGCTGATCACGGCATATTCAAGAAACTGCGAAGTCACGCAGAAAATCCTCGAAGAAATTTTGCGCAGAACAGTTCCCCTTTCAAAAACTTACGAGGAAAACATCAAAGAACTCAGAATCTGGTCGAGAAACCGCGCAAGAAACGCTTCCGGCAACAGAAAAATCGAATCTTTCTTCGGAAATTGATCAAACAATACAACAGCTTACGCTATTTGCACACATTCGAAGAAGGCTTATACATTCTCGCCATCGCGCTCACTATCGGAAGATGGAAGTTGAAGTCGAGCGACATATACGGACCATGGACAAAACCTGAGTAGCTGCCTGAAACATCTACCTTTTCACCACTGTATTCATCAGATTCAGCCTTTGTGAGAAAACCGACATTCCAGCCCGCCTTGATTATAAAATCAAAACTTGGAGTTACACTAAAACCCAAATGAATCTGCGGTGTTATATCAAAATGCTGAAAATCCCTGTCATCATTCAAAGTGCCGTGATAAGAAGCGTCAATTGCCGGCGCAAAGAAAAATCCTGCCGATCCGGCATAAAACCTTTTCGCAATGCCAAGACCTCCTCCGAACCAATAAAGCAGCGTACCTATACTCTTTTGGTTTTCACCCTTATATTCTGATTGAAGACCGACATTAAAATCCAAAAAAACATTGAGATAAAACTCACTGAGAGCAGAACTGTTCATCACATAACCAAGATCGACATTTGTGCCGAGATGCAGCCCCGGAGCTACAAGCATCATTCCGATATCGCCCGAATAGCGGTTGCCTTTTGCATACACCATATCATCTTCCAGTCCGAGATTGAAATAAAGGCCTGTCCAAGGATATTCGCGCAGCTGGTTGCCTTCTTCGGCGTCACCGTTTGTCACTTTGATTATTGTAGGTGCGGCACTGTCATTGCAGTTGATAGAAACTTCACGAGCCCTTGCAAAACCTTTGCGCTGAGTCTTGCCGTCAACAGTTTCAAGGATCTCGAAAGGATGGTCGATTCTGATATCTTCCATAACTCCGAAACTGCTTTCGATTTTTTTGCCGTCGCTGCTTTTTACCGGCATGAAGATCGCGAAATTGTCATCCTGCTTAAGCTGATAGTTGGCGTTCAGCGCAGCCGCCTTTATTGCGGTGCGGAAAGTGTCGTTGAAAACAGCCATGACCTGCTTCGGAGTCGGAATTATCTGCAATGCAACATCGGTAGAACCGGAAATAGCTCCGGAATGGCCGACGATATCGCCGTAATGCTCGAAGCGTTTTGCCTCGAAATTGTAGTGGTAAATCATAAAAACGACATCTACAGCAAGCTCGATCTCTATATTAAAAGCGTAATAATACCGGTTGGTTATCGCGGATTTATGTCTCGAACGGACGACCTTTCCGGCCCCGCCTATCGGCGCGACATGAGCCGCAAAAATGTAGGATGAATCAAGCAGTTTTTTTGCAAAAGCGGCAGAAATCCCGAGCTCTTTCGCTTTTGCCGCCATAAAAGTCTCCTGTTCTTTTTCCGAAAGTTCCGAATAACGCTGCTCTGCACTCGCGTCAAGCAGATTTCCGAAAACTTTTCTGACATCGGAATTAAGATAACGTTCGAGATTTCGCCGGAAAGATGCCAGATTGGTCGTTCCGGAACGGAAAACAGGCACTTTCCCTCCAAGATCGAGCCGGACTTCACCGCCTTTTGTCCGCATAAAAGCCTCGTTATTACCTAGAATTATCTTGTCAAAACGGTTGGTTATCGTCCACTGGTAGAAAATTTTAGCCGCTTTCAGCTTCTCTTTTTCGTCAAGCGGATAATTCACTGAGAAAGTCCATGGAATACACTTTCCTCTGCCATCTTCGTCAACTTCGCAGTAGCGCATCGGAACGCGGACGGAATTCTGCATGAAACCGATGTCACCAAACCCCATGACGGCCTTCCTTTCGTAAGTTTTCTGAGTCTCGTCGGCCTGAAGCAGAGAAACGTCCTCTACCGCCGCAAGAGATTGAAAAAACAGGCAAAAAAACAAAACAGACAGAATTTTTTTCATAACGACCCCGCCATCCAAAAATCACAGTATTATGCAAAAAGAAGCCGAAAAGACAAATTTTCAGCTTCCGCGGCAAAAAAGAGAGGCGGCGGCAATGACAAAAATCTTGACTATAAAAAGAATTTCACTATAATCGCACGGCTTTTTTTTGAGAGGGAGAAATGTTCGACCAGCTCACCGACAAACTCGAGGCCACTTTTAAAAAGCTTCGCGGTGTCGGTAAACTCACCGAAGACAACATCAAAGACGGGATCAGAGAGCTTAAATTATCTCTGCTCGAAGCCGACGTAAACTTTAAAGTCGTCAAGGAACTAGTTGAAAAGGTTAAGGAAAGAGCTCTTGGAACGGAAGTTGCAAAAAGCATAAATCCGGGCCAGATGTTCATCAAAATATTCCACGAAGAACTTGTTTCTATGCTAGGCGAAGGAGACCATTCGCTCAATCTGAATGTCCGTCCGCCGGCGATAATCCTCATGGCAGGTCTTCAGGGAAGCGGTAAAACGACGACCGCCGGAAAGCTCGCATACCTTCTCAAAAACAAGATGAAAAAACGCGTTCTTCTTGTTCCTGCCGATGTTTACAGACCTGCCGCAATAGATCAGCTCAAAACTTTAGCTGCAAAGATCGATGTTGATGTCTATCCGTCGGAAGTCGGGATGGATCCTGTAGATATCGCAGTAAAATCGGTTGAATACGGCAAAAATAACGTCGCCGATGTCATCATAATCGATACCGCGGGCCGTCTTCAGGTCGATGAAGAGATGATGGACGAGATCGAAAATATCAAAAAAGCGGTAGAACCTTCCGAAATTCTTTTCGTAGCTGATGCAATGACCGGTCAGGAAGCGGTTAATGTCGCGGCAGAATTCCACAAAAGGCTTTCGATCACAGGCGTTGTCCTCACAAAGATGGACGGTGACGCGAGAGGCGGCGCGGCGCTTTCGATCAACGCTGCTACAGGCGCTCCGCTCAAATTCGTCGGTATGGGCGAGAAAATCGACCAGTTCGAAGTTTTCCACCCTGAAAGGATCGCAGGCAGGATCGTCGGTTTGGGCGATGTTCTTTCTCTTGTCGAAAAGGCAACCGAAAAAATCAATGCCGAAGAGGCCGAGCGTCTCCGCAAGAAGATGGGAAACAACGAATTCGACCTCGAAGATTTCCTCGCCCAGATGAAGATGATAAAAAACATGGGACCTATGGAAAACATGCTTGAAATGATCCCGGGAATGGGCAAGGCAATGAAGCAGATGGAAGGAAAAGTCAACCTGGACAAGGAACTTTCCAAAATCGAGGCGATCATTTTCTCAATGACAAAAGAAGAGCGCAGAAAACCTGAAATTCTCAATGCTTCCCGCCGCAGAAGGATCGCGAACGGAAGCGGAACAAAGGTTCAGGACATAAACCAATTTATGAAGCAATACCTTGAAATGAAAAAAATGATGAAAAACATAAACAGGCTCGGTTTGGGCGGACTTATGAAAAAGTTCAAGGGTTTAGGCAACTTAGTCAAATAATTTTTTTTGGAGGATTTAATGAGCGTTAGTATCAGACTGACCAGAGGCGGATCAAAAAAGAAACCTTCTTACAGAGTTGTTGTTCTTGACAGCAGAAAGAAAAGAGACAGCGATTATCTTGAAAGACTCGGACACTACAATCCGTGCGTTAATCCGGCTGAGATCGTTATCGATGTCGAAAAGTATGACGAATGGATCAAAAAAGGTGCCCAGAGTTCAGATACCGTTGCTTCTCTCGTAAAAAAAGTAAGAAAATAACTTCTTGTCTTTTTGGAGGATTTTATGAAAGAACTCATTGAACAGATTGCTGCACGTCTTGTTGATTATCCTGAACAGGTTTCTGTAACGGAAGTTGAAGGCGAAAATTCGACTATTCTTGAACTCAGAGTCGCAAAATCAGATCTCGGCAAAGTTATCGGTAAAGAGGGCAGAATTGCAAAAGCAATGAGAATTCTCCTCAGTGCGGCAACTTCACACGGACAGAAAAAGTGCACTCTCGAAATAGTCGACGAAGACTGACACAGACTTCTTCTATAAATCTAAGAACTGTCGGATTTTTTTCAAAAGTTTTGAAAAAAGACGGTTCTCTTTTTTTCAAACCGGAGTTTAAAGACAACGATTTTCTGCTGGATTTCAATTACCTTTATCATTTTGAATTCAAAACAAAGTGGAAAATCGCCTCAATAACAAAAACAGCGAAAGGTTTCGTCATCCGTTTTGCCGAAGTTGACTCGTTCAAAAAGGCCGAATTTCTTGTCGGAGAGAAGTTTGCACTGCCGGAAGAAGAAATTGCCGGTATGTCACAGGATCTGCTAGTAGGCATGGAAGTTCTGGACAACAACGGAAAAATATTGGGAAAAATCGCAGGTTTTACCCCTACTCCGGCTTATTCTCTGGCTGAAATCGATCTTAACGGCGGTGATTCGCTTTTTCTTCCTTTCACCGAAAATTTCTTTGACTCGGAAAACGGAAAAATAATCTGCAAAAAAACGCAGAACTGAAATCCGGTGGCTTTAAACAGGAATTTTAAAGATTTTCTTTTTTAAATTCGCAGAGTTTGAGAATTTTCTTATACATCGATTCAAAATGCTCGAAATTAAGCGACTGATAACCGTCGGACAAAGCGTTTGTCGGATTAAAATGGGTTTCTACTATAATGCCGTCAGCCCCCAGAACAACAGCCGCTTCCGACACCTGCGGTACAAATTTGAAATTCCCTACACTGTGCGAAGGATCAAGAATCAGCGGAAGATGCGTGAGGTTTTTGATTATCGGAACCGCAGCAATATTCACCAGACTGCGCGTAGAATCGTCGAAAGATGTGATCCCTCGCTCGCAGAGAATGACATTTTCGTTCCCTTCCGCCATTATGTATTCTGCACTCGACAGAAATTCGTCGATCGTAGCATTAGCCGAACGTTTGAGCAGGATCGGCTTAGTACACTTTCCGAGTTCTTTGAGAAGCGCGAAATTCATCATGTTTCTGGCACCGACCTGAATGATGTCGATATACTGCTCAAAAAGATCGATGTGGCGGACATCGACAATCTCCGAAACAGACTTCATATTGTATCTTTTTGCCGTTTCGCTCAGAATTTTGACGCCGTTTTCGCCCAAGCCCTGGAAAGAATAAGGCGAAGTCCTCATTTTAAAAGTTCCGCCGCGCAGGATCTTCACTCCGAGTCCTGAAAGGAACGCAGCGATTTTTTCAAGAGAATCGGCACTTTCTACACTGCATGGACCTGAAATCATTGTAAAATCTTCGCCGATTTTGACTCCGTCGCCGAAATCGACGACACTTTTCTCGCGATAGTTTTTCGAAGCCATATAATACGGTTTCGAAATATTTATTATCCGCTCGACGCCCGGCAGGGACTTGAAACGGCCTATATCGGAAGTCGTCAGATCCCCCATGACAGGAAGAACGACATAACTCGACCCTTGCAGAACATCGAACGACATTCCGTTGGCAAGCAGAGTTTCCTTTATATTGTCCAGAAACTCCTCACTGATTCCTTTTTTAACAACAATAATCATTTTGCAAATCCTGCGATTGATTTCATTTCAGCTATAATCTCTTTCACGCAAACGCGTGATTCTTTCAACAATTCAAAGAACTTGTCATCTTCAAGAGGAACTCTTTCCGCAGTTCCCTGAAGTTCGATTATATTTCCGTTTTCAGAAAAGACAAAATTAAAATCAGTGTCGGCACGCGAATCTTTTTCGTAGTCAAGATCCATCACGACTTTGCCGTCAATAATGCCGCCGCTGATAGCTCCTATCCAGTTTTTAAGCGGATTTTCGTGAAGGATGCCTTCATCGACCAGTTTTTTGCAGGCAATGGCCACTGCAAGCATGCCGCCGTTTACCGAAGCGGTGCGCGTTCCGCCGTCAGCTTCAAGCACATCGCAGTCGATAAGCATGGTGATTCCTGGAATTTTCTCAAGATCGACAGCCATTCTCAGCGACCGGCCGATAAGGCGCTGGATCTCAGCGGTCCTGCCCGAAATTTTGCCGCGCTCGCGAGCGCTTCTCACATTTGTAGAACCCGGAAGAAGCGAGTATTCGGCAGTGAGCCAGCCGCCGCTCTTGACATGCGGAGGAACTTTCATATCAAGCGAAAGTGCCGTTATGACCTTCGTGTTTCCCGAAACCGAGAGAACCGAAGAATAAGGATTAGTCAGATAATTTGTCACAAAAGAATGCTCTCTCATCTCTCCCCAAATATAAAAATTGCTAATGTTTTTCAGACATTCTGTCCAACACGACAATTAAAACGACACCGACGACCATCAACGCGATACAAACAAAAAACGCGACTCCGAAATTTTCGGGAAAGACATTCGCCTGCGAAACTATGTGTTCTTTTCCCCTTATCATTTCGACGACAGCTTCGCCTTTCCAAGGCCAGATTTTGCGCATCGAGCCGGCCATAAGACCTGTCAGAAACGCAAGCGTGACCGAATGCCACTTTGAAAGAAGCCAGTTCAGAAAGCGGGAAAATCCGCCGAGTCCCAAAGCGCATCCGAGGCAGAAAACCAATATTATCAGCAGGTTATTTGTGCCAACGACTTCATTTGCAGAAAATGGAGCCTTCAAAGTTCCGGTTATGAACTCGTATTTTCCCAAAATGAGCAGAATGAATGCGCCGCTTATTCCAGGCAGGATCATCGCGCAGATCGCAATCACTCCGCTGACAAAAACAAACCAGAGTTCGTTCGGCGTCGAAACCGGAATGAGACCTACAAGAAAGTAAGCCGCGACAGTTCCAGTCAAAATCGCAATAATTTCAGGAATTTTCCATTTAACTTTTTTGCCGACGACATAAATCGAAGCGGCGATAAGCCCGTAAAAAAGGCTGTATGTCTGCTCAGAATGGAACTTCAGAAGATAGTTCATAAGGCGTGCAAGAGAAACTATCGCGACGGCGATCCCCGAAAAAAGGGCGATGAGGAATCTGAGATGGACATGCTCCAAAGCCCCTTTCAAATCAAAAGAAAGTAGTTTTTTCAAAGCGACCGCGTCAAAAGACTTGATTGCGGCAATAAGTTTTTCGTAAATTCCCGCAATCAGAGCGATCGTTCCGCCCGAAACACCTGGAATTATGTCCGCTCCGCCCATACACAAGCCTTTGACGGCAAGCAGAAAGGCCTCTTTCCACGAATTCGGTCCCGGAGTAGCCATAAAAGCCTGTTTGAAAGTTGGTTTTTCCATTTTACACCTTGATTTTATTAAGGATTTCATAATCGGTAAAGTCAAGCGAAACCGGAGTTACCGTTGCGCAGCCGCGCTGGATCTCGCAGCAGTCGCTCCCCTCGATTTCGGCAAACGAGAACTGGTTCCCACCGATCCATAGATACTCTTTTCCGCGCGGATCGACCCGTTTCACAACATCGCCGCCGTAAAGCCTTTTGCCGAAAGGCGCCCATTTTACCGGCACCTTTTTCAATTTTACGATGGTTTCCGGAATGTTGATGTTGAAAAGTCGCGGTTTGCCGTAAAGCTCGGATTTTCCCACAACTTTTTCAATTTCAGGAAGAATTTCGTCAAAAAAGAAATCTGCGCAGACCGCGAAAGTTTCGTTTCTGAAAGCCGCGAAATCGGTGATGTAAAGCGAAACAGCGAAAGAAGTTATTCCGTGATAAAACGCCTCCATCGCCGCCGAAACCGTTCCCGAATAAGTGAGGTCGTCGCCTAAATTACCACCTTTGTTGATGCCCGAAACGGCGAAAAGCGGCTTTTCGTCGATCAGAGCGTTGATACCGACATAAACCGCGTCGGTCGGTGTTCCGTGAACTGCAAAACGGTTTTCTGAAAATTTCGAAATACGGAGCGGCGAACCCAGGGTTATCGAATGCCCTGCACCGCTCTGCTCATTTAAAGGCGCGGAAACAAAAGGGGAAAATCCGCGTTTTGAAGCGGCGTTTTCCAAAGCCGACAAACCGACGGCATAAATTCCGTCATCATTTGTGATGAAAATTTTTGTCATTTTTCAAAAAATGGTCGGGATGACTGGATTTGAACCAGCGACCACCTGAACCCCATTCAGGTACGCTACCCAGACTGCGCTACATCCCGACCTTATAAGAACAACAGCTATTTGCCGTTGAGTCTGTCCTTCAGCACCTGGCTGTGATGGAAAGTCGCGACCTTTCTTTCGCTGATCGTCAAAGGCTTTTTTGTTTGAGGATTGCGGCCTTTTCTCTCTTTCTTTTCTTTAACAGAGAATTTACCGAAACCGCTGAGTTGGATTTCACCCTCTTTTGCGAGAGCATCTTTAAGTTCTTCAAAGAACATATCGACAAGTTCGGAAGCATCCTTCTTGTCAATTTTCATCTGCTCGTAAACAAGGTCTGCAAGTTCAACTTTTGTTACACTCATATTCTCCCCCAAATAAATTAGTTTGCGCCTTTGGCTTCTTCTATAATTCTGTCGAAAGCTTTCGGATCTTCAACTGCGAGATAAGCAAGGACCTTTCTGTCGATGTCGATATTCGCTTTGTGAATCAATCCCATAAATGCTGAATATGAAAGACCTCTTTCTCTGACAGCTGAATTTATTCTTGTGATCCAAAGTTTTCTGAAATCTCTCTTTTTGAGTTTTCTGTGAGCAAACGCATAAGCCCAGCCTCTTTCAACTGTTTCTTTGGCAACTCTGTATCTTCTCGATCTTGCCATATAGTTGCCTTTTGCGGCCTTGAGTATCGTTGCTCTTCTTCTATTGGCTTTAAATCCTCTTTTTACTCTCATTTCTGACTCCTATTAAAGATACGGAAGAAGTTTCTTCATCTGCGGAATGTCGCATGTCTCGATGTATGCGCCCTTTCTCAAATCTCTTTTTCTCTTACGGGTTTTCTTCGTAAGGATGTGGCTTTTGAAAGGATGCCATCTTTTCATTTTACCGCTGCCGTTCGATTTAACTCTTTTTGCTGCAGCTCTATTAGTTTTCATTTTTTTATTTTTTACAACACTATCCAATTCGATTGCAAGCTGTTCCTCGCCGCCGAGCTCCTTAACGATGATGTTAAGGTTTTCCAAAGCCTTTTCAGCAAACATGATCTCTCTGCCTCTGAAAAAAACCGTGAACTTGACCTTGTTTCCGTCATCGAGGAATTTCTTGGCCTGACGGATTTTTGTCATAAGGTCATGAGTATCGGTGTTCGGACGGATCTTGAGTTCCTTGATCTCGATAACAACTTGATTCGCCTTAGCTTTTTTCGCCTTTTTCTTTAACTTGTAAAGATG